>NZ_JBXAFO010000021.1:0-97595 GCF_058793255.1 Rhodococcus sp. MPR-R1B
CAGCAGGGACTAAATCCAAGCCGGGTGGTGAATTTTCGTCCGACGATCACCGATCACTTTTCATCCGACGTTGACAGTAACGATATTCAGCCACGACAGGACCAGGAACGTGCTGGAGATGGCTACGGTCGACCATCCGCTTTGAACCTCCGTACCTTGCCACCAGATCAGTAGAACCACTCCCCACAAGGTGGGAGCACCTACCGCCAAAGTTCCGATCACCCACTTGTCACGGCGGCTGTATCTGATCTGATGAGTAGCGGCCAGTTGGTTCGCAACGACCTCAGAATGCGCGGTCAGGATTTCCTTCGCACCCTCCCCTGTAGCTTTTTCGGCAGCCAGAGCCGTCGACAACATCCGCCGACGCAATGGCGCGGCGTCGAAGGTGTCAAACAGGAGCTTCGGGAGGCTCAGCAGTGCGAATGCGCCGGCAATGAGTATCCCGACCGACTGATACCAAGGCATCGGACGATCGTAGGGGACGGCCAGGAGCAAACGAGTCGGTGTCGTGAATCGTTTAGTGAGTCATACAGCGCAGATTGAATCCTCCCGCCCTTACGGACAGAGATTCCCCGGGAGCGCAGGCGGCCAATGTGGTTGTACGAGATCGCTCAGACCGCGCGGGGTGGAGCGGGGCTCTCTTCAAGGCATTTTATGACTACGTCGACAGCTGGACCCGGGATATCGGCAGTCGTGGACCAGTCCTCCGGCGGCCAGATCAGCCGATAGGCGCGCATGTCAGCCTTCTTCGGCTTCTTGATCTTTCCGGACCTGCGGCCGGGCATCGGATCGATGACATCGATCAACCCGAATTCTTGCAACTCGTGGATCGACCCGTACGCTTCGCCAGCTAGCCCGTAGTCGCCCCATCGAACTGTTCGAGACAGCCCAATCCCCAAATCTTCGACCTGTGTCGATCGACGCCAAGGGTGACGTTGCGAGTCCATCGCGATCACAAGAAATGTGGCGAGCTCCTCCTGGGTCAGCACGAGGTGCCACCCGTAGTAGAAGAATTGTGCAGGTAGGACCAGCGCCTCCTTGCCCGCCAGCGATAGGCCGGGAACCTTGTAGTTCTTGTCTCCTCGACCGTTCTCTCGCTTCAGCTGGAAGTTCTCGAACCGATTCCGGGTGCCAGGTTTGCCGATGGCGACCAAGTTGCAATCCGCAAGTTTCCCAAGAGCCCGGGTAGCCCGGAGATTGTTCTCCTTCGACGTGGCGGCCGGGTCGAGGAGCCCGCTGAGATCGGACCACCCATCGGCGAAGTTGTTGCGCCGGTTGTTGACGACCTTTTTGCCAGGCTCATTTTCGAGGTGTGCGACGTAAAAAGCTGTCATCAGCACAGCAAGTGCGTTGCTGGGCCGATGGATCAGTTTGGTCAGCGGGGGGCGAGTCTTGAGGTCGCGTTCTCTCGTTGAGGCATAGGGCTGTGAGGAATCGCGTGGCGCCCGTCGTTTGTCCAGTCGAATAAATGACGACCGGATCCGCACCTCGGGATGATCCCCGGAATCGAGTTCGGCATACAACGCAGTGGCCCGGGTTATCGATTCCTGGCGAGCCTTCAGCTCCGCGAGCCTCTTGGCGCGCACACCCTCCAGGGTTAATCGACGACGCTCCGCGTACTTACTTTGTTCCAGGCTCTTCGCCACGGAGGCTTCTATGTCCGCGGCTGATGTCCCTATGGGGAACACACGAAGTTTCGGCATTTTCCCTCATGGGGTAGGTCGGAGCAGGGTCTCTGCTGGCAGCATATACGGATACTAGTAACTTGTTACGATACGTCCCGCCAGTAGCTACCCAATGGTTTGCCAGTAGGCACCCAATCGTCCCGCGACAACGATCTCCCGGAGAGGCTTAGATTCGCCCATGGGTAAGAAACGAGAGCGGGCCGGCCAGCGCGACATGGTCGAGTCAACATCCACTAGCGACCGTCTTCACGCATTCATAGACGAGTCGAAGCGAGGCCGCTACGCCTTGTGCGTCGCCACAGTCGCGATCGGTGATTTGAGCTCACTCCGGGTTGGGCTCAATGCTTTGCGCCCGCAGGGGCACTCTCGTATCCACATGTCAGCTGTTGGTAACAAGTACGGACCCAGAATTGTCTCCGGAGTGGCCAAGCTGGAGGCCGTATCTCGGATCTACGTCATGGATTCCCGTAAGGCAACTGATCGACAAGCACGAGATGCAACGCTCGCGGCGGCGGTCATCGACCTCGCGCAGATGCCCGTTGCAAACGTAGTCATCGAGACCTGCGAACAAGACCGAGACGATCGGCGGCTGATCCGAAGTACGCTTCCCGACCCGCCGTTCGAGTACAGATTCGACTCGCCATCGAATCCTCTTCTGTGGCTACCGGATGTCCATGCCTGGGCATGGGGACGTGGCGGAAGTGTCAAGAAGGCGATCGCATCGCGTATCACGGTCATACCGGTGACATAAAACCGTGACCCCCACCGGCGGTGGGGGTCACGGTTGAGATTGCATGGGCGCGCAAGGCTGGAAACCATAATTGAGGCTGCCCGTAAGGGTGCTTACGCCTCGGAGACCTCCTACACGAACCACTTCCTGCGGCTACTGCCCCAGGCACTCACATTATGGATAGGGTCGCGCATTAGCGCAAGTCCACGACTCAATGGAAGGTGCCTCGGATAGCCGGTGAAGTCGACTTTTCGGAGCGCTGGGCCGACGGGCCATGGCCATGTGAAGCGCGAATCGCGCAGTGAATGGTGTGCCCGCCATAGTCGCGTCACGCTGATCCCAGGCGGGACAACCAGCGGACATCGACTGTGACGGGCACGAGAAGCATCAACCACCCGCCACCCGCATTCTCGAACGGTGGGCGAGACCGCCCGAAGGGTGCGGCGGTTGATACTTCGGCTTGTGAAGGGCTATTCGGCGGGCCGATACGTTTCGGTATCGTCGTCGAATTCCCAACGGGCACCGTCGATGTCGACGGCCGTGAAATCGTCGGCGGGATCTTCCGCGGATGCCCGACCGCTGTCGATCATCTCGAGAACCTGATCCATCGTCAGCACGCTCGTCGACGAGGCTGACTCAGCTGCCGGTTCCGGTTCGGTGCGTCGGTCAGCGTCGGTAGCGATGAACTCGGCGAAGTCGTCCGCGATCTCGGGTTCGTCGGGTTCGTAGCCGCACACTCCACTGCGGCATTCCTCGAAGCCGGCCATCGTCGGGATGCGCTGAACGAGCGGCCACAGCACTTGGTAGTGCCAGGCTGCCATTCCTCCGTGGTACGGATTCTTGCTCAGCTGCTGGTACACCTCACGATGCGCCCACATCGCCGCTGTCAGCTCCTCGACGAGCGGATCGTGTTTGAACCAGCACGAGAGGATCTGATTTCCCAGGTCATAGCGCCGACGTAGATGCTCCACCCACGGGCGGAGTTCGACCCACAGTTCGGCGGCCGCGAGCCGGTCCAGGTGCAACCAATCGACAGGACCAGGGTTGTACACCGGAATACTCACCGCCCACCGCCTTCCCGAGAATCCCAGGTGGACACGGCAGCGTGCTCACCGCGCCTGCGCAACGCCTCCACCGAGGGTGTGCACAATTCGCAGGAACTGCGGTGCCGCACATCGCGGAAGCCTTCGGAGAGCGTGAAGATTCCGCCGTTGTACGTCACTTCCGGATCGCACACGATGGCGCCGGCCGGCGAAACGATGATGATCGGCCGCTCGTACACCCCGTTGGTGCTGCGAAAGATCCACAGCGCGGAGTCCCCGGAGATCCAGTGATCGGCCCGCTCCCACACCGGGGTCATCGAGTCGCCGTTCATCGGCTGCCTTTCGTGCAGAAGTCGTCGAACGCCGCCTGGTTGGCCCGCACCCGCTTGGAGAGGTCGGGAACATCCCACACCGAGGGCAGACGCACTTTCATCGGCTTCGCGTTGCGGAACATCATCAGCGCTTGGTCTTCGGGCATCTCACGGATCTCGTTGAGCGCCATCACCGGCACCGAACGCGGAGCCGAACGCGGATCGTGGCTGATGTATTCGTCACGGCTACCCATCAGCCGAGACAGTGCCGCCAACTCGCTTTCGTCACCGAGACCCGGCAAGTACATACGGGCCGGCGAATCAGTCGAGAGTCGCTGGCCGCCGATGCGGCCCCAGCGCTTCTCGTTCTGCAAGGCACTGTGCACGAGCGCCCAGATCTGGATTCCGCGGCCGCCGGAGTCGGTGATCAGGTCTGGCATGTTCGGAATCGCCGCGACGTTGTTCATTTCGTCGAGGACCATCCGTAGCGGAGGGTCGATCTTGTCGTCCGGCCTGGTCAGGCCATGCGTTTTCGCCACGTGATACAGCTCGGCGGACAGGACGGTGGTGAACGCGGCCGCCGATGCGCTGTGTCCTTCCGAGACGAGATAGACGGTGTTCTTGCCTTCGGTCATCAGCGCATGAAGATCAGCGGATTCGCTGCGAGGGACGTTGATTGCGCCCATCAATTTCGGGGACGCCAACGGCTCGAGCAACCGTGCACATGCGCTGACCACGTCGTCGGAGGAGTCGGACTTCGAGTCCAACGCCTGGCCAAGTTCGGCGTGCCAGTCCGGCAGATCCTTTTTCAGGACGTCGCGCACCAGTTTGACGTTGCGGGAGGACGCCCAGATCCGCAGGTCCATCAAGTCCTTGTTCTTGACGGCCGCGGTGTAGAGGTAGCCGCGCATGAGCATCGCGGCTTTGCCGTTCCAGTAGCCGGCGTTGCTGGTGTCGTCCATCGGCATGGCCTGGACCAGCGCTTCTGCCCGTCGTTTGGCTACTTCCGGGTCATCGCATCCATCAAGGATCGACCACCGCATCGGGTTGGCGATCGCGGTCAACCCTTCCGGGTCGAAGACCTCGACGCGGCCCACTTCGCTGCGTTCTGCCCATGTAGAGCGGAGCAGGTCACCGCGGGTCGAGGTGGCAACCACGGGGCCGACGGCGTCGGTGACACCCTTCCAGCACACGCGCCATGTTTTACCGGCGCCGGTCGGTCCGGTGCAGGTCAGCCCGTCGCGGTACTGCAAGTAGACGCCGTCACCGCCGTTGTAGAGGGTGGCGATCTTCGTGGTTTCTGTCTCGGCGGCGATGCGGCGCACCGGAACATCCTTGAGTGAGAGGCGGGTTGCTTTCGCTTTACGTACCGCAGCCTTCTCGCTGACGCCGGCGCGGGCAAGTTCGGTGCGGTCCGCGAAACCGGACTCTCGAACCCGGCGTGCAGCGCGGCGGATCGTCATCTTCGACGAGATGAACATTCCCAGCCACAGGCACAATGCCGCCAGGACGGCGATGCATCCCCACGTCAGGACCGGACCGCCCGGACGCGAGCCTTCCGGCCAGGCCAGCGCTGGATCGGCCGGATGCAGGAACAGCCCTGTGAACACGTCGAGCACTCCGTACATCCCGGATGGCAAGGCGCCGCCGGTGCCGGCGAAGACCCCGGACAGATATCCGCCTCCGACCACGCTCAGCACCACGGCGAGCGCGGTCGCGGCCAGCGGGATCAAACCCGGTGTCACTATCGGCTTGGTAGGGCGCTGTGTGGTCATGCCGCTTCTCCCTTGATGACTTCGTCCGTGTCGGTGAGCGTGATTTCGATGTCCGAACGCACATGCTGGAGCAGGATTGGATCGGCGCTGCCGTATTTGACGAGGCAGTGGCCTTTGGCGAGGGACATGATGATTTCGGTCGAGCCGGGCGGCAGGTGGTACATGCGCGCGGTTTCTTCGGCGTCTTCGACTCGGTCCTGCCCGTAGAGGAAGACGATTCCGGCTTCCTTCATCAGCGCCCGGGCAGGGGAATCGGTCGGTAGGTCGGAGATGTGGTGGAACGCCGAGCAGGTCGAGAGGCCCAGGCCGCGAGAGAGTTTCATGTTCTCGCGGAACACCTTTCCGGTCGATCCGTCCGCTACGTGCCATCCTTCCTCGACGATCAACACGGTCTGCATGTGCTGTGCGGACCGGGAAGCAAGCACGTTCGCGAGCCAGGTGTTGATCACGGTCATGATCACCCGCAACGCGGGCCCCTTGTTCGGCAGTGCGGAGACGTCGAAGTGCACGAACGGGTGCTCGAGTGCCTCGCGAACCTCCGGTGAGGTGGCGCCGTCGACGAGGCCCTTGAGGTCGCCTTCGCACAGCTTGCGCAGCGCCAGACCTGGTGTCAGGCCCCAGCGCTTGGCGTCCTCGGCCCACAGCTGCCCGAATGTCGCTCCGCTACCGGGGGTTGATTCGAGTAGTTCGTTGGCGAGCTCGCGCAGAATCGGCTCACGTCCTTCCTTCGCAGCTCGTTCGTTGACGACCTGCAATGCCAAACGCAGTGCAGCGTCTTCTTTCTCGACCAATGGGCGGCCGATGGTGTCCTCGATGACGGCGCCGACGAGCGCTTCCTGCCCGGCCGGGGCGAGGCCGTCGGTGCGTTCGATTCCGCTGGCGATCGCGGGGTCCAGGAGGTTGAGGCGGACTCCGATTCCGTCGGCGCCGCCGGCGTGGAAACGGATCGACCGAGCACCGACAGAGTCGGCAATTCCGGAGTATTCGCCGCCCTTGTTTCCTTGGCGCTTTTTGTCGATGACCACGACCTGTCGGTTCGGCAGGGCGAGTTGGCGCAGGCAGAATGCGGTTTTGATGAGCGAGGACTTCGCTTTGCCGATGTCTCCGATGACGGCGATGTTGATGTTCTCAATTTCCGTTCCGTACAGCTCGAACGGGTCGACGATCTCCATCGTCTGGCTGATCTTGTTCAGCCCCGTCATCAGGCCCTCGTGACGGACCGAGCGGCGCATCGTGGCCAGGTTCAAGGCTTCACCTTGGCGGGTGGATGTCCAGGCACCTTCGGTGCGGATCTCGTACCAACCCCACCGGTCCAGCCATTTGTTGCGCTTGGGGGGCTGGCGCCGGACGGTGATCCGATCCGAAGCGACCACGGCGTCGATCGTTGCGTCGATAGCCGCGGTTTCCTCCGGACTCTCGATCCGGACCTTCTTCTTTCCGAGCGAGGGCGCGAAAGACCATCGGCTGGTCTTCTTGTGTCCGCGTCGGTACTCGGTGCGCTGCTGTGTGTTCGTCATGAGGTGTCCTTCGCTCGCTACTTGGCGCGGGTCCACTTGGTGGCCGCGAGTCCGCGGCCGAGCGGGAGGGTCAGCAAGGAGGCGACGTCGTGGCGGTTGTCCTGCCATTCGATTTCGCCGATACCGCAGTCCGCGGCAGCCTGTTCGACGCGAGTGCACGCACGCAGGGCATCGTCTTCACCGCGTCCGGTGACCGACACCGCGAGCGAATAGATCATTCCGTGGTGGCCGCTGCCCGGTTTGAGGTCGGAGCGCCGATGCGCGGACTCTGATGATGCGACCTCCGACGATCCGTCCGTGACCTTGCCCTTTCGGCCTTCGCGGATCTGCTGTGCGCGGTCCGAAGTGACGTCTTTGACGGCGGCAGTGCGGGCGTGGGCGGCTTCGACGAAGTCCATCCGCACCATCACCGTCCGGATCGTCGGGGCGGCGGCGATCTCGTCGTCACCCGGATCCGGTTCGACACCGGTAAGCAGGTCCGCCAGCCACAACGGACCGAGTTCGACCGGTTCGATAGCTCGCGGCGGGATAGTGCCCACTCGGGTGTTCCACTTGCCGGCGACCTCGACCGATTCCTCCCGGCCGACGTAGGACGGCCAGCAGTTGTCCCACCGGACACCCTTGTGGGCATCGAGCGGGAAGCTCGGGTCCTGGCACGAGCGGATGACCGCGCAGGTGCGCTGTTCGCCGTAGACCTGCACGCGGCCCATACCCGCTCGGGTCAGCGATGCCACGGCGCGTTCGGTTTCGTCGCGGATGACCTGCGCGACACCGGCGATGGTCTCAGCACCCTTACGGCGGGCGAGCCGGGCACCTTCCATCAGCAGAGCTGTGGACTTCGGGAAGATCAACACGGCGTACGAGTAGTGCCCTTCCGAGTACGGCTCCACCCGGTCGATGAGCTGCCCGTACGAGCGGATCGCCGGAAGGATCTGCATGGCCGGATCCCCGGCGGCGATCTTGGCTTCCATCCAGGTCTCGTGCGGGGTCATGTCCGCCGGCACCGACCGATTCATCAGTTCGATTCCGCGCACGAACGAGGAGCGTTTCGCGAACCCGGCCAGAGTGCGCCCGAACGCGGCCGAGGTCACTGCCCACGCCTGGTCGCCGCGCAATCCTTCGGCGAGGCCCTGCATCGCGATCAGCACCGTGTACTGGTCGTTGTCGCCAGGTGAGCGGGTTTCCAACACGAACAGATCGTCGAGACCGGTACCGATCAGATCCACTGGTGCCGTCCGGTACAGCGGCGGCGGGTTCGACCATCCCGGGTCTACTGCCGGGTCGCCGTAGTTCGGGTCGGTCGGCGAGACCCAGACGTGCTCACCGCGTTTGCGTCGCTGCTTGTTGCGGATCGCTTTCGCTTTGCGGCTCGCGTACGACTCACGGTGGTTGATGTCTGTCGTGGACACCAGTGCCCCGAGAAGAAGCAGCACATCGAACCCGAGTACCCAGATGTTCTGTCCGACGACGAACAATAAGAACACCGCGACGATCACTGCTCCGGCCCACGCGGCGACCACTGGTTCGGGGAACGGCAACAGCCCGCGACGTGCGATTTGGCGTCCGAGGATCGCTGTACGTTGCTCACTCATCAGTTCTCTCCATCCGCATGTTCGGGCGCACTCTGCGCGGCCGATCCGGCCTTGTTCATCGCGGCCCCGGCAGCAGCGAGGGCAATCGGTGCTGCCACGACGGCAGCTCCGGCCGCCAATCCGACGGTGCTGCCCGCTGCGGCCATCAACTTCGACTCCGCTCCCCCGGACTTGCCTGCCGACTTCGCCGCGGTCGCTGCCCCACCCCCTTGGTGATTGCCGTGGCCACCGGATGCAGCAGCGTGAGTGCTCGACGCCGAACTCTCGTGCGCGGGTGAAGATCCTCCGTAGTTTCCGGCGGCGCCGCGGACCGGACCGCCTTCGATCTGACGTCCGGGAGATCCGGCAGCTTCGGAGTTGTGCGCACCGGCCCCACCGGCTCCACCGCCTGCACGTTGCTGGAACATCTGCGCGCCTGACCCGATGGTCTGTCCGGTTTGAGATCCGCCACCGCCGAAGTCCGCCGAATCGGCGGAGGTCGGCAGGATCGGCGAGTACTTGAGCATGGAGAACGGCGCCAGGCCGATGATCACGAAGCAGACCGCGATCAACGAGAGTTGGCCGAGGGATTCGAGCTTGCCGTCGTCGGCGATCGAGCCCTTCGCGGCGATGTTGATCACTGCGAAGACTGCGGCAAGGATCAGGAACATCAGCGGCTTAGAGAGCACCACTCCGATGAACATCATCACCGGTCGCAGGGCTTTCTTGCGCCAGGTCGGATGGACCCACATGCCGAAGGCGATGCCGCACACGACCGCCAGGATCGGCAATGCTGCTGCGTGCATCAAGAATCCGAAGAACATCGCCATCGCGCCGAGGAACATCAATCCGAATCCGACGATCGCGGCGATCGAGCCGCCGACGAGGGTGGAGTCGGTCAGGGACCCCAGGACCGAGGAGATGTTGCCGATGACCTCATCGGTGCTCGTCCCGATCCAGTCGACCAGTGCCAGTGACATCTCGTGCATCAGGGAGATCAGCAGTTGTGCGATGGCGGGCGCGAACATCATCAGCATGATTCCGGCCGGCATGTACCCGAACAGTGACTTGGCCAGCTCCTCACCGGTCATGCCGCCGTCGGAGGATTTGTAGATCGCCAGGATCGTCATCAGCACCAACACCAACAAACCGATACCGGTCGAGACCGCGTACACGGCGACGAATTCGGCACGGGCTGGGTCGAACTCACCGATTCCGGCCAGGCCGGTCAGCACCGAGTTGGTGGTGCTGATGGCGCTGCTTTTGAGTTTGTTCGCCCAGGAGTCGATCACGTCGGACGGGTCCTTGACGAAGTCGATGAGGTCACCGAGCGGGGCTCCGAACGTATCCCACGCCCACGTGTAGCTGTCGACGATGTATTTGCCGCCCATATAGGCCGGCGTCGCCTTCATCATCCCGCCCAGGGTCTCGCCCAGGCGATCACTGAAACTGGTGTTCTGGTCGATCCAGTTCATGGTGCCGCCGAACAGTTTTCCGACCCTGGTGTTCCATTCCGTGCAGGCGGCGACGTCTTCGCGAACCGTTGCGCGCTCGCAGTTGACGAACATCGCGTGCATACACAGAACACTCGGAACGTCCCCGCCGCCGCAAGGAGCAGTCCACGCAGCATCGGGAACCTTGTCGGCGTTCGGTTGCTTCTTCATCACCGCGAGCGAGGCCGCATCCGGTGTCGGGCTCCACTCGAATCCCCAGGTGGTCGTCGTTTTCGTTGTCCACCGGGCCAGATCGTCCGCACACGTCGGAGACGGCGGGTACATGTCCGCAGCCTCATTGAGGGGGTAGGTGTTCGGGTAGACACCCTTGAGGATCGACTCGTCGGTAATGCTCAGGGCGGCCTTCTGGTTGGCCTCCACCCCCATGTCCACACCGGACATCTGTGTACCGGCGCCGCCGGCGGCGACCAGGGCGTCGATCAGAGCCGGGTTCTTCGACATCATCACCTGCGGTGCCCACGCGGCGATCCGCTCGGATTCCTTTGCCGTCCAGTACATCAACCGGTTTTCGTTGTGCATGACCTGTGTCGAGTACTGGCCCATGTCGCCGCCTTTGTCCTTGCAGACTCCGGTGAACCACGAGGCGGATTTGAATTCGTCTGTGCCAGCGACGAATTTCTTCAGATCATCCGGAAATCCTTTGGGGAGTTCCTTGCCCGACTGAGTGGCATTCTGCACGCCGGGAGCCGGGTCGGTGTTGGGGACAGCCGTCGGCTGCGCTGCCGCCGGCAACGCCAGTCCGAGCATCGCGAACAATGCCACGACCGCGGTCAGAATTAGTTTGCGCCACATCAGTCAGGCCCCCTTTCTAGTTGACGTAGAACGTGTAGAAGCCGTTCGCGCCGGGCTTCGAGAGCGGCGAATCAGTAGCGGGGAACTGCGCATCTTCGAGGGAAGGGCCGGTGACGAACTTCCAGTCCTGGACCTTCCAGTCCCCGTCTTCCCAGACCACGGTGATCGTGTCGGTTCCATAGACGGTCAGGATGCCGACCTTGTCGCTCCCCTCACTGACCGGACTCTGGCTGACTCCCATGCCCCACACGGAGACGGTGGCCGAATCCTGGGTGAAGTCGGTGACGGTGACGATCAGCGGCACGTTGTTGACGGTCTTCCCCAAGTCGGTGCGGCCGCTCGAGACGTCGATGACGGTGTTCAGAGCGTCGGTAGCCTTCGACGAGACGGCGACTTCCCGGAGTTTCGCAGCGTCGATCCGGCCCTGGTATGTCTGCCCGTTCGCCTGGCTGAAGTTCACTGCCGCGGTCTGCGCCCCGGCCTGATCGCGGGTGTATCCGGCCGGAACGCCGTCGATCGTGGTGGTCGGTCCGTGTGCGGCGCGGATCGCGTCGGCGCCGGAATTGGAGTCATCGTCACCGCCCGAGGTGAAGATCGCCACGATACCGACGATCAGCACGAGCACACTGAACCCGATCGCCAGTTTCACCCACATCGGAAGTCCGGATGCCGGGCCGCTGCTCGGGGATCCGGTCGCGTAGGACGGGCCGCTGCCCGATCCCACCTGTGAAAAATCTTTCGCCATGATCAGATCTCTTTCTCGTTAAAAGCGTTGGAAAGCAAAGGAGTACGCAGGGGATGCGTCGGCTAGCCGCCGACGACGAAGAGAATCGCGCCGGTGATGATGCCGACCGATGCCAGGCATCCGAATGCGATACCGGCGACTTTGAAGTCCTGACCAGCGTCGGCCATTTCCGCCGGCATTCCGGCGGCCTTCATCGAGCGCATTTTGTAGATCGCCATGATGAGTTTGACCACGCTCGCACCGAGCGCAACGGCCCAGATTCCGCCGATGACGCGAACCCACACGTTGTTGAATGCAGGCCCGAAGACGCTGAGATCCGGCTTGACTCCGTCGATGGGGTTCTGGATTTGTGCGCTGGCGGCGCCGGCGGAGAGCAGGAGCACGACCGCGGTTGCGGCAAGAGTGATCGCCACAGCGGATGCCCGCCGCACTAGCGGCGCCTTCGAGTAAGTGGTAGCCGATGTTGCTGAGCCAGCCTGTGCAGTAACGGTTTTCATCGCAAACGTCCTTTCGGTGAGGTGGGTTCGGGTGTTGGTTCGCGGTATCGCTCAGGGTCGAATTCGCGGTACGCCGCGACGCGCGGCGCAGGAGCACGGCGCGGCGCTTCCGGTGGTCGACGGATCTGTTCGGGGACGTACGCGTCGGCGTATTCGGCGGCGCGGCCGTACACACTCGCGGCGAGGGAATCCGCGATCTCGGCGGCAACGTTGGTGTATGCCTCGGTCGTCGACGGCAGGAGTCGGTCGTAGACGATGCGCTCCCCTGTCGCGAATGACGGCTCGTACGGCACTCGGATGATGTTCGTGACGCCGAGTCGGCCGAACTCTTCCTCGATGTCCGCTTCCAGGCTCGGGTCCGATCCGGGCGTGACGACGGTGAGGATGATCGCCGAGCGGACCAGATGTCCGTACCCTCGATCGGCTATTCCTTCGAGCATCTGCAACGCCATCTTCGCCATGTCCCTGCGGAGCGGCAGCGGTACGACCAGCAGGTTCGAGTGCTGCACCGCCCACAGCCAGTTCGGGGCGACGGGGTTGTTGCCGGTGTCGACGAAGATCAGATTCCGATGCCGTCGCAGCACCGCCATGATGGCGGCGCATTCGTCCCAGCCGATCCCTCGATCTCGCGTGGTGGAGATGTCGGCCGCCAGGACCTCATCGTGTGTGGGCTGCAAGCGCAGGTAGCGACCCAGCTCCCCCGAGACGGCATCAGATGACGCGAGCGCGTGGGCGTTCTCGAGGACGTCCCACGGACCGAGCTCCGGATCGGTGGTGCGGGCGGCGCGGTCTCCGAGGGAACCGGTGGATTCGTTGGCATCCCACGCGACGACGCCGTGACCGCGATGCCGGCCGAAGGTGTTCGCCAGGGCAATGGTCGTCGAGGTCTTCCCGGCATCACCTTTGAGGCTGATCACCGAGACGACCATGCAACCGGGCAACGTCTGTTGAATGCGGGTGACCGATTGCCGGAACCGTACTTCCGCCGAATCCGGCTTCGGCGCCATCTTCATTCCTGCGGCAGCATTGACGCGGCCACGCCATCCCCAGGTCGCGGGGCTGTTGTCGATGTCGTTTCCCGCGCGTTCGAACCTTCGCCCGGCATATCCGACCTCGGCGAGAGGGGCTGGTTCTTCGTTCGCGGCGAGCGCGTCCTGTCCCACCGCGTACGGATCGGCGTAACCGGCGTCGACTTCGTCGAGCGCTTCGGTGTCGGTCTCGTCGACCACAGGATCAGGTTCGACGGACTCGGTCGGCGCCGGTTCCGGAGCGGGGGCAGGCTGACGGCGCAGACGTTGGCTGCGCAGATTCACCGGGATCTCGGCGTCGTAGCTGCTCTGGGTTTCGTAGGGGTCAGGAGTGCTCACGGGAGTTCCTTTCGGGGCGGGGGTGGTTCCGGGGACGTTCTTCTCGCTGGTCATAGCTTTTTGAGGTCGTCGACGGCCCACAGGCCGCCGCGGCTGACGACCAGGACGGCGACGATGACGGTGTCGACGCCGGCGATGGAGCCGTCAGCGGCGATCGCGGTCTGTTCGACCTGATACATCCGGTGCACCGCAGTCGCGGTGTCCACGGCGCCCTGGTTCGGTACAGAGCTGACCGTCGGCCAGACCTGCGCGTCCTTCGCAGCCCATTCGAGCCACTGACCGCCAGGGCTTCCGGTCGGGGTGGTCCCGGTGACGTCGCCGAGGAAGCGTTCGGTAAGCAGGTCGCCGGTGCGGGCGGCCGCGTCGTTGGGTCCGCGATCGTCAGCGGTATTCCAGGTGAACCAAGTGGTGACCACGGCGTCGGCGACGGCAGCCGGATCGCTGCGGTCCACGATGGCGACCTGTTCGGGAGCGTGTTCCGGAACGGTGGCCGCGGGCCGTGTGGGCTCGACGGCGGACGTCTCGTTCGGGGACCACTGCTGCGCCCGTGCGCCCGTCGTGGTGGACGGGCCGGTTGCGGTGCCTTCCGTGCCCGACGAGCACCCAGCCAGGGCAATAGCGACGGCAGATGCAGCGGCGACAGCGGCGAGGTGGCGTTTCACGACTCGTCCTCGATGAACAGATCCGACAACCGAATCGCCTGCCACGCCTGGTAACCAGGCTCTTCGCACCAGTCCACGGCCCGGTTGTTGTCGGTGATGTCGAGGTCGAGTGCAACACCGTGCTTGGCTGCCATGCCGGCGAGGGAGTTGCCGTCGATCTCCGGATTGGAGATGTGCAGGAGCAACCGCACCGCGGGAACGTTCGCGTCCTCACGCGCTTTGCCGGCGAGGAATATCGCCTTACCGGCTGCCGAGTCGTCTGCCGAGCGCTGGTTGCCTTCCTTGAAGACCGTGTCGTTCTTGTGAAATGTCCCGTACCAGGCAGCGTCGTCGACCGGTCCGAGTACAGCGAAGCTGCCCCGCTCGTCACCGGCGGCGAACAGTTCCACCAACGGTGCGGTGGCGGCGGCCTCGGCGATCTCGTTCTTGCGCTTGGTCGCTTCCGCGTCGCGGAGGACGTCGTAGTCGAGATCGAGTTGCTTGACCAACTCGCGCTTGACCTTCGGCCACATGCTGCGCGAGAGCAGGTTGTTGCTCTTGGCCCACGCCCGCATCGCAGAGGAGTCGCTGGTGCGCAACTCGTCAGCGGCGGCGCGCACTGCGGCGGCGGCTTGTTCCCATTCGGTGGCTGCGGATGCCGTCATTGTCGGATCTACCTTTCTTCGGGTGAAACTTCATTCCGGGGTGGTCATCGGCTTGCGATGTTCTGGTCTGGGTTGTTCTGTCAGGCAAATCGTTTCGCTGCCAATCCCGAGGACGGTGGGGTCCAGTCGGAGACCTTGACGACATCGCCCGACTGCGGAGCTTCGACGACCTTGCCGCCGCCCATCCAGATGAAGATGTGGCCGCTGTGGGGTTGGATGATGTCGCCAGGGCGCAGGTCGGCGGGGTTGGTGATCGAGGTTCCGCGAGAGTCGCCTATCTGCATCTGATCTGAATGGGCGAGGACCGTTCGGCCGCCGGTGGCTTGCGCCACTGCGTATTTCACCAATCCAGAGCAGTCGAACCCGACCTTGTTGAAGTCGCCGAAACTGTCTGCCACTCCCCCGTCGCTGATCCCCTTGGTGGGTCCGTTCTCGTCGCCGCCGCCCCAGGCATACGGGGTGCCGAGCCACCGCAGAGCGGCATCGACGACCGCCGAGCCGGTGGACGGGCCACCCGGAATCGGACCCGCCGGGGCGGACGTATCGGTGAATTCCTCGATCGCGAACTTCTGAATGTTGCTGACGTAGCCGCGTGTTTCCTCGTTCTGGCAGACCTGGCCCTGCGACAAGGTGTTTCCCGGGCCGCAGTTGTACATGGACAACGTCAGCGGAATCAGCTCACCGTGCAGGCGGCCGTCAGCCATCGCCTTTTTCGTCAGCTCGAGCATCTTGCAGTCGTAGGACGCCATCGACATCGCAGCGTCGGCCGGTGAGCGCATGTCGAGCTTTCCGTCCCCGTCCCCGTCCACGCCTTCCTGTGCAGCAGTTGAGGGAAGGAACTGTGCCGGGCCGTCCGCGCCGGAGTCGTTGTTGTGCGCGTTGACGTTGAAGCCGCTTTCCTGCTTGAACTGCCCGGCCAGCAGCGGAGCGGTGATCTCGGGGCAGGTACCGGCGGCTTTGAGGATCCACGGTTCGAACTCCGCAGGCACACTGCCCGGCTTGAGTCCCCCGCCGCCCAGGCTCGGCCCACCGCACCCGGCACCTGCCGGAAGTGGAGTGATCGCGGCAGCGTTGACGATCGCGGGAGACGGAACACCCGTACCGGGCGCGGGAGCGGGAGCGGGTCCGGACGGCTCGGCAGCACCGGCGAGCCACGGTGCGGGATCGGTCGGCGTCCCGGCGCCGTCGGGAAGTCGGCCACCCTCCCACACCTCGAAATGCAGGTGCGGGCCGGAGGAATCGGCTTCATTTCCGACAGCGGCGATCTCCTGACCGGCAGTGACCTGATCACCGGACTTGACCTTGATCGCCCCGGCCGACATGTGGCCGTAGACGGTGGAAATCCGCTTCCCGTCGACGTCGGTGTCGATGATGACCCAGTTCCCGAACCCCGACGCGGGGCCGGCCTCTGCGACGACACCGGAGGTAGCGGCATAAATCGGAGTACCGAGCGGACCGGCGAAGTCGGTCCCGCGGTGCATGGAACCACCGCGAGGACCGAAACCCGACGTCAGTTGATAGGTACCGGCCTTGAGCGGCTGCGTCGTGGTCCCCGGAGACGGTGCCACCGAACCGGTCGTAGACGAGGTGGGGAGGCAGTCGACGCTTGCTTTGGGGTTGTTGTCGGTACCGAACATGACGAAACCGAGCATCAGGACCACTGCGGCGATAACGCCGCCAGTGGCCTTGAGGCCGGTCTTGTTCGAGCTGGGTGAATCACCCATCGCCGGTGTCCTTGTCGTTGTGTCGCGTTCGTGCCCGCCTGGGCAACGTGTGGGGACCTATCGCGGCCGCGAGGCCGCGAGCGAGTGCGAGTAGTGGCAGGTGAACGTCAAAAGCTCTCGCCCAAGAGCGTTTTCGGCTCATCCATCGTCAGGCGCTAGCCGCCGATCGCTTGTCGGTAGATGTCGACCATCGCGTCCAGAGCGGTTCGCTTTCCGTCGATCAACCACTGCCCGTAGGACTCGTGAACGCGGGAACCGAGGAAACTCGCGGCGGTAAATCCGGCGTCGACGACCGAGGTCAGTGCTTGCGCATCCTGGGAGGTCACCGTCGCCAGGACCGAGTTACCGAGACCGACGAAGTCGGAGTTCTGCGCCTGCGCACCCATCAACGTGGTCATCGAATCGGCCGGTTCGTGGAGCTGATCGGCGGTCATCTTCTGCCCCGGTGTCAGGACACCGAGCGCGACGTTCGCCAGGTCAACACCGATCGGGAGGAGCTGACCGAGGGCCAGGACGTTCCCGGTTTCGGCGACTTGCCACGCGACTTCCTGGAGCTGCCCGACGTCGCGGGCGAGGCGGATGATGTCGACGTTGCCCAGCAGGTTCGCCACCAGCGCCGCCGAGGCGGCTGTGCCGGACGGATCGGGGATCAGTGCCAAGATCCGTGACACCGATTTCAGATCGACCCCGGCCGCCATCTTCACCAAAGGCGAGAGTTGGTTGTTCAGCTCCCCCGCGACCCGGTGCGCTTCTTTGACGTTGCCGGCCAACAGATGGCCGGGAAGTATTTGCAGGTTGGCCGCGACGGCGTTGTAATCCACCGAGGTCACACCCGAGACGACGCCGAGGATCTGATTGATGATCGTCACCGGTTGGATCGCGGAGAGGATCGACGTGGCGGTGGTGAGTTGATCGGTCGGTGTATCCGCCAGTGGAGCCACACCGTTCGACAAGCTCTGTGCGGGACCGGTCAGGCCCGCGTAGGTGCCGCCGGTACCGGTGCCACCACCCGAGAGGATGCTGTTCGCCAACGTCACCACCTGGTCAGCGGCACCCAGAACCTGCGAAACGTCGACCTTGTCGAGCACGTCGACGACCGAGTTCGTGGCGGCCTCAGGAGAATCAGCCGGAGCGTTGCGCAACCCGTCGCGAGCGGCCGGGTTCGCCGCCATCCACGCCTGTGTCTGTTGGACCGGCTTGAAGGTTCCGGCCAGCAGTTGCGCTTGCTGACGAACCGCGGCGACATCGACCGCCGCCGACGTCGAGGTGGGAGCGCCCGCGCTTTGCAGCTTGTCCACCGAGGTCGCCAACGCCGACGCTGCCCCCGGAGCAGCCGCGAGATCCGCGTAACCGTAGTTCGAGGTCACCGCGCCCAAGAACTCCGACGCGTTCGCGGTTCCGGCACCTGCCGAGGTATTCGCAGTTCCGGCGGCCGCCGGAGTCGACGTCGGCTTCGCGACCGTGTCAGTCGGGGTGATCGCGGTCTGACCGGCGACGGCCGGAGTCGTTGTTGCCGAGACAGCAGTCGCGGTGGTCGGCGCGACTGTTCCGGGCGGGTTGGCAAGCACTCGTCCCAACGACGCCAGGAACGAATCCTTGCCGGTGTTGGTGTTGCAGTACTTGTCTTCCGGGTGGCAGATGTCGAAGACCCGACCCGACAGAGCGCCGTAGCCTTCCGCCGCCGGACCGGCGATGCCCTGCCCGTCGAGCTTGGGGCCGACGACCTGCGAACCGGCGGTGCCGAGCTTCGGATTGGCGAGCATGACCGCAGCGAGAACGGACGAAGCGGGAACGGGACCGCTGCCTGCCCCGATGTTGACGGCGACATCGTTGGCGACCTGCGCGCCCTGTGAATAGCCGCCGATGACGAACTTCGAGTTCGGGCACTGCTCCATCGCGGTCGCCATTGCCTGATCACCGGCGGTCTTCGAAGCCGAGTAGGTCATGCCGGACTGCAAAAACGCTTCGGCCGGGTACGACGGATAGATGGCACGGAAGGTGTTAGGCCCGTACATCGTTTCGAGCTTCTCCCCCACCTGGCCCAACATTCCGGCAGGCTTCGACGGATCGGCGTCGGCGCGGGTCTCGGTCGTTCCGGGAGCGAAGACACCGATGTATCTGGTGCAGCCCGCCGCAGCGGACGGTGCGGCGTTGGCCAGGAGCGGTGCGGCCGCGAGGCCCGCGACCAGCGTCGAAATGATGGCGAACGCCGACGCGAAGCGGGCGGTGGAAGAGATGTTCATCAGATTCCCTCTGCATCAGTGATGGACGTGATGAAATGCCGACCGTCGATCTCGGCAGTCGTGATGCGCTGAAAGAGCGAAGCGCCCTTGCCGGAAGGCCTGGTCTCGGTCAGCTCCAGTGCGTACGTCCCAGCAGTCACGCCGGTTACCGTCATGCAGTACGTCGTTCCTGCGGGAATCGAGTCGATCCCTGCCTGCACTTCGGCCGGCGAATAGCTCACGGCCCCAGGAGCCATGACAGCGATCACCGCATCAGCCGAGCGCAATGAGTAGTACGCATGCTCGAACGCTGCGATCACGCCCTCGCCGCTGCTCTGGTCACCGGCTGTGACAGGGCATCCGGCAGGTTCCGGAGAAGGTGTAGTCGACGGTGTTGCAACAGAGTTGACGATCTCGCTGATGTTCGACGGCTCGTCGTCGGTAACCCGGCCGATGACCGACGCAGCGCCCACGACGACCCCGACCAACAACACCAGCACCGCGATCGCCAGTGCCGTCACCGCTGCGACCTGACGTCGAGGCGTTCGGGCGCGTGGCACACGAGGGCGCTTCGGAAGACGAGACCCGCGCGGCGGCGCACTGCCGGTCCCACCTGTCGCACTACGCACTGCGGACCTGGTGTCAGATCCTTTCGGCCCAAGCATCTTTTCCAAACTCCTTCTTCGACAGGGCAAGCCGTGGCAGTGGGCCGGGGCGAGCGCACGCCCGCCCCGGCCTGCGAGTGCTACGCAGCAGCGGGGATACCGGCGCCGATAGCGTCGGCGATCATCCCGAGCGGAAGACCCGGAACCTCTGTCGCGGCCTGGAAATCACTTACTGCCTGGTCGAATGCAGCGACAACACCATCGCCGCCTGGAATGGACGAGACGGCGCTGCGGATCTGCGCGTCGACGACAGGAGCATTCGCGGCCGTGTCACGAACGAACGTGGCGGCAGCGGTGCCGACTGGGCCGGACTGCTCCCATGAGGTGAGCGTGTCCTGCGTTTCGGTGGTGATGGCAGGCTGGTCGATGTCCGGAACGTCGATCGTGGTGGGTACACCGTTCGTGCCGTCGCCGTAGGCCGTGGCAAGAGCGAAACCTCCGAAGCCGCCGAGGATTCCGGCACCCAAGCCCACCGGAACACCAACCAGACCAGCACCGATGGCAGCGCCGGCCGCCGTGGCAACCGTTCCCACCGGAATCACGCCCCACGGGGTCAAAGCAGGTGCAGCCAACACGACGCCGGACGTGCCGCCGATCGTGCCGCCCAGCAGGGCGCCCAACGTCGCGGCGGTTCCGCCCGCTGTCACGGCCGCAATGATCGCCCCACCAGCGGTTCCGGCGAGCTGCGCCGCTGCGAGCTGCTGCGCCTGATCGGCCGGGATGTGGTGACTGATCCAGAAGTCGGTGACCGCAGCCAACGCCGCATTCGTGGTGGCATTCGTGCGGGCGGCAGTGTTGTCACTCATCCAGTTCGGCTGAGTGAAATGCAGGTTTCCGACCATCACCGTGTTACGCGGCGCGATGAACACCTCGGTCGGCGTCGTGATCGGGTCAGCAGGCAAACGGATCTGCGAGTAGTCGATCGGCGGTGTGTACGTCGGAGTCGCCGGGGCCACGTACTGATTCGAGTCGTAATCCCAGTTCGGGATCGGCTTCGTCGGCTGCGAGTACTGCGGCGGAACCGGAACCCAGGCCTCTACCGGCGCCTCGGGAACAGACGGCGCCGGTGCAGGAACGGTCGGCGTCGACGGCGCCGGTGAGGTCACGCCGGGCTGTACCGGTGCGGGGCCGGTAATACCGGGCTGCGGTGCTGCGACCGCGAGACCACCGTTTGCGAACGTAGCAGCGACCAGAAGTGAGAACGTCCCCGCTGCCACCGCGGACGACTTGACTGCGCGATGCTTACCGCGCCCGGACTTGTGATGCTTCATCGTGTGGAACCTTCCAATTGGGTTGTAAATACGGGGAATTGATGCGGACTGAGGGTGGCCCGTACGCGGCCACAGGGTTCGCTTCGACAAGCGGTGCCGCCCTAAGCGGGCAGACGCTTGTCCACGAAACGGCGGAATACCGTTGATGCAGTGGGAAGTACGGTGTGGCCCATCGGGCAAACGCGGGAAAAGCTGGGGATGGGGACGCTCACACAGACAGTGCCGGGAGTCCTCGCCGAGCACTGAATCACGCTCGCGAACAAGGGAATGCAGCGTGGAGTAGGTGCACCCACCCGCTCCCCGGGCGGGAGGAGCGGGGTGGGCGCTTCACGGACCGTGTTGCCGACCACCGCGAGGGGTGTGGCACGACGGACCGGGTTCGGGGCGGCATGGCCGCACGCAGGGTCCACAGGGCGCCCGAGTTCGCGGTCAGCGAATCCGCGTTTGAGAGTGTCCTGTTCTACCCAGCTGGAATAGGTATTTTGCGCAGAGTTGTTCCCCACGACTGCCTCCGGCTAGTTGCGTTTTCAACTTCACCGCATAGGCTCGAAGGCCTGCGGTCTGGTCGCTTTGGTGCGTGCAGCACCGCAGACATGAAAGAACCCCAGGTGCGTGAGGGGACGCCAATCACCAACGCACCTGGGGCTTTCGAGACAGCACGACGCTCGGCAGTAGCCGAAGTCCTTGTGTTCGTGCTTGAAGTAGAACGGTCACTGAGAGTGACCTGGGATGTTGCATCGCGCATTGCGTGAAACCAGTTCATCCAAATCGCCTGCCCGTACTCAGAAGGCACACGCAGATAGACGTGTGCAAATTCTTCTGCGCTACAAGCGGTACCGACGTCGACAAGTACCGAGGAATCCCAGGCTGGGCACGCTGTTGCAGGGTAGACCGCGCGGTTTGTGTTCGGCAACTCATTCAATCGTCTCACGGCCCCCCCTTTTCCGCCTATAGGTCCCTTGACCTCGACTCTTTCTTGGTAACCTTTTATGCGAAACCAATATAACACCCTATTATTTTAAACACTAGTGCGAGTTGGCGAGGTGAAGGAGCGACACAATGACTCACGGGGATGGTTCTCGAGAGCTTGGAGTAGGCGTGTCGCGGAGTGCTGTTCGAGGCTTTAGTGCTGCTAGGTTGCGGCGCTATCGACTGGCGCGCAAGGCGAATATTGCAGACCTGGCTGACGCCGCTGGTGTCTCCGAGCAGACCGTCTCTGCATGGGAAACGGGTCGTGCGGCACCAACTCCCGAGCTGCTAGCCAAGGTTGCGGCCGAATTGCGACTGACCGTTGCTGACCTTGTGCCGATTCCGAATGACCAACTTAGCCTCAGTGATCTGCGCGCCCAAGCCGGCATGACTCAAGGGCGAGCTGCCGAAGCTCTCGGAATTTCGGCGACGCTTCTCGGCCGAATCGAAAAAGGGCGCAAAGAGTACGACGAGACCAGGGCTGCGCAGCTTGCGGAGCTGTACAAGGTCACGCCCGAGCTGGTCGCTGAGGTCTGGCAGCGCGATCGCGACAACCGTCAAGCGCGTGCGACACGCTTCCGCGATTCTTAAAAAATCTCCCCATAATTCCACCCAAACATCGAAGTTCGGCACTTCTTCGGCGTGTCACCGTGACGATTGCGCGATCTTGGCACAGGATGAACGGGAACCTGGCACTGCATCGCTAGGAGCAAGGTCGGGCCGAAGGGAGAAGAGCATGCCCACACCAAGCAAGGGTGATCGAACCCGGGTTGTGAGTCGCGTTCCAGATCCGGTGTACGCAGAGCTGGAAAAGCGGCGGAAGGCGGCCGGAGTCAGCTCCGTCAGCCAATACGTCGCAGATCTGCTGGCGGCCACCACTGGCCATAAGAATCTTGTCGTCGAACTTGACCAGGAGGTTTTGCAGCTCACCGCGTAACGAACGTCGCGTAGACGGCAAACCCGGGCGGGGGATGCCGTGACAACCACACATCGTTAGCTGTAGCGCACCGACTACAACAAAAAACCCCCGAACCGGGCGGGGTCGAGGGTTTTTCGAAGTTGGTGAGATTCGAGTTAGACGCTCGTTTCTCAGCGGTACTGCTATATCCCCGAAGGGACTGTCTTGGCGGACAGGTCTCAGGCTACATCGTGGCCTGATGAAGTTTCAATGATTTCTCTGCGTGTCGCTGTTCACGAGCACGCGCCTACATCCGTACTACGCCCGTACTGCGGTAGCAGCCCCAGGCGGCGCCGGTACGGCACAGCTCGTACGCCTCGCGCTGTATCTGGCCATGTGCACGGGCACCAATGCCATTCACTGACCCCGATGTTCGTCAACGCGCTCGGTGGCCCGGAGGCAGCTTGCCGAAGGTACTGCCAGGTCACGCTCGAATTGGAGCCCGGCGCATACGGCGGTATCGCCTCATGGCGCGGAGCCCAGCACTGGGTCGAGATCGTCGTCCGCTGCGCCTACACCGCGGAGTACAACCGCATCCGCCCCGAGCTCGTCAAGACGTCGAAGGCAGGCAGTGTCGCCGGCGGAGGGATCAGTCTTAAGTCGTTGTTGGCGGTCGCGAAAGTCATGGCCGGTGCTGCTGATTTCGATTCCGGCCGCAGCTCGCGTCTATCCATTGCCACACTCGTCGAGCGAACAGGGCTCGGAGAGCGGACCGTTCAGCGAGCCCGTCAAACGCTCAAACTACTTCGGGTAGCCACGGAGGTATTGCGTGGCCGACTACGCCGCAAAGGTGAACGTATGGCGTCGTGGAGATTTGATGACAAGTCGCGTGGCTGGGCATCTGTCTGGGCGCTGCACCCACGTAAGCCTGTGGATAACACCCGCATCGTCGTCGACGGATCTATACAAATGGCACCCCACCCCCGCAGGGGTCAGTTTTCTATCCCTACCTCTCGTAGAGAGGTACTTACTACAAAACGATCTGTGGATAAACGAGCCGCTTCGCGGCGCAAGGAATCCAAGGCAGACGTCGAGAAGGCCGAAGCCATCCGGAAGGGCCTGTTGCTCGCATCCAAGTGGCTCGGAAACCCACGAACTCCCGCTTGGGCTCGCCAACACAGGGCCCGAGGTTGGGCACCCGCACTGGCCGAACCAGCCGCACACGGTTGGACCGCAGCGGATCTCAACGACACGATCGACGCATGGGGCAAGTCCAGGAGGATGGCACCGGACCCGAAGTATCCAATTGCGTTTATCCGTTGGCTCATGAAGGAGCAGGATCTCGCTTTCTCACCGCATGTTCTCGCTCAAATTGCCGCTGAGCAGGCAAAAGCTGAACGTGAACGACAGTCCTCGCAGTTCGAGGCCGAACGTGCGCGTTACGCAATGGCCGCGACCGAGGACTCCCCCGGCCGCCGGGCAGCGATGGCAGCTGTTCCGGATGCTGCGGAAGTCCGCCGCCGCAGACAGATCGCTGAGCGGAAAACTGCCGCTGACGCGCGCGCAGAACTGTGCGCGCGTCAGCGCCGCATCGACAACTGGTGAAAAGCTACGAATCCGCAGCAGCGCGGACCATGACCAGGCCAGCGGTGGTGTGCTGGTCGAGCATCATCAATGTCGCCCGCACATCACAGGCTTTCCACTTCCCATCGAGCTGTCTGAACCGGACGGTGCCTTGCGTTTTGCCCCGCGCCAAACCCGCAGACATCTCTAGCGCCACAGGCAAGTCCTCGGGATGCATACCAGGTTTAACCTGGTCATCCACTGATTCCCACGCCAAGTCTGGCATCGGATCGCCTACCCACCGAATGAGTTGCAGCGTCTTGAGGTTGACGATCGCTCGGTACTCCCCCTCCTCCGTCGCAGCCTCGAGGACCCGGTATTCAAGAACCACAGGGGGCGGAGCCGCCGCAACGTCGATCGCGGGGCCGATGTCTTGCGTTATTCCTCGCAAAATGACCTCTGACCTGCCGGACGCAGGATCGATTTCTTCAAGCATTCGGCACGAAAAGTGGGCGGCACGCAGCTCGTCGTCATCTCGCCTCACTGTCCACACCGCTTGGTGAATGGTCCCGGGAGCCGAGTGGATGATCTTCGACAAAGCCTCGCCCTCATCGCGATTGGTCACGAGACGGGTGAAGGCGCCGGCCATTGCTTTCTCGGTATGTCGCTCATCCTCAGGAACGCCGTACAAGTCGAGCAGATCGTTGCTTCCGCTGGCTTTGCTCGCCGTCAGGTTGAACAACCAAGCTCCGGCCGGGTCCCTGTCGGGAACGACTTCGTCTGGTCCGCCAGTCCATAGGTACATGCCATGGAGGCGTCCTGAGAACGTCACCAACGGCTCCACAACGACACGCCGGCGGCCATCAGCCGTGACCCTGTCTACGCGGTCAGGCGACGCCATGACCTCGGCAATCACGCTGTAAACCTCGTCGAGGGAATCCTTGCTTTTGAAGAATTTGTCCAACGGTGTGAACTTTCGAGGAGTACTCCCCAGACCGATGATCGACGGTGTCGCGCCGCCGATCGACTCAATCAACAACCACTTTGTTGCCACTACGTAGTTCCTCTCCCCGCGGATGCGAACAGAGGAACACTACTCGACAAAACAAACTTAACGTAACTTCCCGTTACAGGTATTTAGTCCTTCAGCGGACGGCGCTGACCTGGGCATCCGCCAAAAGTACTAGCCGGACTTCAGTGCTGGAATGATCCGTTGGTAGCCCGAACTGGCAGTCCTAGTTAGTAGATCGACGATGCGGGCATCTTTACCGATCAGCACTCGAGGTCGGCGCCGTTCCGCACCGCGCAAAATCGTTTTGGCAGCGGCCGCTGGATCCGTTCTCGCGATGGAACCCTCAAAGGATTCGACGACTTCCGAATGGTCGAGAGTTGTCGCCACACGCGCTGTACGTGCAATTGAAGTCTTGATTCCTCCGGGAAACACACAAATCACAGTTACCTGCCGGTGATGAAGAAGCATCTCCTGGCGGAGCGACTCGGTGAACCCGCGGACCGCGAACTTCGCGGAGTTGTAGGCCGAGTAACCAGGCGCGGCCATGAGACCGAAGGCCGATGAGATGTTGACGATGGACCCACGATCCGACGCAATAATGTACGGCAAGAAGGCTTTCGACCCATTAACTACGCCCCAGAAGTCGACATTCATCACGTGCTCGATGTCTGGGTAGTCGGAATCCTCCACGGTTCCGGAATACAGAACGCCAGCGTTATTGAAGATCGCATCAACATGCCCGAACTGGGCGAGCGTTGCCGCGGCACACTCCCCCATCGCTTCTCGGTCCGTGACATCCGTCGCCGAGATCATCACCGAGTCGGCGCTGATTCCAGCCAGCTCGACCGTTTCCTCTAGGGCACCTTGGTTGACGTCGATTAGCGCGAGCTTTGCGCCTTGGGCGGCCAGTTGGATGCTTAGTTGCCGCCCGATTCCCGCTCCCGCGCCGGTAACGACCACAACGCGTCCTATGAAATACCCCATGGCGCAAGTATTCCTCGTGAGAACGGTGGTTTCGCGGAACGGGCTTAGTTGGGTGGGTGCGCAAAATTGACTCATGCTGACGTTGCTCGATTGAAATGTCGAGTGAGAGGTGCGACCTACGTGCGGGCCGCGGAGGTGCGGTCGAACGGGTGGTGTAGTCGTCGAGCCGTGGCGTTCTCCGCCTCACGTCCAGGCATTTTGCGCCATTGCGCCAAACTGAAGAAATGCCAGCATTACTGTCAATAGCAGTGAAGAGCTGAGGGTGAGCTCGGGCGACCTGTAATCCCAGTAACACCAGTAATGCCGTCAATGTTGGCGTGGCAGTCTCGGCTTGTTTCGATTCTCTGCGCACCCCGCCTGCCGTAATGACAGTAATACTGCTATTGAAAACATGCAGTTCAAGGCGCTGCCACGGCGAAACCGTGTGTAATGCCAGCATTGCTGCTATTGCTGCTATTGCTGGTTTTGGGGCCAGAGGTGTTGCTACGACCTGGCCGATGGCCGATAGCAGCAATACTGGCATTATGCGAGAACGGTGGTTTCGCGGAACGGGCTTAGTTGGGTGGGTGCGCAAAATTGACTCATGCTGACGTTGCTCGATTGAAATGTCGAGTGAGAGGTGCGACCTACGTGCGGGCCGCGGAGGTGCGGTCGAACGGGTGGTGTAGTCGTCGAGCCGTGGCGTTCTCCGCCTCACGTCCAGGCATTTTGCGCCATTGCGCCAAACTGAAGAAATGCCAGCATTACTGTCAATAGCAGTGAAGAGCTGAGGGTGAGCTCGGGCGACCTGTAATCCCAGTAACACCAGTAATGCCGTCAATGTTGGCGTGGCAGTCTCGGCTTGTTTCGATTCTCTGCGCACCCCGCCTGCCGTAATGACAGTAATACTGCTATTGAAAACATGCAGTTCAAGGCGCTGCCACGGCGAAACCGTGTGTAATGCCAGCATTGCTGCTATTGCTGGTTTTGAGGCCAGAGGTGTTGCTACGACCTGGCCGATGGTCGATAGCAGCAATACTGGCATTACTGCTATTGATTGCATTGCTGGCGATGGCGTGGAATGCTGATAATACCGTCAAATGTGCCAGCGATGTCGAGGGAGAGCAATGCAGACCGACTTTCACGAAACACGCAAAAGGGTGATCGCCGTAATCAACGGCAAGGGTGGTGTCCTAAAGACGACCCTGACAGCTAACGTCGGTGGAGAACTGGCAGCGTCGGGGCAGAAAATTCTGCTCGTCGACCTCGACCCTCAGGGGAACCTCGCCGAAGACCTCGGGTACACCAGTGAAACCGGCGATGACCAGGGAAGGTCGCTTGCTAGCGCAATCGCTTTCGGCGGTGACGCAAAACCCATCGAAAATGTTCGCGCTAATCTCGATGTTCTCCCTGGGGGAGTTCACCTCGAACAAGCAACAGCAGCGCTTGCCGCTATGGCATCCAAAGATCCCGATGGCGCAAAACTTGCCCTCGCGAGGGTTCTTGCTCCAATGGCGCCCGCATACGACATGATCCTCATCGACTGCCCCCCCGGCGACGAAACCTTGCAGACAGCAGCGCTAGCCGCCGCAAAATGGGCATTCGTGCCCGTCAAATCCGATGCGTCCAGCCGAAAAGGGATGGCAGCCGTTGCACTACGCATCGACGCTGTCGCTGCAATCAACCCCGACCTCGACCTACTAGGCGTCGTTCTCGTAGCCGTCGGTACATCAGCGAAAACCGTGCTCAAGCAAGCCAGGTCTGCAATTGCAGAGGCGTTCGGCAACGACGACGTCGTTTTCACTGCCACCGTTCGTCACTCAGAAGCGACAGCCCAAGCAACACGCGAGCGAGGCATGCTCGCAGCCGAACTCGACGCAGTCGTCCGAAGCGGCCCGAAATGGTACGACGTCATCAAAGGCAACGCCGAGCCTCAGACTCTCGCACCGAAATCGTCCAAATCCGTTGCAGACGACCTCTTTGCAGTTGCGCAAGAAGTTGTCACCCGTGTTGCAACAGCGGAAAGAGAGGAAGCACGGGTATGAATGACCGGCCCGAACGAAAGCTCACGGCGCTACCTCCGCGGAACGTGACTGGTGACCTGTCTCGAATGCAGAGGTCCAACCGCACGGCCACACAGGTCCCGCCGCCTCCACAGCCCACGCCGACAGCTGTGGAAAAGCCCAAGCCCAAACGTATTACGGTCTACGTCGATCAAGTCGTATTCAGTCGCGCCCGAGGCGCTTACCGAAACACCAGCCACCTTGAGGACGACAAATCCTGGTCGCAATTCGTAGAGAAAGCACTAGCGGCCGAGGCAGAACGCCGGGAAACCGCGCACAACAGCGGAAACCAGTACGAAGCAGAGACCGGCGCACTTCCCAGCGGGCGCCCCATCTCAGACGACTGACCCTCACATCGAAGGAGCCTCGCCGGTTGCACCCGACGAGGCTCCAGACCGGGAAACCCCTGGAAGACATCTCACGGGGTGTAGGAGTCAAGCCGCGATCGGGAGGGGAGGTGGAAATGCGTGCAATTCGTCGAAGAATTCGCGGGTGATGAGGCAGTGGTGGAGTTGGCCGAGGAATCGGTTGAACAGGTGTCGTTGAGCTTGGTGGTTCCAGTCCCCGCCTGCGCGTCGGGCATCGAAATGTCGCCTGGCTCCGGGGGACGCTTGGAGGGCGCTGAACGCCCAGATCGTTCCTGCTGCAGCCAGTCTTCGGTTCTTGACGTGCCGGTGCAGGACGAAGGTCTTTTTCCCGCTGGCACGGGTGATCGGGGCGGCGCCGGCGTAGGCCTTGAGGCCACGCGCGGTGGCGAACCTGTTCCGGTCGTCACCGATCTCGGCGAGAACTCGGGCCCCGGCCAGTGGCCCCAGCCCGGGGAAGCTGGTGATGATCTTCGCATCGGGGTGTTCGGAGAAGAGCACGCTGACGTGTGCGGCGAGGGTCTCGGCGGCTGCGCAGGCAGCGTCGAACTGCCGCAACAGGGCCATCAGACTGATTCCCATCGCTGCTTCGATCTGCGGTGGCTGGCGAAGCGCCGGGGTGCGCAGGATGCCCCGCAGTCGTTCGACGTCTCGGTCGAGGAATCGGGAGCGTCCCGCCCTCTTGAGCGCCGCCCGAAGTTGGGGCCGGGTCAGGGCGGCAGCTGCGGTCGGGGTCGGAGCCGCAGCGAGCACGCTTCGGGCATCAGGGCGGGTCAGTCCGTCTTCGAGGGATTGAAACGCGGTCAACGCTGCCGGGAAATATTCTTTGAGGAGCGAGCGGACCTCGTTGCCGAAGCGTTGCCTGGACCAGACCGCGTCTTGCTGGGCGCGGGCGAGAACCCGGATGGCCAGAGCGCTGTCGGTGTCGGCCGGCAACGGACGGTGTGCGGTGGCGTCGGTGCGCACGATATTCGCGAGCATGACCGCGTCGGCGGAATCGGATTTCGATCCGGAGACCGAATGCCGGGACCGGTACCGGGAGGCGGCGAGTGGGTTGATCGGGTAGATCACCCGGCCACTTGCTCGGAGTGCGGCGACCCACAGGCCGTGGTCGGTTTCGATCCCGACCGGGATCAGGTTTTCGGCGGTGTCGCCGGCTTCGGCGAATGCCTCGAGCAGTCGGGCGAACCCGGCGGCGTCGTTGTCGACTCGTCCCCGGCTCACGACTTCGCCCAGGTCGTTGAGGATTGCGAAGTCGTGATGGTTTTCGGCCCAATCGATTCCGCAGTACAGTCCCACCGCGCCTCCCAGTGTCGATGTGCAGGTTGCGAACCCGTGTGGTGCACGCGGCGACCTAATTGCAGGACTCGACGGTCCGTCATCTCACCAGCCGTTCGTGTCACCAGCGCACCGCAGGGCACTCGATCTGCCGAAGAGCTCACGGCTCGGGAATGCAGAAGAAGAGATCGACCCTGTGGCGGGCTCGTACCACGACATTTCACCACGTCGAATGGTGCACTGCCTGGCGCTGTCTCTCTTCCAGAGGGCGTCGTGTGCGCCGGGAAAAAACCGGGAGTCGGCCGGGCAGTGCACCGGCAGAAACATCAGACCAGCGTGAGCGTTGCAGCCCGTCGGTCCGTGCTTCTACACACCAATTAGGAAAGAACCCAGTCATGACCGACTTTAGCCTTCGGGCAGCTCGTATTCAGCTAGGCGCATTGCTCGCCGCACTCGCCCTCGCGATCGTCATTGCGCTCGGTATCACCACCGGCGCATTCGTACTTTCCTTCGCCGTGCAACGCGACCTCGCACGGCAAGCGCTGATCCCCGAACACCTGACTTGGATCTTCCCTGCGATCGTCGACAGCGCCATCCTCGGCGCCACCATCGCGATCGTCATCATCAGCAAGCTCAACATGAACAAGCGCGACAGAGGCTTCTACATCGCCCTCGCAGTCAGCGTCGTCGTGATCAGCATCCTCGGAAACGCCTATCACGCCTATCACGCAGCAATCGCCGCGCAGGAGTCGATCGATGGTGGGGGAGACCTTGGTTTCATTCCACTGGCACCGGCCATTGCGGCGGCGATAGCGATCATTCCGCCGGCCCTGGTCTTGGCGTTCACGCACGGAATCACGATCTTGGTGAAGGCAGTCGGAATGGCGTACGCCGCTTACCGTGCGATCGTCGAAAGTGCCACCGACAGTGAGGATGCAACGAGTATTGCGTCTGACCTCACCGTAGGTCGGGGACCGATTCGCGTCCCTCCGCCTCGCGAGAAGTTCGCCCCCAATATTGCGGAGCATCGGGAGTCGGATCTAGACGTAGATGCAACAACGGCGGATGCGAAGGCCGGCCACGAGGACGCTGTTGCGGACTTTGCGGAACCTTTTTTCGTGGACGAAACGATGAACGACCTGGACGAGATCCTCGACTCCCAAGACACCGCTGCGGAGTCCCCAGACCGCCGCGACGCCGAAGAAGCACAGGCCGACACGGATGCCGACATAGACGACCTCATGGCCTTCATCGCCCGGTCGAATCTCGCGAAGAACGTGAAAGATACAGCAGTCCGCAAGCTCACGAACCCGAACCTCACGTGGGAGACCATCGCTTTGGAATCGAAGCCGCCTGTCGCGACATCGACCGCATGGCGCCGGTACGAGAAGTTCGATACCGCAGCCCGAGAAGCAGGCTTCGACAGTCCACCATTGCCCGACCTGCGAGCCGCCGAGAACCCGATGCGCAGCGAACTCACCACCGTTTGACCCGCACGCACCAATAAAAGGGTGGCCCTGGCGGTGCTGTAACACCGTCAGGGCCGATGACCACAGAAAGCATCTGTGACCAATGAACGATCATAACGAGCTATCCGAAGGCATCGACCACGGAAAAACAGGCCGCCCACCGATGCAGCCGCGAGCGAAAATCACCCGAGAAGCGATCCTCGAAGCGTCCGCAACCCTGTTCAGCCAAACGGGATACGCGGGCACCACCATCGACGACATCGTCACACTCGCCCCGGTCACCAAGGGAGCGATGTACTTCCACTTCTCGAAGAAAGAATCCATCGCGAGGGAGATGCTTCGCCGCTGGTCCGACGCAGTCACTACGACAGTCGGGAAAGCGATCGCAACCGGTCAACCCGCCGACCGGCAAGTACTGATGATCTACCGCGAACTCGCCCGCCGCACCCAAAACGAGGCGATCATCCGCGCCGGCCTCATCCTGTCCGTCGATCAGTCGCTCAGCGGCGCCCGCGCCACCTACGAAGCGTGGACCGCTGCGATCGAACCGATCGTCGTCGACGCGAGTCGTTCCGGCGCCCTCGACTGCGCGAAAAGCATGTCCAGGCTCGCAGACACACTCGGTGCCGGATTCGTCGGCGCTGTGCAGGTTGCCGCCAGTTTCGACGAGAACCAGACCATCAGCAGGCGGGTCGATGATCTACTGCTGATGTGGCGTGGAACGGACCCGGCCGCCGTCCGCATGGTCGAAGGAGCATCTCTGTGAACAGCCCCAACGAACCGGCAGATACCCCGGAAAACGCTGCCACCACGACAACCCACCGGATAGGTCGCGTCCCCGGCAGTAAGAACTCGACAATGCAGGACCGCGCAGTGCGAACACGGGAAGCGATCATCTCCGTCGCAGCCCGGCATTTCGACACCGACGGCTACGGCAACACCAGCATCAACACCATCAGCGCTACCGGAAAATTCGCCAAAGGCGCGATGTACTACCACTTCCCATCCAAAGAAGCGATCGCAGAACACCTCATCTCGGACTGGAACCGCACCCTCGACGACACCATCAGTGAAGCACTGACATGCGGTTCGAGCAGCACGGCAGGGGAGAAGCTGGCAGCGATCTTCACGTCCCTCGCTCGTCGGATTGCCGAGGACACCAACGTGCGGGCCGGAATGAAACTCACCCTCGAACCCACCATCGACAACGCGGCCGGCTTCGCACACTGGGTCGACGCCGTCAATGACATCATCGACACCGCCATCACCGACGGCGAACTCACCAACACGCCCACCACACACCGACTCGCCTGGAACCTGTGCGCCGGCACCCTCGGAGCCGTCAACGCATCAGCGATCCTGCACGAAAACGTCGACCTCACAACCCGCATCGAGGACGTGCTCACTAACGTCTTATCCGCCAGTCGATTTCGCCATCGGTGACAGACGACAGCCACATGCGATCGAAGACGGTCTCACCCGCCAGGCTGTCGGCGAGGTCTGTCAGCATGGCACTGATAGACACCCACTTGGGGCCGTCCTCGTCGCTCGAGTCGCGGCTGTATTCGGTAACGCACCCGTGTATCGGACCCGGGCGGGTGTCGACGAACCAGAAGTATCCATCCAATCCAGCGAACGGAATGTACTCGTCGATGAAGGAGTAAGCAGGTGTTCCCGCGGGTTGCGCTGACGCATTCGCGTCGACCATCTCGGGTTCTTGCGACCTGTGAAATTCTGCCGTGCACCTTTTCTGGATAGTTGCCCTCGTATTCGGCGGACTTGTTGTTGGTTTCTTGATTTTTGCCTTCAGCTACGAAAAGTGGACAACGTCCAAGATGATTCGCGAGCGCCGTGCCAGGAACGAAAGACTGCTTGCCCACCACAAAGCAGAACGGGAGAATCGCGCGTTCTGAACCGTGCCGGGTTTCTTGCCGCTCCTATGCTGGCGACATCTCCGGCTGGAGAATCGATAATTGAGAGTAATAGACGGCCTCGAACTCGTCCGGAGTGACATAGTCCAAGGTGCTGTGCAGACGGCGGGTATTGAACCAATCCACCCACTCCATCGTCGCGAATTCGATGTCGTCGATCGTCTTGATCGGGCCCTGCAGAAAGGGACTACTCTTGGAAACCGCTTCTGTCTTGAACAGTCCGATCGTCGACTCCGCGAGGGCATTGTCGTAGGCGTCGCCGACACTTCCAATTGAAGCTGCAATCCCTTCCAACACAAGCGTTTCCGCGAAGGAAATAGATGCATATTGGCTACCGGCATCGCTGTGATGGATCAACCCATCACCGACCCGATGTCCACCGTGATCGCGTCGCCACAACGCCATCTTCAAGGCCGTGGTGACCATGCCCGTGTCCTTCACTGTCGAGGCATGCCAGCCGACGATTGCCCGGGAGAAGCAGTCGATCACGAAAGCGACGTAGACGAACCCCGCCCACGTTCGGCAATAAGTGAAATCGGTAACCCATGTGCGGTTCGGAGCTTCAGCGGTGAAATCGCGATCGAGCAGGTCTGGTGCCCGCCGGCTGTCCTTGCCGCCTGGAATCGTGGTTCGGTGCTGTCTGCCTCTGACCACCCCGTTCAGTCCTTCGTCGCGCATCAAACGGTCGACGGTGCAGGCAGCGACGTGGTGGCCTTTGCGGCGCAGATAAGCCGTCATCTTTCGTCGGCCGTAGAGCCCTTCGGCAGTGCCGATCGTGGACCGCAGTTCCTTGGTGAGGTGGGCGTCGGTGATCGTCCTTGCAGATGGTGGTGAGGTTTTCCAGTTGCGGTATGTGCGTGGGGCGACCTGGATTCCTTGTGTGGTGAGCACTCGGCAGATCGACTCGACCCTGAAATTTTGTGCACGCATGTCGTCGATGAACTGGACTATCAGCGGCGGCGAGGGTCGAGTTCCCTCGCGAAGAAAATCGATGCCGACTTCAGAATTTCGTTGGCTTCCTTGAGTTCTCGGTTCTCACGCTCGAGTTCCTTGATCCGCATTTGCTCCGCGGTGCTCGCTCCGGGCACCTCCTGAGCATCGACCTGGGCTTGCCTGGTCCAGTTCCGCAGCGATTCGGCACCAATGCCGAGTTTCGGGCCTATCACCTGGCATGCGGAGTAGACGGACCGATATTCGTCGAGGTGATCGAGGACCATCTTGACGGCTCGCTCACGCTGCTCGAGTGGGTAACGCTTGGGCATGATCTGCATCCTTCACAAAAACGGATGCGGCATCAAACCCGGCACGGTTCATTCTCGTCCGGGCACGATTCAGGGGTGTACGGCGACTACATTCCGGTTGATCCTGACACTGGCGAGCCGATACGAGTGACGCGACCCGACCGAATCAAGCTCACAACCGACCAGTTCAAGCAGGAGCATCGTAGGCCCGGTAATCTCACCGAGTAGCCGCGCGAACGAACGCTGCAGTAGTTCACTTCAGGTGCCTGTACAGAGTGGTTCGGCCGACACCGATGATTTCGGCGATGTCGGTCAGATGCATGCCGTTCTCCCGCATCCGTTGTGCCTGTGCGAGTTTCGTGGAGGTCATCTTCGGCGGCCGGCCGCCGGTACGGCCACGCGCCCTGGCTGCGGCGAGACCGACCTGAGTCCGTTCCCGGATCAGATTGCGTTCGAATTCTGCCAGTGCTCCGAAGATGGAGAAGATGAGTTTCCCGCCGGAGGTGGTGGTGTCGATCGCTTCGGTCAACGATTTGAAGCCGACTCCGCGGGCGGCAAGATCTTCGACGGTCTGCAGTAGATGGGGGAGTGAGCGCCCCAACCGGTCCAGGCGCCAGACGACCAGGGTGTCTCCGTCGCGTAGGTGGGAGAGTAGATCCGTCAGTTGCGGCCGGGTGGTGGTTGCACCGGACGCGGTTTCGGTCCAGACCTTGAAACAGCCGGCAGCGCTCAGAGCGTCGCTCTGCGGATCGACGCTCTGATCGGTAGTCGAGACCCTCGCGTAGCCCAATGTCAGTTTCAGAAGTGGGCGTCATAATTTCCTGGGGTTTTACCTCCGATTGCAGTCGTCTTCTGACATTCTGACTGCAGAAGTGGACTGCACAATCGGTCGATCACACAGGCCTGGCGTTCGGAGGCTGCGATGGACGCGGACAAGTTCGACGTCGCAGAGACTGGTGTGCTGACCGCGTCGGCCGAGCAGTGGGAGCAGGCACGGTCACGGTTCGCAGTGCTCAGCGAACTAGCGGATCGATCCTCGATCGGCACCGCAGTGGTCGAGGATGCAGCACAGCAGTTGGGGGTCTCGCCCCGGCGTGTGTACGTGCTGTTGTCCAAGCTCCGGAATGGGGGAGGGTCGGTCACAGATCTGTTGGTCTCCGCTCCTGCAGGCGGGCGCGGCCGTTCCCGCGTGCCGGCCGAGGTGGAAGAAGTGATCGCCGAGCACATCAACCGCGAGTTTCTGGCTCGCCAGAAGCTCAGTGTCGCCGCACTGCATCGACATATCGCGCTGGCCTGTCACCGTGCGGGACTCCCTATTCCAGCCCGCAACACAGTCGCCGCGCGGATCGCAGCAATGCACCCGGGCCGCGTCGCACGGTCACGTGGCGGACCGGATGCCGCTCGATCGCGGCAATCCGCTGGCGATGTCCCGCCGCCGGTGACGGCGGTTCTCCAGCAAGTCCAGATCGATCACACCGTGGTCGATCTGATGATCGTCGACGAATACGACCGGGTGCCGATCGGACGTCCTTATCTCACGATTGCTATCGATGTCTTCAGCCGCTGCGTGCCGGGCTTCGTGGTCACACTCGACTCGCCGTCCGCAGTGTCGGTCGGGTTGTGTCTGGGCCGGGTGTGCTCGGACAAAAGCGTATGGATCGACGCTCTGGGGCTCGGCGCGGATGTGCGGTGGCCGATGGCCGGAAAGCCGCGCGCCTTGTACGTCGACAACGCCGCCGAGTTCAAAAGTGAAGCGCTACGGCGGGGTTGCGAGCAACACGGTATCGACCTCGGCTACCGCCCACCCGGCAGGCCGCAATACGGCGGGATTGTCGAACGCATCATCGGCACCGTCATGACCCAGGTTCACGAGCTCCCTGGCACCACGTTCTCGAATCCAACGCAGCGGGGCAGCTACGACTCGGAGGGCGCGGCAGCTCTGACGTTACGAGAACTGGAACGCTGGCTGATTTTGGCGATCGCGGCCTATCACGCGGACGTGCACACCGGCCTGAGCCGGAGCCCGGCTGCGCAGTGGACCAGCAGCACCGACGCCGATACCGCTCTGGCGAGCTCGACAGTGGTGGATGAGACCGCATTCTTAGTGGACTTCCTCCCCGTCATCCGGCGCCGACTGACCCGGACAGGGTTCGTCATCGACCACATCCAGTACTTCTCGAACGCGCTGAAACCATGGATCGCCAGGCGAGAGAAGTTGGGTCAGTTCGTTATCCGGCGTGATCCACGTGATCTGAGCAGGGTGTGGGTCCTGGACCCCGACAGCGGCGGCGGGTACGTCGAGGTGCCATACCGGACGATGTCACATCCGGCCGTGACAGCGTGGGAACACCGGGCAGCGGTGGTGCGCCTTCGAGAACAAGGCCGAGCAAGTATCGACGAACACGCTCTGTTCGCGATGATCGAGCAGATGCGTCAGATAGCCACGTCCGCACAGAGGTACACCAAGCGGGCCCGCCGTAATCGCACTCGCCGTTCTCATCTGAGCAGCATCACCACACCACCGGACACGCAGAGCCCGCCCGAGCTCGGCCCAGGCACCGACGACGTGCCGGTTCCGATCTTCGACGACATCGAAGAGTGGTGAATGGATGAACCACGACCCCCGAAACGCTCCCGCCGGCGACGATGACGACCGTAGTTGCGAAGACATCGACGTCGTTCGTGCGGACCTCACCCACCTGCGAAGTTCGGTCAGATCGATTGCGGTTCTTCCTGCCGCGCAACGCATCAGGCATATTCGTACTGAACGGTGGATCGGGTATCCGCGTGCACGGTCGGTGATCGAGCATCTTGAGACGTTGCTGGTGTGGCCGGATCGGCAACGTATGCCGAACGTGCTTCTGATCGGACCGACGAACAACGGCAAGTCGATGATCATCGAGAAGTTCCGGCGTGCGCACCCTGCTGTCAGCTTGCCCGATCGCGAGCAGATACCGGTGTTGTGTATGCAGATGCCTCCAGACCCAGCACCCGCACGGTTCTACCTGGCGATGCTTGCTGCACTCGGAACGCCGATCCGCCCGCGGAGCCGAGTCCACGAACTCGAACAGCAAGCAATCTCGCTGCTGCGAGCGACCGGGGTTCGGATGCTGATCATCGACGAGCTCCACAATGTTCTCGCCGGCCGCGACAACGTGCGCCGAGAATTCCTGAACCTGTTGCGGTTTCTAGGCAACGAACTGCGGATTCCTCTTGTCGGAGTGGGCACCCGAGAGGCGTACCTCGCGATCCGTAGTGATGCACAGTTGGAGAACCGTTTTCACCCCATGACGCTGCCGATCTGGACCAACGACATCGACACCCGCTCCCTGCTGGCGAGCTTCACCGCCAGCTTCCCGTTGCGTGCGCCCTCGCACCTGACGTCGGCGGAGATGACCGATTACCTCCTCACCCGGTGTGAGGGCACCATCGGCGAACTGGCCACGCTGTTGACCGCGGCCGCAGTGACCGCAATAGAGGCTGGCGAGGAAGCGATCACCTCGCAGGTGCTGACGCAGACTGCCTACTCCGGGCCCACCGAACGCCGTCGCCACTTCGAACGGCATCTGGCATGACATCAGCCGATGCCTCGCCAGCGCCTACAGCGTTCGACCACAGTGGGCATCCGCGGTGGCCGCTGCACCCGCAACCATTACCTGGTGAGACTCTGATGTCGTGGCTTGCCCGGACTAGCAGACTGTATTCGTTGATCGGTACAGCGGATCTTCTCGACGGGCTCGGTGTCGACACTTCGGGCGTGGACCTCGACCGCTACACACCCGAGCCGGTGCTATCCGCGCTTGCCCAGAGGAGCACCTGCACAGCGGAACGGCTGCGTGAGATGACGTTGGCGGGCGGTACGCCCTGGCTGCTCGACAGCACCGACCCCGGCGGATGCGACTTCGACACCTACGTCCATCAGTTCTCTGTCCTACTACCGGCGGGTCTGGCAAGGTCAGATCGACGTCGACGCGCACCGCCCGCCGGCACGTGGCTTCCCTGGGTGAGCAAGCTCGATACGCGGGCATGCCCCTTGTGTATCGACGACCTCGACACAGACGCCGACATCGCGGTCATGATGGCTCATCAGTACCCGATGCTGACCAGCTGCACGAAACACCTCTGCCGGCTCGAATTCTGTGCTGTCATACCCGGCCGACTGGTCTTTTGGGACAGGACACCGCCAGGCTCGGACGAACACGCACCACCGATACCCGTACCGGCAGTCGTCGCAGAAATCGACAGACGCACCGCCGTCGCGTTGACGTGCGGGTCGGTCGAGCTCGGCGGAGGCCGTGTTCATGCCGGAGTGTGGTTCAGGCTGCTGCGTACCGTCGTCGACGAGGTATCGACACCGCTGGTCCGCACCGGATGGTGGGCGAAGCCACTGAGCGCGATCTGGAAGTCCACCGGCCATTCTCGCCCGCTGCGGACATCGTGGGTTCCGTTCGAGCAACTGCGGTGTGACGAGCAAGCGAAGGTTTTGTTTGCTGCCGCGACCGCGATCAATGCGGTCGAGAACGATGAGATAGCCGCGAGCGGTGCTGATGCCTGCTTGCTGCGGCCGCGACGGTACGAGCCGGTCGATCCGGGGGCCGCTCCGACGAGGTCTCGCAGTCCGGTACCCGCCCGCAGCGCTTGGGACGGTGTGATTGCGGCGATCGATGCCGCTGTCGCCGCCGCCCGCGTCGACAGCGATGCCGCCCGATCTTTGTTCGGATTCGCTCGAACGGGGTGCCGCACCGAAGATGACGTCGATGAGCTGGCCTATGCCTTCGTCGAGCTCGGTATTCGACTGGACTGGGACTGAAGCGCGCTAGATCGCAATCGCCACACGTTTCTCTGCGCTTTCAGGCGGAATTCGATCGCACCCTGTAGTCACCCACGGTTTGTGTGCGGTGACCCACGAGAATTTTCCTTCCCGCACCGTCTTCGATGAATCGCCAGGTGAGCGTGTTTTGAATCCGAAAACTGTGTCGGAGGTGCCCGATACAGTTCTGCCCATGACAGAACGCCAGCTCACCGGCGGCTCGGCCGCGATTCCAGCTGTCTTGCCGGGCGGTACTGCGGCCGTGTTTCCGGATTTGCCGCCCGAGGTTGCGGCTCGGATCGAGCGATCGATGGCCGCGTCACGCTCCGCGGGGACCCGGCGGGCCTACGCTTCGGCGTGGCGACGCTTCGAGACCTGGTGCGCCGCCACCGGACATATCTCGTTGCCGGCGCACCCTGCGACGGTGGCTGCCTATCTCGTTGGAGCGGCCGACACACTCACAGTCGAGGGAACGCGGGCATATGCACCGTCGACGTTCGGTAAATGGGTTGCCGCGATCGCCGATAGTCACCGCGCTACTGGCCACGACAACCCGTGCGGCCACGAGATGGTGCGCGCCACCGTTTCCGGTATCCGACGGGATTACGCGTCGGCGGGGGAGCGACCCCGCAATCCGCGTGCGCCTCTGTTGACTTCCGACATCACCACGATCGTCGACCACGCGCGTCGCAGTTCGATCGGGTGGGCGTCGGAGGTCCTCGAACGGCGTGACACCGCGCTGCTGCTGATGGGCTACACCGGCGCGTTTCGGCGGGGTGAACTCGTCGCTCTCGAGTGTCGTGATATCCGCCGCGACCGTCTCGACGGCGCGCACGTACGTATCCGCAAATCGAAGACAGACCAGGACGGTGCCGGTGCAGTGAAGGCATTACCGTTCACTGGCCGCCACGAGTCATGTCCGGTCTGTGCGTGGGTGCGGTGGCTTCAGGTCGTCGCCGCGTTCGACTCCGGGGGCAGAGTCGAGGTCATTCGACTGCTCTCTCGCGCAGTGGAATTCGAGTCTCATATCTGCCTCGGCACCCTTCCTGCAGCCGAGAAACGGTCCCCTCTGTTTCGGTCTGTCCGCAAGAACGGAAACATCTCCGATACGCCGCTGTCCGGGGCTGCGGTACATGCGGCGATCCGTCGACGAGCTACTCGAGCTGGATACGACCCCGACACCGTCGCCCAATTCGGCGGGCATTCTCTGCGTGCAGGATTCGTCACGCAAGCCTTTCGCAACGGTGCCGATGCGCACACGATCATGCGCCAGACCGGGCACACCACACCCGCAATGGTCGAAACATATGCCCGCGAGCACGCACCTCTGGTCGGCAACGCGGTCACCGAACTCGGTCTATGACCGGGCGCGTGACTGCATCTGTGAGCGGCGACGGGGCGACCGAGGCAGATGCTGACCACGATGACCGCGCCGGTTCGATACGGCCAGCGGATATCGCGAACGCGGCGGTGCCGAAGCGCGATCGGCACACGTGGTCACTGTTCGAGGACTGGTGCACCGCCCATGACGAACCACCACTGGCGGCCTCTCCGGAGTCACTTGCTCGGTTCCTCCACGCGCACCCCGCCGCGTCGACGACCCAACGCCGCCGGATCGCGGTGATCGACGCCGCCCATTCCCGGCACCTGTTACCCCCTCCGGGGCGCGCGGAGGCTGTCCGGGCTGCGCTGGACGTGGCGCGCACGGCGCGCCTGCACGAGCTGGCAGCCGTGATCGGCGGAATCATCGCGCGTCTCCCCGAATCCGGTTGGCCGTCAGCACTGTTCGCGCGGCGAGATGCCCTCGTCCTGGTCGTTGCCTCGACCGGCCTGCCGTACACCCAGATCGCGGCCCTGCGGGCATGCGACGTCACCGCCGATCCGAGGATCGACGCCCTTCGTATCGACTCAGGCCGCGGCGTTCATATCCTCACCTCCCTCGCACTGACGGGGACGGGTATCTCGCCGCGGATGGTGTACCAGCGCTGGTTGGAGGTGCTCGGCCATCACGCGCGGTATCCGAGCACCCGAATGCTCGCCGACGCTCTCGATGCCGTGGGCGGCACCGGAATCGGAGGATACGACCGGTACGTCGATTCGGCCGATCGACAGCCGCTGTCGACTGCGATCGACCGGTGGGGTCACACCCCGTTGACTGCGACCCCGCTCACGTCGCGTGCGGTCGCCGACATCGTGCGAGCGCACCTGGACGGACGTGCGCCCACCCGCCTGCAGCCCACTGCGCGGTCACAACAGCCGGAGCGGATCGCGGCATCGGATCCAGTACCGCGGCTCGTGCTCGACCCCGGCTACTACGAACGCGGAACGCTTGCACGTAGACACGCCCACGGTCTTCTCGATGACGTGGACTCTGTCCTCGCTGATGTCGAAACCCGCGCGGACAGCCTGTTGGAAGCACTCGTCGACTTTCTCGAATCGGAGACCACACGCGTGCCGGCCGACATCGTCGAGTGACAAGTGGTTCGTACTCGGGTTTGCACAAACTCTTCTTTCTCACGGCAGGGAGGCGGCGACGTCTCCGAACTCTCCGCGATGAAGATCGATCAGTCCGCGGACGAACGGAGGCACCGATCTCGACCCCGTTCTGTGGGATCTACGTCGAATCCGCGTCGTCCGAGAGTGGTGGGTTTCGGAAATCTTTCGGAGAGCGTCCGGTCCAGCGTTTGAAGGCGTGAGAGAAGTTGGCGAGGTCGCTGTATCCGAGTTCAGTAGCGATCTCGCTGACCGAAACCGATCGGTCGAGGAGCCGTAGCATCGCGTGCTCGTACAGCAGCGATTGGCGCACCTTGCTGTAGGTGGTTCCTTCTTCGGCAAGCCGCCGTTTCAACGTGCTGCTCGACATCGACAATGCTTGTGCAACATCATGGTTGGTTCGCTGTCCGAGGTCCTTCTCCAACAGTTGCCTCACCTTCTCCGTAGATGACATGGACCCACTTCGCTGGGCGAGTGTTCGCTGCAGATCAGCGATAGCGAGTCGATATGCGAGAGGGTCCGAGAACCGACAAGCCTTGTTGAGGGTGTCCTCGGGTACGTGGACGAAGGAAATCGGAGCGTCGAAGAATCGGCGATTCGACCCCGGACCTTCGTCGTGGCTCACCACCTCGGCCGGCTCCGGCCAGCTCAGATGGAGTGTCACCGGCGATATGTCACCGGCGAGCATGTCCAGCAGTCGTAGTAACGCCGACCCACCGTAGGTGATGACCAAGCAGTCCAGTGCGGAATCGCCTGTATGCGCAGTGAGCCCGGCGATCAGACCGTAGTCGCCAGTATGGAACTGCGACTTCAACGCCGTGGAGATCAATGGCAGGTATGTCAGGAGATCGACGATCTCGGCGACCGAACCAGCGCTGATCAAAGGTGAACTCAGAGGCCCGAACGATGTCAACTGGGCCTGCTCGGCAAACGCAAATCCGAGTCGAGTGGCCTGGGCAATATCGAGTTCGGGGTAGACCTCCCGAAACCACCGTATCGGTGCCTGAACGTCATGCTGAATGAGCGTCGCTTCACTGGTTCCTTCGCGGTGCATGATCGCACGAAGCCGCGCGGCGGCGTCCGGGTCGAGTGCGCGGCGTTCGAGCAACTGCACGAACGCAAGCGGCGGCACACCCTCGTCGCTCAGCTTCACGGTGACCCCTTTGACCCGAATTCACAAGTTTATGACTCCACCGAACATAGCCGTCACCCGCGTTCGCGACGACACTTTCCTCAATCACGCCGGAAACGAGGAGTTGACATGGCAGCTGTAACTTTCGTCGCCCACGATGGTGAGAAGCACGAGGCGGCTCTGGTCGAAGGTCGATCGCTGATGCAGATTGCAACCGACAATGCTGTGCCGGGGATCGATGGAGACTGTGGGGGGGAAACGGCCTGTGGCACCTGCCATGTGATCGTCGACCCGCAGTGGTCAACAGAGGTGGGTCTGTCCGGCGCCGACGAGGAGGAGATGCTGGCGATGAACCCCGAGCGTGAACCCACTTCTCGGTTGTCGTGCCAGATGGTGGCCTCGCAAGCGTGGGATGGCCTGATCGTTCGAACACCCGAATTCCAACTGTGATGTGCGAAAGGCAGGCACGACAGCATGAAAGTTTCTGAGTCGATCACCGACAAGGTCCAGTCGACCATCCCGATAGGCCTGCAGATCCAGGGCGCTCATCTCTACGACAAGACCCGACGATGGGTGACTGGAACGAATGGCAAGAAGATCTTCGTCGAAAGTCCCATCCCACCGGTCGAGGATGTCGAGCTCGCCGACATCGACCTCAGTAACCCCTTTCTCTACAGACAAGGGCGGTGGCAGTCGTACTTCGAGCGCGTGCGTAACGAGGCCCCGGTTCACTACCAACCCAACAGTCCGTTCGGCCCGTTCTGGTCGGTCACGCGCCACGCCGATATCGTGGCCGTCGACAAGAACCACGCTGTGTTCTCGGCCGAACCGTTCATCGTCATCGGCGTCCCGCCCCGGTTTCTCGATATCGAGATGTTCATCGCGATGGACCCACCACGCCACGACAAGCAGCGCGCTGCCGTCCAAGGGGTCGTCGCACCGAAGAACCTCCGGGAGATGGAGGGACTGATCCGATCGCGCGTACGGGAGGTACTGGACGACCTCCCCTTGAACGAGCCGTTCGACTGGGTGCAGAATGTCTCGATCGAGTTGACAGCTCGGATGCTCGCAACTCTTCTGGATTTCCCCTACGAGCAGCGCCGCAAACTCGTGTACTGGTCTGATCTGGCGACCTCGATGGAGCAAGCCAACGGTGGGCCCTCGGACAACGACGAGGTGTTCGAGGGCATGCGTGACATGGCCCGGGGTCTCAGTGCTCTCTGGCATGACAAGGCAGCCAGGAGGTCTGCAGGGGAAGAGTCCGGTTTCGATCTGATCACCATGTTGCAGAGCAACGAGGACACCAAGGATCTGATCGATCGTCCGATGGAATTTCTGGGCAACCTCGTACTGCTGATCGTCGGTGGCAACGACACGACGCGAAACTCGATGAGCGGTGGCGTTCTTGCGTTGAATCAATTCCCCGACCAGTTCGAGAAATTGAAGGCCAATCCCGATTTGATCCCCAACATGAATTCGGAAATCATCCGATGGCAAACACCCTTGGCGTACATGCGCCGAATCGCCAAAGCCGACACCGTTCTGAACGGACAGTTCATCCGCAAGGGCGACAAACTGGTGATGTGGTACGCCTCGGGTAACCGCGACGAACGCGTTTTCGAGAATCCTGATGATTTCATCATCGATCGCGCCAATGCGCGCAATCACATCGCGTTCGGATTCGGTGTACACCGGTGTATGGGCAATCGACTGGCCGAAATGCAGCTGCGGATTCTGTGGGAGGAGTTGCTTCCCCGCTTCGAGAACATCGAGGTCGTCGGCGACCCCGAGTACGTTCAGTCGAATTTCGTGCGGGGCATCAGCAAGATGATGGTGCGCCTGACGCCTACTTCCAGCGCATGACATCGCAACGGGCGATCATCGTCGGAGCAAGCCATGCTGGGGCACAGCTGGCAGCAAGTTTGCGCCAAGAAGGTTGGACAGGCGACATCGTCCTCATCGGTAACGAGTCTGCCACTCCCTATCAACGCCCCCCGCTGTCGAAGACATACCTGGCGGGCAAATGCGTACTCGACGACATCGCCATTCGCAGCACGGACTTCTACTCCAAGCAAGGTATTCAGCTCCTGAACGCGCAGGTGGAGGCCATCGCTCGATCGGACGGCAACGTCGTTCTCGACACCGGGGAGAAGCTGGCCTACGACAAGCTCGCGCTGTGCACGGGAGCCCGCCCTCGTCGGCTCACCGTTCCCGGGGCCGATCTCCACGGAGTGTACTACCTGCGCACCGCAGCGGACGTCGAGAGGATCCGTATGGCCACCGGCCCTGGTCGGCGGGTGGTGATCGTCGGAGGCGGCTATATCGGACTCGAGACAGCGGCATCGCTGCGCGCACTGGGCTTACAGGTCACCGTCCTCGAGGCAACTGCGCGTGTCCTCGAGCGGGTCACTGCTCCCGAGGTATCGACGTTCTTCGAGCGGATACATCGCGAGCAGGAAGTCGACATCAGAACGAACGCCATGGTCGAGGGCCTGTCCGGTGACCGTGAGGTTCGTGAAGTCAGCTTGGCCAGCGGAGAATCGATCCCCGCAGATCTGGTCATCGTCGGTGTCGGCGTCGAGCCGAACACCGACCTCGCCGCCGATGCGGGTCTTGCCATCGACAACGGCATCGTGATCGACGATCACACTCGGACCAGCGACCCCGACATCATGGCGGCGGGGGACTGCGCGAGCCACGACATGGCCCGTTATGGCCGTCGACTACGGTTGGAGTCCGTCTCGAGCGCAGGAGAGCAGGCCAAAGTCGCTGCCTCGACCGCCTGCGGGAAGTCCAGGAAAATCGAAGCGTTGCCGTGGTTCTGGTCAGATCAATATCACTTCAAGCTGCAGATCGCCGGCCTCAACACCGGATACGACGAAGTGGTTCTCAGCGGTGACCCCACCCGCGACAGTGACTTCAGTTGCTTCTATCTCCAGGCCGGTGAGCTCATTGCCGCCGACTGCATAGGTCGCCCGCGCGAGTTCATGTACAGCAAACGGGTGATCGCCCAGCGACTCCCCGTCCAACGCGCCGACCTGATGCTCGGCGGACTCGCGCGCAACTGACCGATCCTTCGGTCGTTGTGCACACAACAGCAACCGGTTGCTCACAGAAGGAAACATCAGCGATGACCCTGACAGACCGCCCGCCCGGGGCACATACGAAGCAGCCACCACACGCGTACCTGGGAGCAACTGACTTCCTCGACATCGAGCACGACTCCGTGCGGGAGTTCACCGCCGCGGCAATCGGGGATGCGAGCAGCGACCGTGACAAGGCCAGACGCCTCTTCGCCGCCGTCCGCGACCAGATCTGGTACGACCCGTACACCGTGTCGGACGATCCGGCCCACTACCGAGCGAGCTTCGTCCTCGAGACCGGGCGCGCTTACTGCGTCCCGAAAGCGGTGCTCTTGACCGCAGTGTGCCGGGCGGCGGGTATCCCGGCACTGCTCGGCTTCGCCGACGTCCGAAATCACCTGCAGACCGAGGCGTTGCGCGCGCTGATGGGCGGCACCGACCTGTTCGTCTACCACGGCTACAGTCGCCTCTACATCGAGGGCCGGTGGTTGAAGGCCACGCCGGCTTTCAATGTCGAGTTGTGCGCTCGTTTCGGCGTACCGCCAGTGGAATTCGACGGCGATCGCGATGCTCTCATGCATGCCTTCACCGCAGACGGAGCCCAGCACATGGAGTATGTCCGCGAGCGAGGAGTCTTCGACGACCTACCCTTGGACGCGATCTTGACGGTGCTTCGGCACGCCTACGGCCCCACGATCTTCACGGGCGCTCACCTACTCGATGATGTGTTCACCGGCCGCACCCGATCACCGCACCCGGCCGTACGAAACTCCGGGGGATCGAAACCCCGCCGCGGGAGTCTCGATGAACCCAAACGGTGAGAACATACGCCCTGAACCCCGTATCGCGGCCGACTGCCGATCGGTCGGAGCCCTCTCCGCGACAACCGTCGGTCGTGAACACTCGGACTACCTCGGACACCCTCGAATCGGGTGAGCCGATACCTGCTGGCAGAGCTGTGCCTCGTCGGCGTGGCCGTGTTCTGGCCGACACCGGAAGTAACCCGAACTAGACGAGACCCGCTCTTCCTCTGGGGTTGTGGCTGCACGCGATCACCGACCGATCCGAACGCCTCCCCAGGCACGAGACGCCGCGCGATACCCATATCCCTCTTCCGTGTGCGCAGCTACTACCGCGAGAGCGGGCCGAACGGCGTATCCCGATGTCGCATATCTATGCAAGGAGCGCAGATGACGAACAACTCACCTCACACCCCCGCCAGGACGGTGGCGATCACCGGTGGAGCTCGCGGCATCGGGTATCAGACAGCGAAGGAGTTGATTCGACGAGGCCACCGGGTCGCCATCGGCGACATCGACGAGGCACGTGCGAAGGAGGCCGCCGCCGAACTCGGGGTGAAGGTCGTCACCCGACTCGACGTCACCGAACCTGACTCGTTCACAACGTTTCTGGACCTGGTCGAACGTGAACTCGGACCCCTCGACATCCTGATCAACAACGCGGGCATCATGCCTACCGGCCACGCCCACGAAGAGGACGATGCAGTAACCCGGAGGCAAGTCGAGATCAACGTCCTGGGTGTCATCTTCGGGACCAAACTGGCTCTTCAGCGAATGCTGCCGCGCCGCACCGGACACATCATCAACACTGCGTCATTGGCCGGCGAGCTCGCGGTACCTGGCTTGGCGACCTACTGCGCTACCAAGTTCGCAGTCATCGGATTCACAGAGGCCGCACGACTGGAGTACCGCAAGTCAGGGGTTCGACTGTCCACAGTCCGGCCGACGTTCACCAACACCGAACTCGTCGCCGGAACCGCCGGCGCAAAGGGATTACGCAACGCCGAGCCGGAGGAGATCGCCCGCGCGACAGCGGATCTGATCGAGAATCCACGCCCCTTCGTCCGCGTCACCCGTCTCGCAGGCGCAATGGTCGCGGCGGTGAAATTCGTCCCCCGGCGGTTGGCGACCGGACTGGGTGCGGCCCTGAACACAGATTCGGTGTTCCTCGCGGACGTGGACATGGATGCTCGCCGAACGTATCTCGACAGAATCCAGAACAGCTGAGTGTGCCGACACGCGCGCTCGACCATCCACCCGAAAGGCAGTCACAGTGACCCACACGACTCTGATCGAGAACTATCCCCACCGGATGGGAGGGCACTGCGGGTCAGGTGCAATGCGAGACCTTCTCCATTGGCACGGTCTGGGATGGGACGGACCACCCGACGAGGGGTTGGTGTTCGCACTGGGTGGTGATCTCGGTTTGTCCTACCTGCGATCGAACGACCTGGTCCCACCGATGTACTTGGTCGGCCGCGGCGCCGACTTCGAGATCGACTTGCCGCGCAGGCTCGGCGGACAAGTCGAGGTTCTCACGACCGACGATCCCGGTGAGGGATGGTCATGGGTTCGCGACGACATCGATGCGGGACGACCCAGTCTGGTATGGGCCGATATCGCTGAGCTGCCCTACTTACGGGTGAAACTGCAGATGAGTCGCCACGACATCGTGGTGATCGGCTACGACGAGATCGGGGGGACTGCCTCGGTCGTCGACAACGATCGGGCCGACGTGCAGGAGATCCCGCTCGACGCGCTGGCTCGGGCGCGATCTTCCACCTCGTTCCCACAACCGACACGTCACTGCACGTACCGAATCGCATGGCCGCAGACACTGCCGCCCGTGTCGACTGCCGCGGCTGCGGCCTTTGCCCGATCCGCCGCCAGCATGCGCTCCCCATCGACACCGGGAATAGCCGACCACGTACCAGCGGCCAGTGCCGAAGGATTGGCCGCGGTCGACCAGCTGGCAACCGACGTGAGGAGCTGGGTCGACCTTCCGCCCGATGACCTCGAGACGCTGCTGTTCAGTCTCGGTGTCTTCATCGAAAAGGCCGGAACCGGAGGCGGGCTCTTTCGTCGGCTTCTCGCCGACGGCTGTACCGAAATTGCACGTCTGACCGGTGATCCCGCTACCGCAGACCTCGCGGCGGCCGCCGATCACTGCGCCCAGGCCTGGACCGAAACTGCCCGCGCCGGAACACAACGCGGTCTCGATGCACGAACACGCGCAGCTGCGGTGGCCGTGTCGGCTGCCAGACTGCCTGCACTCGAGCTGATCCTGGCGGAGTCCCTGGAGTCTGCTTCACGCTCGCTGTCCGCCATCACGAGATGATGCCCACCGTCGTTCGATGGCGCGCGAAGACGCGACAGACTCGGCACAGTTTTTCTCACGACAGAGAGGTCCGACCATGAAGAGAATTCCGGACGAGGTCAGCGGGTCGGCCGGCCCCACTATCGAGAACTGGGTGCGCTCGTTCTGGGGCACGACTTCCGAGTCGCCTGATTTACCGCCCCACCACCCCGACTGTCTTGGTTGTGGGCCGCAGAACCCGCACGGCCACGCCCTGTCGGTCCAGCGTGACGAGAACGGCGTGGTGGCTCACCATGTGTTCGATCAGCGTCACGTCGGGGCACCCGGGATAGCACACGGCGGCGCGGTGGCGACCGTTCTCGATGATCTGTTCGGCTTCCTGCTCTACACAGTGGGTGAGCTCGCCGTGACGCGGCGTCTCGAGCTCGACTATCTAGCGCCGGTTCTGCTCGGCACTCCCTACGTGTTGCGTGCTGCCGTTCGGTCTCGTGATGGGCGCAAACTGGATCTCACGGCCACGATGGACGATGCGCAGGGCCGCTCGGCCGCCACCGCTACTGCCCTGTTCGTGGTGGTCGAGGTCGAACACTTCATGCAGTCCCAAGCCCGAGCTCAACTCCGGGCCACAGACACGAATCACACCGAAGAATAGACACCCTGGCCGACCTCATCGACGTCCATCACCCGCGGTGGCTGTCGTTCGGCTGCGTCTACCTGGCGCAACGACGGCGAGCACGAGTGCCCCAGCGGCGGTCAGGGCCGCCAACGCCAGTGTCGCCTGACCACTTCCATGTACGAATGCGGCTTTGGCGAACTCGGCCAGCGGCTGGCCAGCTGGTCCTGCGCGGTCGGCGACCTGCAATGCGGCGGCCAGAGAATCGGCCACCGGACCACGGGCTGGCTCGGGTAGCTGGGGCAGAGCCGGCTGGATGTGCTGAACGTAACCGGCCGCGAGCACGCTACCGGCTACCGCAATCCCAATCGCGGCACCGATTTCGCGAGCCGCGTCGTTGACCGCGGCAGCCACCCCGTGCTTGGCCTCTGGAGTGTCCGAGACGATGGCGAAAGTTGCAGGAGCGGTACACAACCCCAAACCCGCGCTCATGATGAGCAGGGGCCACAGCAGGTCAGGGTAAGTCGCCGCGACGGTCAGTCTGCTCACCATCACCAGTCCCGCCGCGATGGTGAGCAGACCTACAGTGGTCATCACCCGCAGCCCGACAATGTTCGACAGCCAGGGTGCAATCACCGAGATCACGATGAGCGGCACGACCATAGGGGTCAACGCCAACGCGGCGGTGAGCGGTCCATAACCAAGAATCAACTGCAGATACTGCACCAACAGCAAGAACACCCCGAAGGTCACCAGAAATTGGATACAGACAGACAGCGCGCCGGCACCGAAACCACGGCGGGCGAACAACCGGACATCGAGTAGGGGTGCCGAGGAACGTAGTTCTACGACGACGAACACCACAACTGCGAACAAGCCCACCGCAGTGCTGATGGCGACGAGCGAATCCGACCAGCCACGGGCCGGAACCTCGATCACAGCGAAGACGATCGCCCCGACTGCCACAACTACGGTCACAGCGCCCACCCAATCGACCGGTGGATGCTCCTGCTGGCGGGACTCCGCGATACTGCATGCCAACCCGGCCAGAACCGCTCCGGCGACGGTCAACCCGACGAACACCGAGGTCCACGACCACTGCTCGAGCAGCACTCCAGCCCCGAGGATGCCCAGGACCGCCCCGGATCCAGCAACCCCGGCCCACACCCCTACAGCGCGACCGCGATGCGCCGGTGGAAATCCCGCGGTCAGTATCGACAGCGTCGAGGGCATGACCAGCGCCGCACCCGCCCCAGCCAACGCGCGAGCAGCGATCAGCCACGCCGGGTCAGCAAGAAACAAGGGCAATGCCGACGCGAAAGCGAACAACGCCAACCCCGCCACGAGCACCCCCCGGCGACCGTAACGATCACCGATCGCACCGGCAGGCAGAACGAAGCACGCCAATACCAACGTATAACCGTCGACTATCCAGGTAAGTTGAGCTTGCGTCGCCCCTGTCGCGACCGCGATCTGTGGCAACGCTGAATACAATGCCGCCATTGCGGCCACCACCAACGCGACCGCCATGCACGACACAATCAACATCCACCACTGGGCGCCGCTCCATCGAGCGACGCCGGCAGAGTCGGATCCACGTTCGTTCATGGCCAGCCTCCCAGTTCGAGACCGGTCGTCTCGGTACGAGACTATTAGTATCATAACTCTGTGGGTGTGACAGAATGGTCATGCGAGGAGATATTTTGTCAGTCAAATGGAGCGGAGCCCGTTCATGGTCGACCCTCTCGTTGCAGCCGAGGGCCCGGCCGATCCCCGGCTGGCGCGCTCACGTAACCGGTTACTCGAAGCTGCCGGTCAGCTGCTGTCCACCGGCGGTGTCGAGGCGGTCACCGTGGAGGCGGTCACCCGCATGTCGAAGGTTGCGCGTGCCACGCTGTACCGACACTTCGGAAGTACCACCGACCTGCTCGCGGCAACCTTCGAGCGACTACTACCCCCAGTCGACACCGATATCGATACCGGTCCGCTACGCGAACGTCTGATTTCGTTGCTCACCACCCAAGCCGACCTCATCGACCAAGCTCCGGTGCAGATGACCACGCTGGCGTGGCTGGCAATGGGACCCGTCAACAGCGGCGACGCCAGTCGGCGCGATCTCGATCCTGGCGCGGTGGTCTCACTTCGGGCACGTGTCATAGAGCAATACCGCAAGTCCCTGGATCAGATCCTGACGGCCCCTGACGCCCGCGATGTGCTCGGCGAGCTCGACACCACCTTCGCCCTCATTCAGCTCCTCGGACCGATAGTGTTCGCTCGCCTTACAGGACTGCGTCACATCCACACCGACGACTGCATCCGCATCGTCGACAACTTTCTCGCCGCCCATGCCACAAGTGTCGGATCGAGCACTTCGCGCGACAATAGTCGTACGTGGCCGGCCACGACGCCAGACCCGCAGTTCAACGAAGGCCAGTAAGGCTTGACGGAAAACCACACCATCACTGCGCTAACCAGTCAGGGATCGCGGCGCTCATCGGATGCAACCTAACGTGGGCATAAGAACTCAGAGTTGCAGGAGACTTCTGAAATCGTGCAGCCGACTTCTGAAACTGACACCCAAAAGTTCACCCATGAGGCAGCAGTGTTCCAGAACTCACCGACAGGCTACATATTGAACCATCGGTTTCGGACACGAGTTTCGGAACGGATCTTCGACCAGCTCACAGAAAATTGCCTTCGACGTTTCAAATACGAGCGTTTATGAAACATGGTTAGGTGACGCCGAAAATCGGACCGATCGACTGACGAGACCGCCTGGGGACGCTCCAGCTCGCGTGCGAGGGGATGATCCGCGGGCGACAGCAGGATGGCCACGATTATTCGATACTTCGGATAACATGAACGCGATATTCATTCGGCATGCAACGAAGAGGAATCCCTGTGGCTGAAATATTCATTCGCCAACTTATCGACGATCTCGACGGGAAACCCATCGACACCGGATTAGGGCACGAGGTCACCTTCTCTTATCAGGGTGCCGATTATCGAATTGATCTTCGGCCCACCAACGCCGACAAGATTGAAGCTGCATTCGCCCCATATATCAAGGTCGCAGAGAAAGTCTCCACTGCCGGCAAATCCCGTGTGAAAACCTCGACTGCGACTAAGCCATCAGGCTCCGGACGCTCAGTCGAACAGTTGAAAGCGATTCGGGACTGGGCTGGCAAGAACGGCTTCGACGTCTCCCCGCGCGGGCGGATCAAAGCTGACATCATCGATGCTTTCGACGCCGCGCACTGAGCCTTGAGGACAGTGTCGACTCTCACTGGCATCTGCGAGTAGCGCACTGCTACTCGTAATTCTGGCCCGTGAGACGGACGGATCAAGCGAGCTCGAGATCACCCTCGGCGGCGAAGACCAAACGCCCGTCGTCGAGGGCGATCGCCCACCGCAGCACCGGTGCCCAATCCCGACCCAGGTCAGTGTGGTCGATGACAGTGTCGGCGAAGTCCTCGACCACGACACCTACCTGCGGCTCGGTATGGCTGGACTGTGATCCGGAGGTCCGGATCACAGTGACCCGGGAGCCGACGGCGATGGGATTGATGGAGTGAGCGTCAGAATCGTGCATAGGCCTGATTGTGGCAGAGGAACCCCTACGTCACCTCCTCGCCCAGCGATCGCTGGTGTTCCAAATACGGTCGTTTATGAAACATGTGTCGGACGGTTCGAAAATCGGGACCGATCGAGTGCAGGGGTCGAGAGTTGTTCCGGGGAGGACCGGAATGTGGTCATTAAATGTGGGCACTTCGGGCATGCACTGCCGGTCCTGTCGGACGCCTCCATTGGTTATGACGAACTCCCGACTCGGCGTCAGTCGGCGGACTTTCGTGCGCCACGCACCCCGGTCTCATTTTTAGCAGGCCGGACGCCAGTCACGGTACAGCTTCCGGATGTAGGGAATAGCCGAGCGCTAATAGCACCAGCTGAAGGGTTTGTGGGATTGTCTACACCGTATCCGGTGCTCCTGTGATTCCTTATCTCCTGAATCGTCAGAAAATCTCCTAACCTTTTGTCTTCAAAAGCGGATTGTATGTGAGATGCGATATCTCCTCTTTTGCTATTTGAATCTTTAAGGAGGTCTCGGGAGGTGAAGATATTTTCATGATCGTACTCTTCGACTCCAAGTAGATTCCTCAGGCGTTCGCGCAATTCGGTACGGCGATTCTCGTAGAAATTTAAGAAATCTCTTTCGTCGGCCCCGATATTATGGAGATCGTTCGCGTCGGCGTATCGTTGCCTTGCTTGGTCATTGGCGAAGGATATGCTCATCCACTGAGAAGGAAGCATGGCGCGCTTATTGATATTTTCTGCACCATCAAGAAGTTGAAGATTTGGCAGTCTGTCGACGAGCTTTGCCCCTATTTCTGCATCTTCTTTGGATAATCCAGCTTTTCGAAGTTTGGCAGGGGTGAACAGGCTCTTCGGATAGACGTGGTCCATATGAACGCCATTTCGTGTATTCACGCCGGGATAAAGAAGTGAAAGTACGGGAAAAGATTTTGCGCCATATTTGGTGTCGAGGAGATCTTCTAGTTGTTCGGGTCCGAAGGCGAGTTGCTTTCCTTGTCGCGCCATTTCACGTTCCAGTGCCAGGCGAGGGAAACCGTTATGTGACTCCGTCTCCAGAACTGTGCGTAGTCCACTGATCAGTGTGTCGAGTCCACTGCCCCATACTCCGGATTGTATGAGTGATCGAATGATCCAGAGTCGGAGTTGCTCGCGGTCGTCAGCGTGCTCTTTCGATGACAGATATGAGTCATCGAGTCCACGTACGTGCAGGTAAAACACTACTGGAATGAGGATATTCGAAGCCGAGAGCGTGGCTGAGTGGAAACCGAAGTGAGCGAGCGTAGTTACTCCGAGGCGCAAGGCTGACTCGATCCCATCCCACTGGGCTTCCATCGCCTGCATCGTGTCCCTGTCGAAGTTTGACACGTTGAATCGGATATCACGTTTACCGAGTAGTACCAGGCCGGTCTTGAGTATGGTGTTCTTATCGAATGAAAATCCTTGACCGGTGTCGTTCAAATCGTCGACAAGATCATGGATTACCGCTCGGGCGTCACGTTCTTTCCACTGTGAGGTGGCGATACTGAGTAGCAAATCGCTGAAGGAAAGTGGTACTGCGCCACTGTTCACTCTCACGAATATTTTCAGAACCTTTTCCAGGTCTTGTTCAGGTTCTTCGTAGTAGTTTATGGTGAGATCTTTATGCACTATATCGAACAGTCGAACCAGGTGATTCATTGATTCTGCTGGGAGGCCGGAACTGGTAATGTAGTGGACGGCACCCATGGTGTCTTTGAAGTCCAGAACTTTTGAAATTTCGAACCAGTGTTGCTCGGTAGTTTGAGATATTTCAGGGCGGGTTTTGAAGGCGAACCGGTAAGCAAGATCTAGCTCTGAATCGTCGATTTCCGAGAGTAAATCCAGACATAAAAATTTTTCAGGGTATGCCGACGGATTTTCTGCACGAAGTCTGGGAAGCTTGTCGGCATGAGAGCCGCGCAGACCAATATTTAGCGATGACAAACGTTGTTGGCCATCAAGGATTGCAGTGATTGGTTTCGCTCGATCTACTTCGAGTACATCGCAGTGCGGATGATTTTTGCGGTGGTATGTGCGCATGAAGTCATAGAACGTGAGTGTGCCGATTGTCTCGGGTTCAACTTGCCAGAAAAGGAAGGAACCAATCGGATATCCGCGCATAAGGCTGTCGAAAAGCTGACAAATGCGATCCGTTCCCCACACGAACTCTCGCTGGATAGCGGGAAGGACGAAGTCGTGTTTGCGTATCTTGCCGATGGCGTCGTTGATGGTGATCGTCTTGAATGGCACGGTGTCTTCTCCTGTGTCGGTACGTGTCCGGGCTAGTGCCCTTTCCTGTGCCTCCGAAATTTCATGCGACTGCGAGATGCGTTCGAACTGGGTATCGACAGTGCCCCGAGTTGAAAGGCCTCGCAGGTTTGTCTGTGAGAAGAATATAGAGTCCGCTATCTGTGAGGGTCTCAGGCCCATATTTGTTGAAAAATGAAGACCAGTGATCCCTAACGAGGAGGATCGACCACGACGATGGAGTGCCGGTCGTGGTCGATCCCCGCTGCCGGACGCTATTCCTGGCACTCGATCAGCGTTCGTAGGTGCACCGCGTACGACTTCTCAGGCTCTTCAGGATCAGAAGATCCTGACCTTTGCTACACAGGACGGTACATGCGTCTTCGGCGGCGGCGAATTGGCGAAAGTTTCAATTCGTATTTCGGACAGGTGCAACTCAGGTGCCGCTCTGGTCGATTTTTGACGGAGGGCGGATACCGTGGAGGTCATCTGTGTGCCTGTAGTCGACCGGGCCCTCCGGCGCGGCGGCGAAGTGCTTCTGGGCAAAGCGGATTCGCATTGCTTCGTTCCAGTCGAGGTCATCGAGGTTGAGCGTGTCCTTGGTTTCCCGCACGAGGTAAAGCCGCTGTACCCCATCCTCGTCGTACACGATCGCCCAGTCTGGCGAATAATCACCGACAGGAGTTCGAACGCGGAACCGTCGGGGGAGTTTAGTGAACAGCTTGACGTGCTCACTGTCGTTCTCCAACAATCCGGAAAAATTCCGCTCGACATGGCTGTCATAGATGGTGTGATCGAAGAGGTTCGAGCCGCCGGCGGGAGCGGCAATGACGCCGTAGCTTGGGTCGATATCAACAGTTGAAGCGGGCGGGTTCGTCGTCTCGGCTTCGACGAACACCACCTCGGCATCCCACCAATCTTCCTCAGGAACTGGTTCATAGCCAATATGCTTGACCATTTCCTCGATGGTGACGGTGCGGATTGCCACTGCGACCAGACGCGCCCAACGCTCTGGATCGTCGATTGCCCGTCGCTGAACCTTGAATGGCAGCGCTGCCAGAATGCTGCAGACCGTCGGGCGGGTGAGCTGAAGCGGATACTTGGTCGCCAGTAGCTGATCTTCAACCAGCCGCACTAGGTCCGGAAGTCGGTGCCCGACAATCGTCAGCAATTCGCCCTTGTCCTGTGAGACGACTGCGTCACTGGTGATCGCCTTTCCTGCATCGTCGTAGACGAGATCAGCAGCCTGTACGACATTGGCGCGACGCGCAAGATCTGCGATGGGCTCTAGGTGCTCGGAGCGCGCGATGGCGTCAGGCAAGACGGAAGGATCGAGCGCCACCCGATAGCGTGCCTTGTAGCGGATACGTCTCCACAACTGAGCGAATTCGGAGCTTGCGAACTTGTCGTTGCGTCGACGTACGATGACTTCTTGATCTGCATCGTCAGGCTCAGGGCCGCCACCGTCGCCATTTCCACCTGATGCGACGTACTCCTGGTTGAGGCCATCGCGGAACTCTGCGAAAGACTCATCGACAACGAGCGTCAACCGACACGTGGCAGGATCCGCGACCCGGCGCCCGGATACATCAACAGGCAGACGCAGTCCACGTCCGATCTGCTGTCGTCGCTCAAGATCAGACCGTGTGTGCCGTAGAAAGCCGACTTGGAAGACGTTCGGATTGTCCCAACCTTCCTTCAAAGCCGAGTGCGAGAAGATGAAAGCACGAGGATTGTCCTTGGTCAGGATCAGTTCCTTGTTGGCGATGATCTCCTCATACGCCCGTGCCTCAAACTCGGCATCGGAAGCGTTGCCCTTGGTGTCCTTGTAGATTCCGGTCTTTGTCGAGGGAAAGTAGTGGACACGCAGGGTCTCGGGGTCAGGGCAATTGTCTTCGGGGCGTCCCGCCCACGCCCATTCCTCTCTGAACAGAGCGTCGAACATGGCCGGCACGATTGGGTCAGGCTGCTTGGCGACTGGCACGTAGTCGGCGACGTGCTCGACGAAGAACAAGGAAAGAACCTTGACCTCACGTCCAGTTGCGTCGATCTGCGCCTCACGCGCAAGATGCTGACGAATCGTGTGCCGGATCTGGTCTCGCCATATGGCCGTCCGGTCGACCCCGATCTCCTGACCAGTACGGAGTTCCCGCCCGCCCTCGAAGAAGATCCGATCGGGTTTGCGTTCGAAGCGGTCGACGACCATGCCCTGGTACACGTTGCGGCCGCCGGACTCTTCGAAGAGGTCGCTGCCATTTTGCAGTACTACGTCGACGCGTTTGAAGCCGTCTTTCGTTGCTTGCTCGATCACGACATCGGCCATGATGCGCTTACGTACGCTGCGCAGCTTCTTGACCATCAGGTAGGGCTTATCAGTGTCGCCCGCAACGATCCCTTTGACGGATACTCGCTTGACGAGACCAGCTTCGCTCGCCGCTTTCGGTCCGAGGCGATGGACGAGGTTGAAGACTTCTCTGTGGGTTGCGCTGTAGCGCAACGCCGCAAGCGGATTGAGCGTGGCAATTGCGCGGCGGCGCAGATCGGTCGTCATGTTTTGCGGTTCGTCGATGATGACGACAGGTCGGGCAGCTGCGATGCTGGCGATGTCGCTCATGGAATCGCTCCACAGCTGCGGCTGTTCGGCTTGCTGATAGACCGAATTGGTATCCGGCTTGTCGATTGCCTGGACGCTGGCGATGATGAACTGCACTGTGCCGGACGGCTCAGTAAAGTCATCCAGCGCAGGGCCTTCGCCCAGAACTCCCCACCGGTACTTGACCGATGGAAATTTTGCCCCGAAGTGCTCTGCCGTCTGCTCAAATGTCTTTACGGCACCGGCACGAATGGCGACTGAGTGGACGAGTATGACGAACTTTCTCAGGCCATAGAGTTCAGCCAACCGGAGTGCAGTCGCAATGTAGACATAAGTTTTTCCTGTGCCGGTCTCCATCTCGACGGAAAAGTTCGGAAACGAACGTTCCTGCCCCCGAAGGTCATCGACCTCGAGCAGCGCCAATGATGTTTGCTTGTCGACCTTCTCGCGTTCGGTGATCGCGGCTAGATTGTCTGCCAACAACTCAGGGTCAACGGTGAAGCCCGCATGGCTGGCGCTCCCCGGTGCCTGTCCGACGAGAGTGTCGGCCGGTGGACGAAGCGCCCCCTCAAACAGATCAGTGACCGCTGCTATGGCTGCCGCTTGGTGCGGCTGATCTTCAAAGCGAAACTTCACGCGGCACCCGCTCCAATAGCACCAGCTTCGACTGCAGGCGAGGAGCCAGCGTCAGGGTTGTGGCATCACCTACCTTGTCTCCGCGAAGAATAAGGGTGTCCGAATCGGTCAACTTCAGCGCATCAGCGGTGGTCAGATCAAACGCCTCAAGGCTGACAAAAAGTCTTCCGCCATCCGCCGAGATTCCTGCGGCAGGTGTGAACTCATACACGGTCACGCCATCCAGATCGTGAGTACTGACTCGAGCATCCAGCTGCGTGCCGGTTGCTTTGAGCACAACCTCCCAGACGACGGCCAGCGGATCGGCACCTTTCACCACGGGCTCACCGCTAACGCGCATCAAAGATGCCTGGACGTACTGGTCACCGGTCATGCCCTCAGAAACCGTAATTGGCGCTTCGACAATGAGATTTGTCGGGCGAGTGCGGAAGATGCGGAAGCCGAGGTTGGGAGCGTCAAGGGTCGACTCTTGCAGTAACGAAGCTGCGCGGCGCAGGCGCTCAGCAGTAATCTCGAAGATCGTCGAGTACCCGGCTGCGACCGCATTCTCGCCGAATTCTTGTGACTCATCCGGCGCCTCTGGGATCTGAACCAGAAGCCACTTGCGCTTACCCCCATCTGTACGGTTCTGCGTCCAGACAGCTTGACCCGTTGAGCCGGATCCTGCAAAGAAGTCAACGATGAGGTCGCCATCGTCTGTGATTGCGTGAATGAGGCGCGCAAGGACGTCGACGTCCTTTGGATAGTCGAAGACTTCAGCCCCCATCATCGACTTGAGTGCCTTAGAGGCCGCACGCCGATCTTTATAGAAGACAGAGGTGGGGGCCCACTCTTCGTGTTCGTGAAGATAAGACTTCAATTGGAGTCGACCATCCTCTTTTTGCGGATAAGCGATCCGGTCGTCGTCGGCTAATGCTTCCAAGCTCTCACGACTGTAAGCCCAACCGTTGGCATGCGGTTCGTACCCCCGAAAATTGAACTTCAAGGTTGGTCTCGGATTTGGGCTCCTCAGATCTGACGGGAAGTAGACACCTCGTTGATCGATAACTCGGTAATGTTTGTGGGCTTTCGATGGCGCTTCAGTTGGGAGAGACTTGTACCAATCCTGCAATGACTTGCTGGCGGCTGCATAGTCCGTTCCATGTAGCTGGCGGAGTTCTGTGACTTTTGCATAAATTTCATCGAGTCCGTTTTTGCGCTCGCGCCATCTGGAATCCTGATTTTTCAGGTATGTAAGGTCACGTGCATACGCAATGACATAGTCGTGTCCGACAGAAATTCGACGGGCATCATTTTTTCGCCCCCCGTTCCAAACGAAGTTTCCTATGAAATTTTCGGCTCCGAACACTGCATCGAGAAGTAATCGTAGGTGGTGCATCTCGTTGTCGTCGATAGACAGGAGAATGACGCCATCCCGACGGAGCAGATGCCGCGCGACCGCGAGCCGCGGGAACATCATAGTCAACCACGGCGCATGCTTGCGCCCGGCATTCTCGATCTTGCTGGTTGTCGCGTTGCCCTGATCGTCGAGCTGGCCTGTTGCGGTTAGGTACTCGCTCTCGGGGATCGCGAAATCATCGTTGTAGGTAAAAGTCTCGCCTGTGTTGTAAGGCGGATCGATGTAGATCAGCTTGGTCTGGCCGTTGTAGCCGCTCTTTAGCAGCTTGAGTACCTGGAGATTGTCACCCTCAATCAAGACGTCACGGGCATCGTCCCAGTTGAGTGATGCCGCGGGATCAGGAGTGAGCGTGGCCGTGGTCGACGCACGTGCGTCGGTCCGCGCCTGTTCGATGCCTGGCCAGCTAAATGTGAAAGCCGCCTTCGCATCACCTTCGACGCCTAGATTCGCGAGGAGCGCTGTCACATCTAAGTCACCGTCAGGGAATGCACCCGGTACCAACGCGCGGAGCTGCAACAGCAACTCCTCCTGTGGATCCTGCGTCGCCCCAGGTATTTGTCCAACCGACATCAGTTAACTTGTCCTTCCTCGTGCCACACAGCAACAATCCGATCGGAGCCACTCCATGCGACGACTTGCTCATGGAGCTTATCGGCTGGCTCCGACAAATCACGGATGTGGTGCTCCGGCAAGATCTCGACGTTCGACATGTTGACGACAGCCTTCGACTTGTCCGCAAACAGATCCTGAGAATTTCCGAAACATGGCCTCGGCCACCCGAATTCTCTGCGGCGTTCACGAAGGTTCTCGCGATTCTTTGAGCGCGGGGAACCATCTGTTCGATCACACTCAGGAATGCAAACATCACTGCCGGACGGTGGAACCGGCGCGGCACGGCAGGAAGGCCCGTGGTGTGAGCCATGTCTTGACCCCGAAATCGGTCCTTCGGCTCCGGATCAGCGCGCCCGATCCAGCTCCGTCACCTACCGTGAAAAATCGAGGCTTGTGCCGCCACCTGAAATGAAAGGCCCTTTCGAGGTGAGAGGCGTCTACTCCTTTACCTCTTCGTGAACTGCGCGTAGCCGCGAAACGAGCGAAAGTTCGGACGCTGCCAGTTCCTCCAGCAGTTCCTCCAGTTGCGTCGACGTTGGGTCTGTTGTGGTTGCCAACACGCGTTCGGCCACTGAAAGGAAGTCAGTCAAGGCGTGCCGAATGCGTTCGAGCCATGGGTCGTGTAATGCTCGTTGAACTGCGTCAAGACCGGCGCGAGATACTGGGTCGGTCACGGTGGGCATATTCGGAAACGTGACTGACACGGCCTGAGAGTCATGGACCCAGTTAGCGCCGCCGACAACACTTTCGACGACTTCGGTAACTGGCTCGAATGCGTCGGACAGCTCGGCGCCAGGGAGGCGCACGGTCAATGTCTGCCCCGTTGTATCGGTGCTGCGCTCACTCTCGAGCGTCATGCCAGATGCGGTGGCAATGACTTGAGCTTGTAGCGCAACGTATTCCAAGACAGCGTTGACGGGATTTGAGTTCTGCATTGCAGCCAAAAGCTCTTCGAGCAGTGCCAGCCGACCGGCGCCTTGTCCTGCCCACCAGCGGCGGATGCGTTCGGCGGACTCTGGATCGGGGGAGGCAGACTCCGGATCGGAGGAGCTTGTACCGCGGGAAGGGGTGTGTTCGATGACCCAGTGGCGTACAGCTTCCCGTCGTTGCTGCGTGAGCACCACCTCGTAGTACTGGGCGAGGCGCGTGGCGACCGCGGAACCGGAGCTGGGCAGCAACTGCGATCTCAAAACTGACCAACGTAGGTATCCGTCGTATGCCCCAGCAGCGAGCAGATCAACGCCGAGCCGGCCAATCGCAAGTTCTTTGCGAACGTTGATCTCGAGTGGATCGACGGCGCGGAGTTCAGCCAGCAGCATCCCGCGCAGAAGCACATGGCCGTCAGCAGCTTCGGCACTTGCACGGGCAGCGGAGTCCTGACCGGCCAAGTAATCGAGTACGTCAGCTGCTGCTTCTTGCTTCGCTGGCGTCTGTGCGCTGTGCCACTGACTGTGCCAGCGAGGTCGCCCGTCCATCTCGAAGATGATTGTTGCCCGGTGCTCAGCGTGATGGTCGGGGCCGCGCCGCTCGAAGTCGACGAGGTATGTGGTCTGTAGGCGGGCGCAGTACTCCTGCAGTTGAGTTACAGGGTCACGAGCGGGAGTGAAAGATCGAATCCATTGTGCGAACGTCAGCGGCTGACGCTCCATGAGCAAGTCCCCATTGGCACGCCATGCAGCTGCGGCGATGGCCTGGGTGACGTCTTCCTTGAGGTCGGGGCTGAGGGCCGTCCCGCTCGAGCGGAGAACGCCAGATGCGACTGGCATCAGCTCGAAGAGTTCGACCACTACATCGCGGGGGACATTGGGTGAGGCAACTGCAGACGTTGGAATCTGGAAAGAAGCATTGAGCGTTTGAAGTGCATATTGGTGTCGCACCAAATTGGTCAGGACCTCGGAACCTTCGGCAGCGAGGGTTCCGTAGTCGCTTTGGTTGGCTTCGGTTACCAGGGCACGATTCTCGTAGGCCCAGGAGCTGTGGGTCAAAGCCTGGCTCATCAGACCGGGATCGGCGACCTCGAATGCCTGTTGTGTCCACCCACATGCGGATACGTGTAGTGGGAGGTTCGCTCGGTATAGCTGGGGCCTGAGGGGGGTCTTTGTGCTGGTAGGAGCCTTGGGAAGTGCCCGGGGCATGAATTGGAGAACATACGAGCGTGAGGCCGCTCGAGTAGCAGCTTTCGCGGAGCCGGCCGAAGCTGATGCAGCGTAGCCGTTGGCTTCTACCGTGACAGTGAACAGCCTGTCATGGGGTGGCCCTGATTCCGTTCGTGTGAACTGAGGTTCCCGTTTCAAATGAGAGGCCAACAAGGTTCGCCAGTCCGGCTCTGGAGCGCTCGGTTCGAAAGACACCAATTCGAGAAGTCGATCCGCCGCCGTCTGGGATGCGGTGACCAGAGACAAAGCACCGAGGATCTGCATGGCTACCGTTTCGGGAGCTCGGCTCTTGCTGCCCGCAGTCAGAAGGTCGGCCTCGCCTTTGCCATAGAAGGCTGCTCCGGTTGCATTCACCCACACGCCAAGTGCAGAACGTGCTTGGTGATCCGTTGCGAGTGCGGCGCTGACGCCTGCTTTCGATGTGAACTCACCGTACTGAGATCGGACTATGTCCAATAGCGCTTGACGCATCCAACCCTGACCGAGTGTTGCGAGCAGATCCAGTGTCGCAGGACTGATCGGACTTGTCGGTACCGATTCATAGAGATAACTACGGTGCAAACAGGCCCACCGGACCCACATCAGCGCATTCTCGTCTAGATCCAGGTTTAGGCGTCGCAGATCTTGCAGGAGGGGGTCGGGTGTTGGTGGCAGCCAAGGTGAATCGGGAGCTTGTGGGTAGGAGGTTCCCCATCCGGTGGCGATGATGCGTTCACTTGTTAATGAGGTTTGCTTGCCTGCCAGTGCGGGATGATTCGGACGAGAACCGGCCGCTGGCTGTTTCTCTCGTTCGGGTGCATGCACACGGATGAGCTCTTCCCTCAACCATGGGCGAAAATCGGGCGTCTGCCCTGAGCGGATCAGCCGTTCGAGGGTCAGAGATTCTTGGGAACGGGCGTCTTGCCCGGCGATTGCCATTCTCACTCGGATACCAGCTAAGGACAGCAGAAGAGTGGTGACCGGAACCGTGAGGATTTTGTCGACCCGAATTTTTCGGGACAATGATTTCTCGCGGAGTCGGAGCGCCATTTTGTGCAGCGGTTCGGGTGGGGGTGGATCGCCGAGGGCGATAATGCCCATCCAGCGGTTACCGAAACTGTAGGCAGTCATGATGACAGTAAGTTAGTCGTCAGCCTTGCTGAAATGAAAGTGAATCGCACTGGCGAGCCCAGAGCGTTTATGACAGCTTGAGTCGAGACCACCGTGACGGCCAGACCAGATAGCCTCCCCGGTGGTTCGCCTATCGGCTTTTGGGAATGACTGACGCTCCATATGACGAGTCTCCGTTAAATCACTTCGCGGCCCGTCTACACTGCTGGAATGACCAGTGATGACGTGACACCCTTCGGGTACTTGCGCCTCGCTGGCGGGCGATACGAGAAGGCACTTGGACTGCCTGTGGCCTCTGCAGCGGAGCTTGAAAGATACTCGCTTCTCGTGACCGCTGTCGCGCGCGAACTCTATCTGCGCGCCAACCCTCGTCGCCAGCGCGTGCCGCGCGGGTTCGATGAGACTTTCGACCTTCGGTTGACTCGCGTCGAGAAAGGGAGCGCTCTTCCCACCTTGGTGCGTCCCATAACCTATGACGATGGTTTGTTCCAGAACACGGACTGGCATGACGAGGCCAGGCGGCTAATCAACAGCGCCTTGGGTGACATCGGCAGGTCAGACCACATGCCTGCCTCCTTCCCGTCAGCCGCCCTCAAACAACTAGCCCAGTTCGGGCGTGGTCTCCGCGCCGACGAGCGGATCGAACTCGCAGACTCCGCGACTGACCCTGAGCGCGCAACTCTGACCATCGAGACCCGCAGGCGCATCCAGCGGCTCGCGCGTCTCGATGAGCTGGAGATTGAAACAGTCCTTGTCGGCCAGGTAACCGGACTCTCATCTACCCCGCCCCACGTTGACGTCACCATCACCGCGGGCGAACAACAGCGACGAATCGGCGCGACGTTCTCGGACCCATCGGTATGGGACTCGCTGCATAGTCACCTTGGCTTTGGAGATTTGGCTCCGCCAGCCGCATTGAGCGTCATCGCAGTACAGAATCGTGACGGGGAGATAGTAAAAATCACCGACGTTCTGCACGCCGAACCCGCTCTTCCTCTGTCGTGGTCGCAACGACTGCGTCATCTCGCGGGTCTCGATAATGACTGGCTGCATCCCGGATCGGAGCCACCATCCACCGGAGTTATTGAGAGGGTCGAACGAATCCTTCTCGCTACTCTCGACGCTGCGGTAAGTGCGCCCGCGATCTACCCCTCCGGCGATGGTGGAATCCAACTCGAATGGCGCACGACTTCTCGCGCAGTTGAGGTAGAAGTCCTCAATGGCGGTTCGATTGAGGCCACCTGGTATGGGCGCTCGAACGGGGAGGACGGCGAGGATCAGAGCTTCGAGGTAGGCGACCCTGACGGCGTGGCCGATTTCGTGAAGGAGGCAGTGAGTGAGTGACCCCACGGAAGTTAGCGACGGCGAAGAACTCCTCACCACCAGAGACGAACTGTTGTGGCGTAACGCTCACCCTGATTGGCTCGTCGATGGGGAGCTAACCTCTCAGGCTTTCCGCCCTACGCCGAAAGACCAGAAAAAGCTATCAAGCACACGCGAGAGCAAGGTGGCCGCGGAGGCGAACTTCAAAGAGTACACCGAAGAATTCTCATTGGAGTCCATAGGTGTTTGGGCGGTCACGGTCGGAGAGGCTCAGGATCAGACGATCCCTGCCATATACGACGAGCATTCTCCGACAATTCCTTCCCCATGTCTGACAGGACATACGTCACTCGATTTCACGGCTGTCTCCAACAATCAGGCGAAGCGCATCGGCGGGCGACTACGGGACCGTGCTGAAGAACGAGGGAAGCAACACCCTTCGTAGCTGTGCGACTACGACGAGTTTTACCTCGAGTGGATTTTCTCGGTGTATCTGGCCAGCATCTAATTGATGAACCGAGTAATCGACGAGCAGAGCGTACAAAAACTGGATGAGGGACCAAGTCATCAGTGACTCAGGATTTCCAGATCTGACACCACACTTCTGAAACTAGTCCACGGATTCCGCCAACGATTTAACCGCTGATTTATTCCTATGGTCGTAGGACTGGTGGTGGATGGTGTGTCGTAAATCGATCGGTGTTCGACACTTTCACCAAGACTGCGTATCGCCAGCTCGTGCAGGGGCCAAGGTGTCGAGAAGTCGTGTCGAAAATCTACGTCGAATAAGCCATCGACTTTGCCTTTTCGACAGACGCGTTTTCGTTCAGGCTGCCCACCAGACGATGACGATAGCGGAGAGGGTGCAGCCGAGAATGAGGGCAGTTTCGACTGATGTGCCGAGCCGTTCGTGCAGGCGTGGTCGTCGGTGGATGCGAGGCGATGTTGGGGTCATGGGGTGGCGGCGGGTTGGATGCTGGCTTCGAGCCTGGTGAGTCGTTCTTCGAGGACACCGGTGATAGCGAGCAGTCCGAGCACGGTCGGTTCGGTGATGTCGCTGCGCTGCTGCGCGTGTTTGAGCAGCGTTGTGCGCAGGAGTGAAACCATGGGGCGTCGTCACTGATGGGGAGTTGCTCGAGTTTGGCGGTTAGACGCTCGGCGGGGGAGGTCATGGGTAGCTCCTGCACGTGTGGATCATGCAGGCCGAGCGAAAAGGGGCGACTGCCTGCGCGGGTGGTGGCGGGTAGTGCGCTGGAACCGAGGCGGAAAGTAGCGCACCACAGTGGGTGATGTTACTGCGTCATTGCTGGGAGGCGGTAGGCGGAAGGTAAGTGGCGGCGCACCCCTGGGGTGATGAACTAACTCGGTACCGGTTCATCTGCAGGCGGCAAGGCACTCCCCTCGGTAGTTCAATGCTCAAGTAGCTGTAACTGTGCGAAGACTGGTAACGGAGGTGGGTGGCACGTAAATTTTCGGGGGCGGCATCGCCCGGGCCCAAACGGGTATGGCGAACGCTCCGCCGGTAGCCGCCCTTGGTCTATCGGCGGGCGAGCCGTCCCGCAGGTTTCATCGCATCGACTATGTTTCGCTGCGCCGGCGGTCAGTGCGGGTTGGGGGTGCGCCACAGGCTCGGGGTGTCGCCGTCTTCGGTGTTGGCGAGGGCACGGATTCCGTCGGCGTCCTGGGCGAGGATGTCCGCGAATTGTTGTCTGTGGGTGTCGTCGAGTCCATCGGGAAGGTTCGCACCTTTGGTGATGGATGCTGCGGCGCCGTCGAGGTAGCGGGCGATGCGCAGGAGCAGCGGGCGTGGAGTGGGGACGAGGAAGGCGCCCGCGTCGGCGGTGATCATGCCGAGAGTCGAGAGCAGGGACAGGCCGGCGACCGCTTCTTTGTCGTCGAGGTTGATGTGCGCGACTTTCAAAGCTTCGGCCAGTGCCGCGGTGGTCAACCCGACGGCGGCGACGGGCATGGAGATGGCGCGCTCGAATTCGATCAGATCGGCGCCGGGGGCCTCGTCGGAGAGGGACACCGCGAGGGACTGCGCGAATGCGAGGAGACGTTCGTCGGTGAAGTCTCTCTGCGCGGTCTGGCGACTGACTCGCATCAGGGTCGCGTACTCGGAGACTTTGTCGTCGAGGATATTCCGGGCTTCGGTGTCGGTGATCGTGAGCCCGAGATCGAGGAGTGCGGCGCGGAGTTCGGTGGATCGAGTGTGGAGCCAGGTGGGCCGAGGACTCATCGCTGCTCCTGTGAGGGTGTGGCTTTGGGTGTTCAGGTGAGCTTAGATCGGCCGACTGTGGGAGGGACGTGGCCGCTGTAAGTCGCAGGGCGGTGGCGGATCAGCGGAACTGTGTGCGCTACATTCCTTTTCCGCGTCGTCTCGGGTCGAGACGGTGACGGATGGGGTTCGCCGGGATGTTGTCACACCCTTTCCGTCGAGCTGCTCCTCAATCGTGCGCCCGACCCGCTCAGGTTGGGTGTACTCGACCCGCCTGGCTGGTACTGACGACCAGTCGGGTGGGTCACCACGGAGAGGTCCACGCCGCAATCGGCTGATAGCAGCTCGGGCGCTGAGCCACTACCGGCGATAGGGGCCGTGGGTGCTCCACCCAGGCATATGGGGTTGTAGTTCGTCATGACTGCAGGATGTGGTGCGGAGGAGGCGTAGAGGTCCGTTTATGGGGTTGATGCGCTCGGCATGTTCCTGAATCCAGGTGGCCCATTTTCGTGCCTCCTCGCCGTTCTCGTCGTCGAGTTGTTCAGCGCGTTCCGTCACTTCTTCTGCGTAGGTACGCATTGCTGCGGCGGACTGCCGGCGGTCCATTTCGTCGCGGAGGCGGTCGGCGTTGCGTTCGTAGCTGAGTTTCGTGAACGCCTCCTGCTTGACTTCCTCCCATCGCGTTTCGCGGATCTGGGAGCGTCGTACTTCCTCCTGACGTGACCAGTCGGCTTCGGCTTCAGCGATCTCGAGTTTGCGGACAAGCGTAGGCAATTGTTCTTCGACCGTGGCGCCGTCGGTATCTTGGAGCGAAACGATGACCTGGTCTTCCCAGGTCTTGGTGAGTATCACTTCCAGTTTTCCGGATGCTTGGAAATACTTGTTCGCCGTTGTCCGCTCAGCTCGGGTGTAGTAGTCGGTCTCGGTCGTATACGCCTGCACGTGGCGTCGTCCTCCGCGTTGGTCGAGTTCGCGGATCGTGACGACAAGTTCCCTCGACGGAAACCGGAGTGTCAGATCGGGGCTGGATTCACCCGGCCCGCTGTGTGGCACCTTCGCCGGGACTGTCCAACCGAGTTGAGTTGCCGCTGTCACGAGGGCTTGCAGGAAGCGCGCAGCGCGAGCGATCTGCGCCTTGGAGACCAACGCCTTCTTGTCCTGAAATGCGGCAACGGTGGGGTGTGGGTTTCGAAGTTGACGGGGCACGGAGAAAGCACGCAGGGCAGTCAACACCGCGAAATCTGGCTCCAAATAGACGGTCACGCCCAGTACAGGGTCCATGCGCGTTGGTTCCTGGGCCACGCGCTGCCCGTCGGGCAGCAGACCCGATTGCGACGCGAGACAGTTCTGTAGGCGCTGGACCTCCTGAGAATCGACATCGGGTCCCAGATCTAGACGTCCCCCGGCTGCGACGACATCGCGCAGCAACGCAGCAGCCTTCTCCCGGAGTTGCTGTTGCTCGTGTTCTCGCTTCAGCCGATCCTGTTTCTCCCGAACGGTGCGCCTGCGTTCTGCTTCGATGCGGTGGGCTTCCTCCTCGAGACGTCGGGTGCCGTCCGGAGTGATCCGCGCGGTCCAAGTCTTCCCGCTACCGGAGACACGAAGGAAGCCGCGGTTGTGGAGCGAACGAGCTGACACACGATGCGATGGACCTTCATAGACGCCTTCCTTGCATCCGTCGGCGACCCATTTCAACAGGTCGAACTGGGTCACGGTGAGATGATTCGTCGCTCGCCCCACTACCACTCCTGTCCTCGGAACCTTTTGAACCATTCTCGCTGTTTGGGCTATGGATTGGTCTGACTGCAGAGCACCAGTCGACACCCTCGCCGCCGTCGAGGAAATCATCACCGGACAGCTCACATTCGACGAGGTCGCGATCGACTGACCCGATGAAGCGGCGATCCCCAGCCCCGAAAAGGGTTGGGGATCGTCCGCCCTTCCGCCCCCGGCCGGCGGTCAGAGCCACCGGCGGACCGGAAGGGCGGAATACGGACACCACCACAGACACACGAGAAAGCGCCCGGCCGCCGGCCGGCCACGACGCACGATAAAATCGCAAGGATAAGAATCGACCCGCCCCGGTGTGAACATTCTTCTATCCCGACACTCGCGCATCAAGGCCGCTCCAGAAATAATACCCACACGCGCCACTCGCACGCTCGAACAGCGGCGCTACGATATTTTTTCCTACACTCACCTTGACCCACTCCCGCCGAGACCAGAATATCGGCACATACCGGGGGAGGGGGAGAAAGTGCAGGTGGAACCCATGTTGGTAGGCACTGGTATTCGATATTGATGTTAGTGAATGAATGCGGAAAATGATTGAATATGTCATTAACGAAAGCGGAAACTAATTGAAGAAATGCCCGCGAAAGTATTGGTTTATATTGCATTGTTCGATAGAATGAAATCAATAAAGAATCACCGACGAGGGGGAATGACAATGGCGATCACCGTATATACCAAGCCCGCATGTGTGCAATGCAATGCCACGTACCGCGCACTCGACAAAGCGGGAATCGAATACGACGTCATCGACATCACCGAAAACGCACAGGCCCGCGATTACGTCATGAGTCTGGGATACCTGCAAGCCCCCGTCGTCGTCGCAGGAGAAAATCACTGGAGTGGATTCCGTCCCGACGAAATCAAGAAGCTCACCCCGGCCGCCTGACCACACACTTTCACCAGCGAAGCGAGGACACCATGACCGCAGCAGCATTCACCTTCACTCCCGATGCAGACTTCGTCGACCGCGCACTCGACGCCGAGCTCCGCCGCGACAGCGAATCCGTCGACCGCAAACTCCGCACCATGCTCGCCGCCCTCGACGACTCCCTCGCTGGAATCAGTGATGCACGCGAAGAGCTGCACACCCTCTACACCGCCGCCGACACGGTAACCGCCGAAGACGTTGCCGCCCATGACCAGGACGTCGCAACCCACCTCGCCGAGGCTGCCCGCAACCTCCGCGCGGCCACCGAGATCCTGCGCAGTCACCGGCAACTCATCTCACCGCGACCCTGACCTCCCATGCCCACCGGCGACAGCAAGGACCCCGACGTGACACTCTCACTGGCCACCGTCCCCGACTTCGACGACCTCACCGACAACGAAGGCGAGATCGACGAGTACAGCACCGCCCTCGACGTCGAGGCTCAACTCCTGTGCTCGCTGCTCTGGGCGCCGGCCGAGAGCGCGAAGCGTGCCGTCGCAGCTCTGACCAGCGCAGACTTCTACCGACCCGTGAACGCGGCACTGTTCACCGCCATCGAGGAGCTGGTCACTGCCGGCAAACCTCACAACAGTGCCCACGTCTTCACCACCTTGCAGCAGGAAGGCCGCACCAGCGGACACCTCGGGAAACAGCTCACCAAAGCGCTCACCGACATCACCACCATCGGCGTCCCGTCCGCTGAACTCGAACACAACATCGCCGCCGTCCTCACCCAGGCATACCGGCGCGGATTCCGCGAAGCAGCACGATCCCTCGCCCAAGCCGCCGAAGAACTCCCCGAAGACCAACTGTTCGAGCACCTGCTCAGCATCGGCCGCGAACGCCGCGCAGCCTCCCAACGCCTCGCCGCCATCCGCGAAGGCCGAGCATGACCAACAAGCCAAGAGTGGTGAAACACAGCATCTTCGGAGTCCTCGCGCTCGCCGTCGCAGCCCTGGACTTCACGATCGGCACGAAACACGTGATCACCGCCAGAATCATCGCCCTCACCGCCTCCGTCTACAGCTTCACCAAAGCCGCCAGCTTCCGAAAAGCTCCAAGCGACAGGGAGAATCGACCATGACGACCGAAAAAGACACCAGCAGACCGGGTTGGAAATCGCACACCGTCGTCGCGCTGATCAGCCTCGCCGTCGGCATCATCTTCCTCACCGGTGGAACAACCATTTCCCTCATCGCCGGAACAAGCCTCCTCGGACTCGCGGTCTACCACTACGTCGTAGCCCTACGCCTCCGCCGAGAACTCAACACACCCACCGAAGAGGAAGAGCTGCCATGAACGACGACGAACACGACGCCTGGCAACTGCACCATCACGGGGCCAGCTGGGACGAAATCGGCACCGAAATGGGATGCAGCCCCACCACCGCGCAAACCCTCGCAGCCGCCTACGAGAAACGCACCGACATCGCAGCCGCCCAAACCCAAAACGCCCTGTTCTGACCGGTCGAGACTGCAATCCCTGTCGGACCTACACGGCACACTCAGCGGAAACGACAGAAAGGACCGCCATGAACAACGAGATCACCACCATTCTTGCCCCAGTCGCAAAAGCAGGAGCCGGGGCAGCAGTAGCCGGATTCGTACTCGGAACACTGATCGGCTGGCTGTTGCTTCCCGACGCGATGAAGCCGTGGCAATTCGGCATGATCTTCGCCCTGGTCACGCTGTTGCTGGTTCTCCTCGCCGCCACCCCCTACGTATGGCGCCGGTACAGCGGGCAAAACTAGCCGCGCACTCTTCAGTGCCCGACCACTACGGGCCGCACCCCGAATCACCCACGACAAGGAGGACAACCGCATGGCTATCGCCGCGATCATCGCCGTAGCAGCACTCTTGATCTGGGGATTCGGATCGATCATCGCCCGCCTCGCGGGCGCGATCGCAGTCTTCGAGGGACTGCTCCGCATCGGGGTCACCGGAAGCACCCCCGCCGCCTATGCCATCCTCGCCGCCGGCCTCGCAATCTGGATGACCGGACACTGGATTTGGGCGTTCAAACACAAAGCCTGGCGCACCCGACTCGCCCTGGCCGCCTACAGCCTCCCCGGAATCCACCACCTCGCACCCATCCAGACTAGCCACAGAACAACCGAATAAACGCAGCGTTGTGGCCGGACAACAGTCTGAGGAACGCGGCCACCGCCCGGAGATCCTTCTGGCAGGTTGACGTAGTTTCGTAGGGATTCAGCTTTGAATCTTCTCAACACAAAGGACCACTGTGGACAGCATTGACAGCGCAGCACCGGCCATTACCTCGGACCATAGTTGGTTCCGGGTGGGTGACTACGTCGGGTGGCAGCGAGACGGAAGCCTACAACTTCGTCCGAAATTCCAACGAGGATCGGTGTGGAAGTCCAGCGACAAGAGCCTCCTGATCGACAGCCTACTCAAAGGATTCCCAGTCCCTCTGATTATTCTTCAAGACGAGTACCCAGAGATCGGGTCAACGCCAATCAGACGAGTGGTTGACGGTCAGCAAAGGCTCCGAACATTAATCAGTTATATAGATAGGAGTCTTTTAGGTGATGATATAAAGGAATCGGACTTCTTCTCCTTTCGTCCACAAGGAATTCATCACACACACCCAGGTTACCAGTTCGTAGACCTGTCGAGGGAGCAGCAAATGCAAATCCTTGAGACGCGCATATCTGCTGTTATTCTAAACTCTAGAACGAGTGAACCGGCTGTGCTTGAAGTGTATGACCGCTTGAATCGTACCGGAACCAAATTATCGGCTCAAGAGTTGCGGTGGGCAAAATATCGGAGCGATTTCTCTGAATTATGCTATCGAATCACGCGAGATAATCAGACCCGATGGCATGACTGGGGTATCATCACTAACCAATCTATCGCTCAGATGGGTGACGTTGAGCTGACAAGTGAATTAGTTCTGCTAATCCTTGATGGAGTTCAAAAAACTGGAAAACGAGAGCTCGATGAGGCTTACGAAAATCGGACGTTAGAAAGCGATGAAGAATCATTTACCGCCAATGTCTTTAATTCAGTATTTGAATCATTAGATTTTATATACGATTCCTCTGTGTTGCCAGATTCCATGCGACCTTTTAGGACGAAAGCATGGATTTACTCGCTGTTTTCTTACCAGCTGTACTTGTTGGGAATAATCGACGAGGGCGGTAACATTACTGGGATTGGGCGATCTTTCAGTATGAGACACTTATCGGAAGTGAACTTCAATCCAGATTGGATTGAACATGCCCTTGATGCTTACAAGAATGCTCGAAGGAGCGATGCCTCGCTGGCTCGGGCAGTCTCAGGAGGTGCGTCAGACCGAAGTTCCAGACAGCGGCGGTTGGATTTCTTGATAAATACTCTGGGCCGATGACAGCGGTTGGCGATCTCCGTCGAGCGCTTTCAAGTGCAGTGACGGTAGAGGCCCGGATCGTTGCAGCTGGAAGCGCAGGTGGTAGCGAGCGATTGATGGCCGAGGCTGCGGCCGAAGGGCTGCTGTTGAACGCATATACCGCAGCAGAGCACTTCGTGCGGGAATTTTTCTTTGAGCTGATAGATGGCATTTCTTTATCTAGCCTCTTTCCGTCTCCGCTAAGCGGTCTTGATGCGGATTTGAACAGGTCATTGGTCTATCTCGCGACGGATAAGCTGGATTGGATGCCGCCTGGATCCACTGTTGAGCCGAGGGCTAACGTGTTGTTTCCTGGCGGGCACCCTTTTCTTAGGCTGCGATGGCGATCTTCATTTGCGAGGAGATTGAATGATGCTAAAATTGTACGCGATCGAATTTCGCACTCTGGAGAAAAAGCTGAATCTGCCTATTGGTCAAAGGTTGCAGAGTTCCAGCAGGCGTATAAACGGCCGGGGGCGTGGTTGATAAGTAGATCCACGGAGTTCTCTGCGCCAACGTCTAATTTGAAAGTGATGATCAACACGTTAGAAAGTATGGCCGTAGCGTTAAGCGAGAATTCTCCGGACTTGGATATTCTGCTCGGTCAATCTGACTCCGTCGGTGAGGGTACAAAAACTATACCGGGTACTTTTAATTGCTCTACTTGTAGCTCGGCTGGAAGTCCCGCAGTCGGGACGCCGCTCGGGAGATGTCGATCTTCTATATGCGTTCATTCGCAAGATAAAACTGTATGGAAATACTTTGCGGTCTGACGGCCCATGGATTCCTCCTCGTCGTTTTGAATGACTGTTTGACAGCCAGGACGAAACGGGAAAACTGCGGGGTTCGAAATTGGGGTGAAGCCTGACGAGGCCCCCGGCCGGCAGGTGAGGTGGTGGGTGGTACCCCTGGCGTCCGGACCACCATACCGGTCGGCACTTGCTCCCAACGGAACGCGGTCGGCTCCCATTCCGCGGTGGACCACAAACGGTCGTATTCGGCCCACGAATCGACCCGAATCGGCGCGATCGAGCGACCACACGAAACCGTCGACCGAAACTCATGACCGAAACTAGATCGACCGAAACGGTGGAGTAGACCGTTTTCGGTCGGTTCGATAGCATCACTCTCAACGCAGAACGACGAACACGCCGCCGGCGACCTCCGACAGAGGGTCGGCGGCATCGAAACCGCAGAAACGCGTACAGCCGCAAAACGACAATCGGGGGAGCAGACCATGACGAAACGAGACGAGATTCCGCGTAAACCCACCCGCATCCTGACCGCTGGTGAGATCGAACGGGAAGTAGCAGGCATCCGCGCCGGCCTCGAAATGGGCGGCGTCCCTTTCACCGCGGAAGCGGAAGCAGCAGCCCGCGCTGTCCTTAACGGCGAGATCACCGGAGACGAAGCGATCGCCCGCGGACTCGCCGAACTGAACTCCCGCACCGCTCAGTGAGCAACGACTACCACTATCCGGGCACCACGGTCCTACGAAACCGGCTCGGATACACCGACCCTCACACTCTCGCGCAGGCCGAAGCCCTCATCGCCGCAACACGAATGGCGGAGCTGGCAGCAAATCCGATCGACGGACACTTCGACTTCGCACACCTGCAAGCAATCCACCGACACCTACTCGGTGACCTCTACGAATGGGCCGGTGAAATCCGCACCATCGACACCGCGCCAGGCGATCTCGGCATCCTCCACGACCCGCCCGCCGCCATACCCGGCGAACTCGATCGAGTGTTCACCGACATCAACAGCTGCGTCTACGTCAACCACCACAGCCACGAAGCGTTCGTCAACGATCTCGCCGGACCCTGGGGAGACCTCACCAGTGTCCATCCGTTCGTCGACGGAAATTCGCGCACCCAAAGGGTTTTCTTCGACCAACTCGCCCGCGACGTCGGATGGGCCATCGAATGGCGCGAACTCAGCGTCGACGCCGTCCAAGCTGCCCGCAACTTCGCCTACATCGACGGCGGAACCATCCTCGCCGACGTCCTACGACCCGCAATCAAACCCGTCACCGAAGTGCCCGCGGACTCCATCGCCACCGCACCCCGCGAGAACGTCATGACCTTCCCCGAGCACTGGCAGGCCATGATCGAGCACTACGACACCATGCCCGAACAGACCTACACATGGTCTAGTCGGATCAACCCCGAAGCACCACAACATGACCCACAATCGACCGAGACCCGTCCAACTCCCAAACCGCCCTCTCCGGAGCGAGAACTAGCCGACCTCGACACCACCAAGTTCCACACCCACTGGAGCCCAGAAGTCGACCACCAACTCATGAACAGCCGCACCATCCCACAACACAGCAACAGACCAGAAGGACCGAGACTGTGAGCATCATCGGATACGCCCGCGTCTCCACCCTCGAACAAAACCCCGAACTGCAGCAGCACGCACTCCACCAAGCCGGCGCGATCCGCATCTTCACCGACTACGAATCCGGCTCCAAAGCGCAGCGCCCCCAGCTCACCGAATGCCTGAACTACCTACGCGAGAACGACGGTGATGTCCTCGTCGTCTGGAAACTCGACCGCCTCGGACGATCCGTCCGCCACGTCATCGACACCGTCCACAACCTCGGCGAACGCGGCATCGCATTCCGTTCCCTCACAGAAGGATTCGACACCACCACCGCAGGCGGCGAATTCCTCTTCCACATCATGGCAGCCCTCGCCCAAATGGAACGCCGCATGATCGTCGAACGCACCCACGCCGGCCTCGACGCCGCCCGCCGGCAAGGCCGACACGGCGGCCGCCCGACCGTCATGACACCCGAACGCACCGAACTCGCCCGCAGCCTCCGCGAACAGGGCAAGAGCCTCGACGCCATAGCCGCAACGCTCGGCGTCGGGCGCTCTTCCGTCAGTCGAGCACTCATCAACACAAACAGCGGGACATAGATAGGGACGACGTCCCGGTGCAGCAACTAAAACCGGAAGATGTCGTAGGGCCTTCCGTCGAGCAGTGTCTTTGACACCGGAGTGGCCCTGGCGATTGTCTGAGCATCTGCCTTCAAGGCGCGCTCCAACTCACGACGATCCGCCGCGTTGCCAGTCCAGAATGATCGCGGCAGCGAATAGTCAATCACCGCGGCATCTGAAGCAACGGCAGCCTCATACCGTTCAGCAAGCTTCGCGCCATCTCGATATTCGTCTTACTTAACGCCGGCACGCCATCTACCCACGCCGACTCCGCAGAAACGAAGAAACCGCGACGCTGCTGAGGTAAACCCTCGATCCACGGCGCCGGATCAGGAACAACTCGACTCACAGAACACCTCTCAGTCCCGAACGAATCGATCAAATATCCACTACCGCAAGTAAACACGACAATCAGGCCCCCACACACGAAATAGTGAAACCGAAGGTTCCCAGGGCCGCACCGAGATGGAAGATCATCGCCCCCGCGCTCATACGCCGCCACCGCAACTGCAATGCACGCGTACGCATTCTTCACCGCGGCGCGTTCGAGAGCGTCGGCTAACCGTGAACAAGGAAATCGCACCGTCGATGAGTAACGTCGCCGCGACATCCGAGGCCACTGCGCGACCAGGGCCCGGCATCGGAATCAGGCACAGCAGGACCGGAAATGCCTATCAGGACTCGTGCCGGTCGCCCTGTCGGATGCCCACCGCGAGCACTGGCTTGTCCGTGTCCGGCAGATCGGGCCCTCCGAGGGACTTCCACATCGCATCGACCATGGGCTGCAGGAACAGCTGACCTACCTGGCGGATCGTTGTTTCGATGACTTGACTCGACTCGTCGCGGCGGGTCGAGGCGACACCGGCATCGCGCAGTGCTGCAACCTCGTGGCGGGTCAGGTCGGTGAACTTCTCAAGGAGGGTTCCTCGGGTACCGCCCGGTTCGAGCAGGGCTCGGCGCATGTAGTTGACGACCTCGGGGTGCGCGTCGAGCATCTCACTCACCGCCGCATCGCGGGCGGTGGCGATCTTCTGGGGCGTGCCCTCGGCGGGAACCTGCGCGATCGCCTGCGCGAAATAGTCGACGACAAGGTCGTCGACCGCGTCGCGGATGCCGTCCTTGGTTCCGAAGTGGTGGACCAGCAGGCCGACGGTGACGCCGGCCGCTTTCGCGATCGCCCGCATCGACGTGCCGTCTTCACCATGTGCGGCATAGAGGTCGAGTGCGGTGTTGCGGATGCGCGCTTTGCCGGTCAGATCGTTCGGATTCATCCGCGGGTTGTGTCCTGGCTCCATCGGTTCCCTCCTTTTTCGCGGAAGCATATCCAATCGGCCTTGCTATACGATCATACAATAAGCTATACAGACGTATAGCACTTCTCGAAAGGGATCGAATGACACGCCCCCTCGACGGCATCGATGTCGTCACCCTCGCCGCCAACCTCCCGGGCCCCCTGGCCGCCGCGCGCCTGCGCGACCTGGGGGCGCGCGTTACCAAGGTCGAATCTCCCGCAGGGGATCCGCTGGCAGCGGTCACACCCGCTTGGTATGCGCAACTGACCGCCGGCCAGGAGGTGACCGTCCTCGATCTGAAGGATCCGGCCGGTCGGTCCGCGCTCGACGTCCTGTTGGACACGGCGGATCTGCTGATCACCGCGATGCGCCCGTCCGCGCTGCATCGTCTGGGCCTTGCCGACGTCACCACGACGTTCCCGCAGCTCGGGCACGTCGAGATCGTCGGCTTCGACGGAGCGAAGGAGGAGGCACCCGGCCATGACCTGAATTACCAGGCCGTGCACGGAACCCTGACGCCCCCGGCGATGCCGACCGTCCCCGTCGCCGACATGCTCGGTGCTGAACGCGTGGTGACCGAATCGGTGCTGACCCTGCTCACCCGCACCCGCACCGGCCGTGGCGAGCACCGCCGTGTGGTGCTCGACGAGGCCGCCGCCGACGCGGGCGCGGCCGTGCGGCACGGGCTCATGGGTCCGGGTGCCCCTCTCGGCGGCGACATCGCCACCTACGGGATCTACGCCGCTGCCGACGGCTACGTCGCACTGGGGGCACTCGAACCCCACTTCGCCGCGCGTGTGCAGGACATCCTGGGTGTCGAGCCGACCCAGCAAAACTTCGCGCTCGCCTTCGCCGAGCACCCCACCTCGTATTGGGAGGCCCTCGCCGAGAAGGCGGATCTTCCCCTCAACGCAGTTCTGGCCCCGCAATCCCTCGTCGGGGCCGTTCCCACCACAGCTAGAGAGAGGCAATCATGACCGGTCGCGAAGCAGTCATCGTCGGTGCGGTGCGCACCCCCGTGGGAAAGCGTGGCGGCGTCCTGAGTGCGTGGCATCCGGCGGATCTGCTCGGCCACACGCTGCGTCACCTGGTCGAGCGCACCGGCATCGACCCCGTGCTGATTGACGACGTCATCGCCGGATGCGTGCTGCAGCACGATCAGCAGTCGTCGAACATCGGACGCCACGCCGTGCTGTCCGCCGGACTGCCCGAGTCCGTGCCCGCGGTCACCGTCGACCGGCAGTGTGGCTCCGGTCAGCAGGCCGTGAGTTTCGCGGCCCAAGGTGTCATGGCCGGCACCTACGATCTGGCGATCGCGTGCGGTGTCGAATCAATGTCGCAAGTGCGTATGCCGTCGGCGTTCCAGCCGGGTGCGCCGCTCGGCCCCCAGTACGGGCCCATCGAACTCGCCCGCTACGACGGGGCTCTGATGGCGCAGGGCCCGTCGTCGGAACTGATGAACGAAAAGTTCGGGTTGACACGCGAAGCCCTCGACGCCTTCAGCATCCGCAGCCACCAACGTGCCCTCGCCGCCACGCAGGACGGCCGGTTCCGCGACCAGCTCGTCCCGATCACCGCCGACCCGAACGACTCGTCCGGCATGACCGTCGACGCCGACGAGGGCATCCGGGCCAGCCTCGACCCCGCGAAAATCGCGTCCCTCAAGACGGTGTTCGCCGACGACGGCCGCACCACTGCCGCGAACTCGTCGCAGCTCAGCGACGGCGCGGCGGCGTTGCTGATCGCCGACCGCGACTTCGCCGAGCAACACGGCCTGATCCCGCGGGCCCGGTTCCGGGCGCTGTCGGTCGCGGCGGCTGACCCGATCATCCAGTTCACCGCGGTGCTCGACGCGACCCGCAAGGCACTGCAGCGCACCGGCCTGTCCGTCGACGACATCGACCGGTTCGAGGTCAACGAGGCGTTCGCTGGGGTACCGCTGATGTTCGCGCAGGAATTCGGCGTGCCCGACGACAAGCTCAACGCCAACGGCGGATCCATCGCGATCGGCCACCCCCTCGGCTCCACCGGCGCACGGATGCTCACTGACCTGCTGTGCGAGCTGGAACGCTCCGGCACCCGCCTGGGCTTGCAGACCATCTGCGAGGCCCACGGCACCGCCAACACCACCGTCATCGAACGACTCTGAGAGGCAGCCATCATGACAACCGAGATCGTCAAAGGATTACCGTCCACCCACGGCGATCACTACCAGCTCAACACCACCACCTTCATCCGTCATGCGGCCCGCACCTACCCGGAACAGCAGATCGTGTTCCGCACCGCCGACGGCGGCTGGGACCGCTACACCTACGCCGACGCCTACGCGCGCATCAAGCGGGCGGCGAACGCCCTGACGAGCATCGGCGTCGGCGCGGCCGACGTGGTCGGCATCCTCGACTGGAACAGCCGGCGCCACTTCGAGCTGTACTGGGCCATCCCGGGAATCGCCGCGGCGATGCTGCAGATGAACCTGCGACTGGCCCCCGACGATCTCGGTTACGTCACCGGCCACAGCGACGCGTCCGTGGTCCTCGTCGACGAGTCCCTGCTCCCGGTCGCCGAGGCGCTGGCCCCGCTGACCCCGGGTGTGAAGACGTGGATCGTGATGACCGACAAGCCGCTGTCGGACATCCGCACCACGCTGCCCGGCGCTGCACACTGGGAGGACCTCCTGGCGGCTGCCGACCCCGAGATCGACTGGCCTGTCATCGACGAAACCTCCGCCTACAGCGCCTGTTACACGACCGGCACCACCGGCCGGCCGAAGGGCATCTACTACTCGCACCGCGGTATCTATCTGCACACCCTCGCCGAGGCCGCCGGGCTGGGGATGCGCAGCGACGACGCCGTCATGCTCATCACCCCCATGTTCCACGGGCAGAGCTGGGGTCTGCCCCAGGCCGCGGTCCACAGTGCCGCGAAGATCATCCTGCCCGGCCGCTACATGGCCGAGGACACCTCAGCACTGGTGGACGCGATGATCACCGAGCAGGTCACCGTCGCCAACGGCGCACCCGCGATCTTCCAGCCGATGATGGACTACATCAAAACGCTGGACGTCGCACCCGACTTCTCCCGGGCCCGCCTGCTCTCCGGTGCGACCGAACCGGCGCTGTCACTGATGCGCGACTTCTACGAGATCACCGGCGCCGACATCATCCACGCCTACGGAGCCACCGAAACCACCCCACTGGTGGCGATCAACGGGCCGCTCAAACCGTCGTTGCGGAGTGCGATGTCCGACGAGGACAAGTGGAACCTCAAGCGTTCCCAGGGGCTTCCGGTCAACGGAATCGACATCCGCATCGTCGACGCCCAGGGCAATGACCTGCCGCACGACGGCAAGAGTCAGGGCGAGGTGCTGCTGCGCGGCCCGTGGATCATCGAGCGCTACCACAAGCTCGACGACGACGCCGACAAGTTCTTCGACGGGTACTGGCGCAGCGGCGATGTCGGCCGCATCGACCCCACCGGCTACCTCAAGCTCACCGACCGGATCAAGGACGTCGTCAAGAGCGGCGGCGAATGGATCTCCTCGATCGACATGGAAAACGCCCTCGTCGGACACCCGAAGGTCAAGGAGGCCGCCGTCATCGGCGTCGCCCACCCGAAATGGCAGGAACGCCCCGTCGCCCTCGTCGTCACCACCGACGGTGAAGAACTGGCCCTCGACGACATCACCAGTGTGCTCGACGGCAAGTTCGCCAAGTGGCAGATTCCCGACACCGTGCTGTTCGTCGATGCACTGCCACGCACCAGCGTCGGCAAGCTCGACAAGAAGGTCCTCCGCGCTCAGCACGCCGACATCTACACGGAGACACGATGAACACGACAGTCCTGCAGACCACTCGGCAGGGTGCGGTGGCGGTCCTCGCACTGTCCCGGCCCGCCGCGAAGAACAGCCTCAACGAGGAACTCCTCACCGCACTGAACACCGAACTCACACACCTGCGCGGCGACGACACCGTGCGCGCCGTCGTGCTCACCGGCACCGGCGGGGTGTTCTGCGCCGGTGCCGACATCACCGCATTCGACACGCTGCGCACCCAGCCGCTACTCGGGGACCGGCCGGCCTTGGGCGGCACCATCTGGGCCGACCTGGGCACCTACCCCAAGCCCGTCATCGCGGCCGTGGAGGGTCTGGCGCTCGGCGGTGGCTGTGAACTCGCACTCGCGTGCGACATCATCATCTCCGGCCAATCTGCGAAGTTCGGTGTGCCCGAGGTCAAACTCGGGGTGATCCCCGGGGGCGGCGGCACCCAGCGGCTCATCCGAGCCGTCGGCAAGTCCAAATCCATGGCGATGCTGTTGACCGGCGATTTCATCACCGCGCAGCAGGCATCCGACGCGGGCATCGTTGCCGACGTCGTCGCCGACGGTGAGGCACTCGCCCACGCCGTGGCCATGGCGCAGCGCATCGCGAGGAATTCGCCGCTGGCCGTGGCGCTGGCCAAGGATGCCGCGCTGCGGACGTTCGAGGCAACGCTGTCGCAGGGCCTCGAACACGAAAAACGCAACTTCGACACGGCGCTCCGATCCGCCGACAGCCACGAGGGACAAGCCGCCTTCCTCGGCAAACGTGCACCCGAATTCACCGGAAAGTAGACCCGATCATGAGCGAACTGTTCCCCGACTACCGATCCCCGTGGGAAACCGACGACCAGGCGCTGCTACGCAAGCACGCCGCCGAATTCTTCCGCAAGGAGGCCACACCCCACCAGGAACGGTGGGCGCAGCAGCATCACGTGGACCGCGAATTCTGGACCAAGACCGGAGCCGCCGGACTGCTCTGCCTGGGCCTGCCCGAGGAGGACGGCGGCGGCGGCGGCAATTTCGGCCACGAGGCCGTCGTTCAACAGGAACTCGTCCTCGCGCACGACACCGCGTTCGGTTTCAACGTGCACTCGACGATCGTCGCGCATTACATCTGCGCCTACGCCACCGAGGAACAGAAGAAGCGGTGGATCCCGAAGATGGCCAGCGGTGAGATGGTCATCGGTGTCGCGATGACCGAACCCGGCACCGGATCGGATCTGCAGGCCGTGCGCACCACCGCGGTCCGGGACGGCGACCACTATGTCGTCAACGGCTCGAAGACGTTCATTTCCAACGCCACCCACTGCGATCTGCTCATCATCGTCGCCAAGACCGATCCCTCGCTCGGCGCAAAGGGCATCTCCTTGCTCGTCGCCGAAACCCAGGGGCTCGAGGGCTTCGAACGCGGCCGGGTGCTGCACAAGATCGGACAGCACGGCCAGGACACCCGCGAACTGTCGTTCACCGACATGCGGGTGCCGGCGGAGAATCTCCTCGGCGGCATCGAAGGCCGCGGCTTCTACCAACTTATGGAGCAACTCCCCCGCGAACGCCTCATCATCGGTATCGCGGGGGTCGCCATGGCCGAGGCCGCGGTGATCGAAACGATCACGTATGCCAAGCAGCGTCAGGCATTCGGCAAGACGGTCCTCGACTTCCAGAACACCCAGTTCCTTCTCGCCGAATGCAAGACCGAGGTACTGGCAGGCAAGACGCTGATGGACCACTGCATCCAGCGGTACCTCGACGGCACCCTCGACGCCGCGACCGCATCGATGGCGAAGCTGTGGGGCACCGACAAGCAGGTCGAGATCATCGACCGCTGCCTGCAGGTCTTCGGCGGCTACGGCTACATGATGGAGTACCCCATCGCACAGATGTACGCGGCGGCGCGCGTGCAGAAGATCTACGGCGGTACCAACGAGATCATGAAGGTCCTCATCGGGCGGTCGCTGTGATCGAGCCGGATCCGAGCATCCCCACCAAACTCGAGAATGCGGTCCTGACCATCACCATGAGCCGGCCGGCACGGTTGAACGCCGTCGATCCGGACACTCTCCGACAGCTCGGAGCCGTCCTGCGTTCCGCCTGCGCCGACGAGAGCACTCGGGTGATCGTGCTCGTCGGGGCGGGTCGGGCGTTCTGCACCGGCGCTGATCTGACGTCGCTGAACGAACCCCCCGCGGCGATCATGGACGCCGCCAACGAGGTGATTCGCACGATCGTCGGGGCGCCTGTCCCGGTGATCGCCGCAGTCAACGGGCCGGCCGCCGGTTTCGGCGCGTCCCTCGCCTGCGCGGCGGATCTGGCGTTCGCCGCGCAGAGTGCGTACTTCCTGTTGCCGTTCACCTCTATCGGACTGATGCCCGATGGTGGTGCCACTCGATTGGTTTCCGCGGCGATCGGGCGGACGCGCGCCGCCGAGATGGCACTGCTCGGCGAGCGAGTCCCCGCAGCCGACGCGGTGAAGATCGGGCTCGTTTCCCGGGTGCTGCCTGACGACGCACTCGCCACTTACGTGGAGGCAGTGGCCAGGAGGCTCGCCGACCGACCGCGCCGAGCACTGGAATTGACGAAGAAGGCGCTGGCCGAGTCCGCGCTCGGCGCCTTCGACGATGTTCTGGAGCGAGAACGTGACGGACAGATCGAACTCCTGGGGACGCCGGACTTCGAACGACGTGTTGCGGCCGTTTTGCGCACCTGAGCACCGAAATTCCACCAACCCTGAACTCAGATAAGTGACGGAGAAACCATGGCAACGCTCGGCGGACAACTATCGATCAATGCGCGACGACACCCGGATCGGTGCGCGCTCGTGTTCGGCGAGACCGAACGCACCTACCGGGAACTGGACGCGGACATCAACCGGTACGCGCACGCCCTGCTCTCGCTGGGCGTGGGCAAGGGCGATCGTGTGGCGGTGCTCTCGCCCAACTCCGACCGCTTCCTGCTCGCGTTGTACGGGGCGTTCAAGGTCGGCGCGATCGCCGTCCCGCTGAACCCGCGTGCCACAGCGCGTGAATTGCGGTACCTGCTCGACGATTCCGGCGCGTGCGTGCTGCTGTTCGGTGGCGACACGGACGGGGCGGTCCGGGGCCTGACTCAGCTCGATCCGGAACCGACCGCCAGGATCTACTCCCTGGACGAGGCGTCCGGTTTCGACGACTTCACCCGGCTCACCCCGAACATGCCGAACGACGAGCCGCCGGTCGAGGTCGTCGAGGACGACGACTGCATGATCATCTACACCTCGGGCACCACCGGAGCACCCAAGGGCGCATTGTTCGACCACCACCGACTGCTCTGGGTCGGGCATTCGATGAGCGCGCTGGGACTGAACTCGTTCGACCGGCAGCTGCATGTCGCACCGATGTACCACTGCGCCGAACTCGTACTCATGGTGCTGGCCGGATTCTCCATGGGCACCACTCACTTGGTGCTGCCGGCGTTCGAGCCCAGAGCAGTCGTCGACGCGCTCGAACGCCACCGCATCACCGCGTTCCTGGGTGTCCCAACGATGTATCAGCTGCTGTTGACGCTGCCGGATCTGCCCGACCGGGATCTGTCGGCTTGGCGGCTCGGGTTCTTCGGAGCTGCGCCGATGCCGCCGAGCGCGGTCGAGAAACTCGTCGCGACCCTGCCGGACGTGGGTTTCTTTCAGCTGTGCGGCCAGACCGAGGGAGGCCCCACCGGCATCTACTCGACGCCCGATGATGTGAAGGCACGCCCCGACGCCACCGGACGATGGGCGATCACCAACGCCGAGGTGCGGCTCGTCGACCACGACGGCAACGACGTCGCGGTAGGCGAGACCGGCGAGATGATCGTGCGCGGCGAGACCATCATGAAGGGGTACTGGAACAAACGGGACGCCACGGCCGAGACGCTGCGCGGCGGCTGGCTGCACAGCGGTGACCTCGCGGTCCGGGACGACGACGGCTACATCACCATCGTCGACCGTCTCAAGGACATGATCATCACCGGTGGCCGCAACGTGTACTCCGTCGAGGTCGAGAACGCACTCGCAGCGCATCCGGACGTGCTGGACGTCGCGATTGTCAGCCGCCTCGACGACACGTTCGGCGAGACAATCGTTGCGGTCGTGACACCCGTCGAGGGACGTGAGGTGACACTCCACGACCTGCGGGTGTTCGCGGCCGAGTACGTCTCCGACTACAAGCTGCCCCGCGACCTCGTGGTCCGGTCGATCCCGCGCAACCCGTCGGGGAAGATCCTTAAGCACGTACTGCGGGCGGAGGTGCGGACGCAGTGACCGACCACGTCGATGCCCTTCAGTCCGGTGTGGTGTACGGCGAGGACATCGAGGTGGGCCGCCGGTACCGGCTGGGTTCGTACACGATCACCGAGCGGGAGCTGGTCGACTTCGCCGGCCTGTGGGATCCCCAGGGCTTCCACGTCGACAAGGACGTGGCCGACGCCGGGGCATACGAGGGGTTGATCGCCAGCGGCCTGCACACCCTCGCCGTGTATCAGCGGCTCGCGGTGCTGGACGTGTTCTCCGGCTGGAGCGTCATCGCCGGACGACGCCTTCGGGAGGTCCGGTTCCTGCGGCCCGTCCGCCCAGGGGACACGCTCACCGGCACCGTCGTGATCCAGGACGTCGCCTTCGACGATCGGGACCGTGCCCTCGTCACCACTGCGGCCGAACTGACCGATGCCCAAGTCAGGCCGGTGCTCAGCGTGGACGTCGAGGCCTACGTCCGTGCCCGTCCACCACAAATCTCATGACCACCACTCTTTCCGGAGGCTCCATGCCCGACGCATACATCATCGACGCCGTGCGCACCCCCGTCGGGCGGCGCGGCGGCGGATTCGCCGAAACCCATCCGATCGACCTCGCCGCGCACGTCATCGCCACCCTCGTCGGGCGCACCGACATCGACCCGGCCGGAATCGACGACGTCATATTCGGCTGCCTCGACAACATCGGTGCGCAGGCCGGCGACATCGCCCGCACCGCCGCTCTCGCGGCCGGACTGCCCGAATCCGTCCCCGGTGTCACCCTCGACCGTCAGTGTGGATCATCGCAGCAGGCAGTGCATTTCGCCGCGCAGGCAGTGATGAGCGGGACGGCCGACCTGATCGTCGCGGGCGGAGTGCAGAAGATGAGCCAATTCCCGCTGCTGTCGTCGATCACCGCCGGCGAGCCCTACGGCTCCCCGGATCTGCACTCCGGCTCGCAGACGTGGCAGGCCCGATTCGGCGATCAGGAGATCTCCCAGTTCCGGGGCGCCGAGCTGATCGCCGAACGATGGGGAATCGAGCGGTCCGCGATGGAGGAATTCGCGCTCGAAAGCCATCGCCGCGCGCTGCGCGCCATTGACGAGGGCCGGTTCGACGCCGAGATCGCCCCCTTCGCGGACGTCACCGTCGACGAAGGACCGCGTGCGGACACTTCCGCGGAGAAGATGGCGGCACTGCGCACCCTCACCCCCGGAGGACGCCTCACCGCCGCCGTCTCGAGCCAGATCTCCGACGCGTCGTCGGCGATGCTCATCGCATCCCATGATGCGGTGACACGATACGGGCTCACTCCCCGCGCCCGCATCCACCACCTGACCGTTCTCGGCGCGGACCCGGTCCTCATGCTCACCGCCCCGATTCCGGCGACGCAGCGGGCGCTCGAGAAGACGGGCCTGAGCATCGACGACATCGACGTCGTCGAGATCAACGAAGCGTTCGCTCCGGTGGTCATGGCATGGCTGCGCGACCTCGATGCCGATCCCACACGGGTGAACCCGAACGGCGGCGCGATCGCGCTCGGACACCCGATCGGCGCGACCGGCACCCGGCTCATGACGACGCTGCTCCACGAACTCGAACGCACCGGCGGCCGTTACGGACTGCAGACCATGTGCGAGGGCGGCGGCCAGGCCAACGTCACCATCATCGAACGACTCTCCTAACCCACACTCTTCTCCCCGAAAGCAGGTATCGACATGGACATTGCAGGAACCACCGCCCTCGTCACCGGCGCCGCCTCCGGGCTCGGCCTGGCCACCGTCACCGCGTTCGCCAAGGCCGGTGCGCGCGTCGTCGCCCTCGACCTACCCACCGCGAACACCGAGGCGCTGGACGCACTCGGCGACGCCGTGCAGTTCGTTCCCGCCGACGTCACCGACGAAGACGCCGTCACCTCGGCTGTCGCCCTTGCCAACGCCGACGACACCCTGCGCATCACCGTGAACTGCGCGGGCATCGGCAATGCCGTCAAGACCGTCGGCACGGACGGGCCGTTCCCGCTCGCCGCCTTCAAGAAGGTCGTCGAGGTCAATCTCGTCGGCACATTCAACGTGATCCGCCTGGCCGCACATGCGATGGCCGGCAACGAACCAATCGACGGCGAGCGCGGCGTCATCGTCAACACCGCATCCGTCGCAGCGTTCGAGGGGCAGATCGGCCAGGCCGCCTACTCGGCATCGAAGGGCGGCATCGTCGGCGCCACCCTTCCGATCGCCCGTGATCTGGCGTCGCTGCAGATCCGGGTGAACACCATCGCCCCGGGCCTGTTCAAGACCCCGCTGCTCGGCACCCTCCCTGATCATGTGCAGGAAGCGCTCGGTGCGCAGGTGCCGCACCCGAGCCGCCTCGGTGACCCTGCCGAATACGCACGCCTGGTGGAATCCATCGTCAGCAACCCGATGCTCAACGGCGAGACCATTCGTCTCGACGGGGCGATCCGCATGGCACCGCGCTGAATCCGACCCACGCTCCAGACACCACCGTGATCGCCGCGGCACCGCGGCACCGCGGTGGCGTCGTGGTGGAAGTCGTCGTGTCGCACACCACGCGCACCCGGAGACCAATATCGGGAGAGTTCCGGGCGGTGGACGATGGCGACCCTGTCCCCGACCTCAAGGGCCACGGATGGACTACAACTCCAGAGCTCGTCGGCGGCAACCACAACAGGTGATGCCCACTCGATACGGGATCCGATGCGCGGTCAACCGAAATTGCCAGCGCGACCCTCGTCATCAGCAACCGACCCGATGGCGGCCCGTTTCTGCCGTACCGACCCCCGGGCACACTCGACCCCCATCCGTTCCCCTGGTGCTCACCCTCGAACCGAAGCCTGCCGCGGGCGTATCCGCCCGATTTTCGGCGAGTACTACCGCAACCCCGTACCCCGCCGATCACACCCTCAGGAATGGCGGCCGCCGAGATCCTCGAGATGCTGACCGGCAAGATCACCGCCGCGACGAGCGCTACCGGGATGCAAGCGGAAATCGGGTGGCTCACCCTCGCGCACGAAGTGAGCGCCCGCGAAGCCGTCGCCCTGCTCGCCGTCGCGACCCGCCCCGCCTACGACGCCGGACAGATCGCACCCTCACGGGTGAATCGGGTTTACGGCCGAGTCGAGCGCGCCGCCGTACCGCACGGAATCCGATTCAGATGGTGAGCGCCCCGAAGGCAGAGACGATGGTGGATCCGCAGATGTTCACCGGATGCGTTCTCGCGGGATGCTCGAACATCGTGGCCGAGGACGGAGAAATCTGCTCGCAGTGCCGCCGCATCTTCGGCGACATGATCAGGCCCGTATCCGAGCGAGAGCGCGCCGAGACCACCGAACACCCACGGCCCGCCGCGACCGGAGCGCGGTTGTTGACCCGACGCAATCAACGGTGCTGGTTGTGCGAGCAACGCCGCACCTGTACCCGGGTCGGTGGTCAGTGGGAGTGCCGCGACGCCGCGCTGCCGGCGGAATGCTGACGCCTGCCCGGCGGCCGGCCACCTTCGGTGTCCCCCGACATGAACTCCGCTGCGCTCCGTTCTGTGAAAAGCATTGATTTGTTTTCACTTCTGGCCTTCCGATTCTCGTCGGCGGTGACCTGCGCGCAACCCCTGGCGGCGCAAGCGCCGGCCGATGGCTCCGAGAAATTTTCGCCCCTCGCACGCTCCCGTCAAAATTTTCTCGGCCCAGGGGTGGCACTCCGGCCCCCTCATGCCGACGCGATTCTCCTTTGCCAGAAGGCGAAAAAAATTGGCGGGGCACGAGGCCCGGTCACTTTCACAGCAAGGGGAACGACATGCAGAACATCCGTTTGAGGACCGCCACCGACGTTTTGGCCGCAATCCCGGCATTGCTCGGATTCGTCCCCGTCAATTCCGTCGTGATGATCGCTCTCACCGGATCACCGGCCACGCTCGCGTTCGTTGCGCGCACCGATGTCGTCGGTGCCGATGCGGCAGCCGACTACAGCACCGCACTCGAGCAAGCGGCAGTCACGTCCGTTATCTGGGTTGTCGTCGGCGCCGGTCCGGTAGCCGCCGCCGGTCTCGATCAGATCGAGGCAGCTCAGCGCGAGCTCGACACCAGGGGAATCCGCAGCGTCCGCACCCTTGTCGCCGAGTCTCTCGAAATCGGAGCGGAGTGGTTCGACACCAACGGCGAGGAGAGCGGACGCACCGCCGACCCGATCCTCTCGGAGGTCAGCATGAACCGAATCATGAGCGGGCGTCAGACGTCGAGCAGCCGCGCCGACATCGAAGCGCGTTACCGCGAGGACACGGCCGCCGACATGGACGCAGCTCGCGCCGCCGCAGCCGAGCAGGGCGAGGACTTCGCACGAAACACGATCACGGAAATCGCCGCAGTCGTACGCAATTTCGAGGTTTCCAGTCTCGACCTCGCCGCCCGAGCCGGATTGTGCGCGGCAGCGGACCCGCATCATCGCGATGCCATGATCGGAATCGTCACGATCAGCCCGCAAGCCGCAGCGGACGCCTTCGGCACCATCGCCACGCACCTACGCGGAAACTACCGAGTCCAGATCCTCACCCTTGCCGGGTTGGCCGCATACGTCGACGGCGACGGAGCCGCCGCCGGAATTGCGCTCGACGCTGCTAGCGCCATCGGCGTCGACCCCAGCCTCACGACGTTGCTCAAGCTGCTCGACGCGTCCCGCACGGCCGGAATCAAACCGGAGGCGATCGCCGAACTTGCCACCATCGGCGTCGAGGTAGCGCGGTCGATGGGAATCGACCTCGACACCGAATAGCCGAACGGACAAAAACGCGGCCCCGACTCAACTCGAGAGAGTCGGGGCCGCCCCCGTACGTGGTGGTGGTTGCTCGGGCATCGAGCCCTTACAACCACTGCGCCGCACTGCGCGGACCGGCGAACCGAGCCGCGTCGTGCGTCGGTCAGTGGAAGAGCTCGTCCGGATCGCCCGCCGCCGGAAACGCGATGTCGATACGCGGAGTCTGCGCAACCGACGTTCCGGTCAAACCTTCGACGACCGCAACGAGATCCGCGTCGGTGATCTTTTGCGTGTGCTTCGTTGCCTGGTATGCCGCCGCTTCCACTGCGGACCGCTCCCGCGGAGTGAAGTTCTCGCCCATTTTCTCGTGCCTTTCGCTCGTCAAAAGAGTGTCGGAGTGTCCGTGCGAAGCAACGCGGATTCCACCGCGTCTGCGTCCCATCCATTGCGCAACGCATCCCGCAGAGCCTTCGATCGCGCCGCCCGTGCGGCGCGATCCGGGCCGTACCAATGCCAGCTCTGCCCCCGGCCGCCGCCGCGACCTTTCGCGCTCATCCCTGCAAGATTCTGCGATTGCGTACCCGCAACCACATGTGGACGTCCGGCGATGCTCGTCGTGGCCCGGACACAGATCGGGTTGTCGCACACTTCGTGGATCGCGAACTCGGAATCGGTCAACGGCCGACCGAGTTCGAGCATCAACGCGTACCGATGCGGGCGCACGACTCGCTGCCGGCCATCGCGCATCAGCCAAAATCTTCCGTACCCGTCATCGGAAATGCTGCCGGTCCAAAAATGGCAATCCCGCTCGCCCGGTCCGCGCACGATGAACCGCTCGAATCGTTCCCGTTCCGGATCGCCGAGCGCCGGAAGCGTTAGGACGTCTGGCATCAGCACACGCCCCTAACGCTTGTGAGAGTTGCCGACGAATCGGCCGCGGTTTCCCCCAACCGGGGACAGCGATATCCCTCATGTGGATGCCCGAGATTTCTGTTCCCGCTCCGCTCGATCTCAGGCAACGCACAATCGGTCGCTGACACCCAACCGGGGAAAACCGCGAAGGCCGACATTGATTCGCTGGTCGCTTCTACGACGCCAGCGCGGCAGGATCAGTCGACGAAGTCGAAGCCGGTGCCGGTGCCGGTGCCGGTGCCGGTGACGAATCTTCCTTCGACGCAGTCTTGTCCGCGGGAGACTTTTCCGATTTCTGTTTCGGTTTGGTCGACCGCAGCAATTTATTGACCTCAGTTGTCGTCAGGCCGGTCAGCTGCGCGATGCTCGCCACCGTTTCGCCGCGAGATTTGAGATCCGCAATCGCAGCCGCACCGGAACGATCCGCGTCGGCGAGCTTGGTGTCGGTTTCTTCGCGGATGCGCTCGATACGCACTCGCGCATCGTCCGCGATCTTCTCTCGCGACTCTTGCGCCTTGAAGAATCGGACGAGATCGTCCTCGACCTTCTTCAATCGCTCTTGCTCTTCCGCGAGACGGGCGGCATTCGCTGCGCGTGCCCGTTCCCTCGCGCTGATCGTGGATGTGTTTGAGGACGCCATGCCGCAAACCTTACCGCCGGCAGCGGCGATCGGCCATCAATTGTTCCCCGCCCACCTAACGGTTCCCGGCTCAAAAACTCGGGCCAAACATCACAACTCCACTGAACCTTTTCACACATCACCATGTCAAACCATCTATCCATCCAGCTCATCCATATTTTCCAACACTTCGCTTCCCTCAGCACAAGCAGTTCGTCCCTCACCAAATGCACTTCGTTTCACTCAGCTAAACCACCAAATTCAGACACACCTCTTGCTGAATTTCAGAGTTTGGGGGTGTGGTGCTCTTTCTGTGCCGCCGGAAGCGGCTAAGGTGGCCATGTGATGACCCTCCACGTGCTGCACGCGGGCGATGGCTACGAGTACCTGACAAGTCAGGTTGCCACCGCTGACCGCGAACGCGAGCACGGGCAGGAATTGACCGACTACTACTCCGCACACGGCACCCCGCCCGGTACGTGGTTCGGTGGCGGACTCGAAGATCTCGCACGAATGGATGCCGACACCGAGATCGCAGACGAGCATCGGATCAGTGACGGCGCCACGGTGTCGGAACCGCAGATGAAGGCACTCTTCGGGGAGGGCATGCACCCCAACGCCGACCCTATGGTTGAGGTGTCAATCAAGGGTGGGATGGACCCGAAGAAGGCCGTCAAAGAGGCTCGACTCGGCCGCAAGTTCCCGGACTTCGCCAATGACATCCCCCTGCTGAAAGCCCACCGTGCAGCCCTGGAGCAGTTCGCGGTCGACAATGCCCGCCGTCCCTCGAAAGCGGAGTCCGGTGCGTTGATGGAGAAGGTCGGAACCGCACTGTTCGAGGAGACGCACAAGCGTTCCGCACAGAACCCACAAGAGCTGTGGTCCTGGATTTCGGCGCAGAAGAACCGCGTCCGGCAACCCGTCGCAGGACAAGATCTGGTGTTCACACCACCCAAGAGCGTGTCGACGATGTGGGCTCTCGCCGACGACGATCTACGCCGCCAGATCGAACGAATCCACCACGAGACCGTCAAGGGCACACTCGGCTGGATCGAGAAGGAAGCATGCTTCACCCGCACCGGTGCGACGAGCCAAGAGCACCAGGACACCACCGGCATGGTCGCCACCCTCTACGACCACTACGACTCCCGCGCGGGGGACCCGAACCTGCACACCCACGCCGTCGTGTCCATCAAGGTCTGCACCGAAAAGGACGGCAAGTGGCGAGCTCTCGACGGCGCCACCCTGCACCGCTACGCCGTCGCCGCCTCCCAGCGCTACAACGCGGCGATCATGTCGAAAATGCACACCGAGCTCGGTTTCGGACTGACCGAACGCAGCACCGGACGTGGCCGGCAGAACGTCGTCGAGATCGCCGAAGTGCCGCAGCAGCTATGTGAAATGTTCTCTTCACGGCGCACCCAGATCGAGACCCGACGTGATCAGCTCGTCGCCGAATACCGCCAAAAACACGACCGGATGCCCAGCGCGAAAGCGATGTACGCGCTCTACCAACAAGCCAACCTCGACACCCGCGCCGGGAAGCAGGAACCGCAAACCCTGCGCGAAATGCAGAACAACTGGATCGCCCGATCCGCGCAGATCCTCGGCGACGACACAGCAGTAGGAACCCTCGCCGAGCAATGGCGCGGTGTGCAGCGCGAACACGCCGCCGGAGTGCGTGAACACCAGGCTATGCGCAAGGCCGGAACACCGGCCGAGGAAGCGAAACGAGTCGTCGAACACCTCGAGAACGGACGCGCAACGTGGGCCATCACCCACGTACACAGCGCCGTCGACGCCAACTTTGCGGCCGTCTCCTTCCCCGACGAAGCAGCCCGCGCAGCCGCAGTGAAGACCGTCACCGAACACGTACTTGGCGCGTCCGTGCACCTCCCGGCGGCGGAGCTACCCCCCGCGCCGGAGGCTCTCAGACGGCGTGACGGTGAGTTCATCCTCACCAACCACGGCACCGCATTACATACCTCCGCGAGCATCATCACCGCCGAACAGTTCATGCTCGACGCCACTCGAACACCGACCGCCTACATCGCGGCACAAGCCGGACTCGACAAGGTCGTCGAAAAGATCGCCCGCACCAGTGATCATCCACTCAACGCCGGACAGCGCGAACTAGCCGAGCATTTCGTCGGCTCCGGAACACTGCTCGCCGTCGGTGTCGGCCCGGCCGGCACCGGCAAGACGACGTCGATGAAAGCGGTCACCGACACTTGGCGCGCAACCGGACACGAGGTCATTGCGCTCGCACCGTCCGCCGTCGCGGCCGAAACCTTGGGCGAAGAAATCGACGTCACTGCCCACACCCTCGCGACCCTGACGTACCCGTGGCGCGGCCTCGAAGGCCACGAACCACGCAGCCTCCCCGAGCACATCGAGATCCCCGCCGGGGCGATGCTGCTCGTCGACGAAGCATCCCTGGCATCAACCAAAGACCTCGCCGCTATCACCGAAATCGCCGCCGCCAAGGGCGCCGTGGTCCGTCTACTCGGTGACCCGAACCAGCTCGACGCCGTCGAAACCGGTGGAGCGCTGCGACTGCTCGCCGAAGAGACCAACGCACCCGAACTCACGGTCGTCGTACGCTTCGGCAAAGACACCGAACAAGCCGAGAACTCCCTCGCCCTGCGGCACGGTGAAGAGAGCAGCTTGGAGCTGTTCTACGCCCGCGGATGGGTCCACGAGGGCACCGCCGCCGAGATGAAAGACGCCGCCGCCACCGCCTACCTCGCCGACATCGGGGCCGGGAAAACCTCGATCGTCATGCTGTCCACCCGAGACGACGTCCGCGAAGTGAACCTCGCGATCCAAGCGCACTACCGCGCCGCCGGCACCGCCAAAGCCGGCAACACAGTGACCCTGTCCGACGAACTCGACGCCGGAGTCGGTGACATCGTTCTGACCCGCAAGAACAAGCGCCGTCTGCGCACCAAGGGCGGCAAACGGCGCAACATGTTCGTCCGCAACGGCGACCTGTGGACCGTCACCGCCGTCAACGAGAACGGCTCACTGAACCTACGCAGCAAAACCCACGAGGGCACGATCACCCTGCCCGCCCGGTACGTGAAGCGGAACACCGAACTCGGCTACGCCGCCACCGTGCACCGCAGCCAAGGCATCACCGTCGACACCTCCCACACCACCGTCGGACACACCACCAACCGGCCCGGCCTCTACGTCGCCACCACCCGCGGCCGCACCGAAAACCACCTGTACGTCCCCGTCGAACCCGGCGTCACCCAAGACACCGAAGGGATGCACCTCTCCGAAATCCAGACTCCGAACTCCCGCGAAGTCCTCACCCGCATCCTCGCCAACGACAACGGCCACAAAGCCGCCATCACCGAGATCCGCGACGCACTCGAGCACGCCCGCAGCCCCGAACGCCTCCGCGAGGCGTACCACGCCGCACACAGCAGATTGCGCGATCGCTGGCTCGACGACGTCCTCGACCGGGCGCTGCCCGCCGCACTACTCGCGACGATCGCCGCCGAAAACCCCGGCAGCCTCGCCGAACTGCGCACCACACTCGGACAGGCACACGACCGAGGAGACAGCGCCCGCCGCATCCTCAACGACGCACTCGCATCAGGCGAACTCCACACCGCCCGCGATGTCGCCCGAGTTCTGAACTCCCGCATCATCGAAGCCACCCAAGCCGCAGCAGAAGCGGCAGCCGAGCGTGCCGACAACGTGCTCCCCCCGCTCCCCCCACGCACCACCAGCACCGACAAAGAACTCGACGACTATGCCCGCATCCTCGCCGACCGCTACGCCACCGCCCGCCCCGAACACGAGCGCACCGACGGCATTGGCGCAACCATCCGCCGCTACGACGAGACCCGCGCACAGCTCGACGCCACCCGCATCCGCCGCCCCGTCCGGGAAGCATTCGAACCCGACGTAGCAGAACGCATCCTCTCCGAAGCAGGGGTGCAGCGACTCGGACGCCACCTACGTAAAGCGGCACTCGCAGGCCTCCCACCTGAGGCAGTTCTCTCCTGGCACGCGCAGCAACTCGCAGCGCGAGGCGAAGACGTCACCGCAGCGAACCTGATCAAAGACATGGCACCAGCCATCACCAGCGCAACCGAGAAGAAGAACACCAGCTGGGCAGCCGAACATGACGAGATCCTGCGCGAGCACTTTCCCGCCGCGATCGCCGCCGCCGAACGCACCGAAGACCCGAGATGGAACGCAGCAGTAGGCCGCATCCGCGAACTCGTCACCCACGCCGGGGTCGACGTCGACGACCTGTGCCGCAAAATCGAGACCGTCGCGCGCTCCACCGCTCACGTCACCGGCATCGCCGACGCACTCGACACCATCGCGCTATCGGCACGTGGGCCCGTCGACCCAGCGGCACCGCACTGGGTGCCCTCCCCCGACCTCGACGCCCACCTAGTCAACCCCGCACTCGCCGAGCAGCTGGAGACCACCTACACCGACATCGCCGCCGAACACACCGCCAACACCCGACGCATCCGCGCCGATGACCAGCGCAGCAACGACCCCGAACTACGCTTCACGCAGCACCTCGAAACCCGTCCCGAAGACCCCGAGATCGCAGTGCAATGGGATCGCACCGCCGCCGAGATTCAGGCGTACCGAGACCGCTACAACATCACCGACACCACCTCAGTGGCCGGCGACCGCCCCGAGAACAAAGCCGACATCGCACCCTTCAACACCGTTCACCGCGATATCGACGAATTGCATGACCGCATCCAAGAACACCGCGAAGAACAACGCCGCGCCGAACACGAACAAGCGACGATCGAACACCACCACACCGTCGCCCAACACGTCGAACAAGAACAACAACGCCGCGGCCCTCGTCTCTAGACCGACCCAGCCGAGACGCCACGCTCGCCGCCCTATCGCGGCCGGACTTCGTGGCGATAGTTCGCTTCCAAGATGTCGATGACCCTGTTCGCGCAAGCCACCAGGTCAGGTGACGATTGCTCGGAATTCGTGGCGCTAGCATTTTCAAGAGCTATCCGAGCGAAGTGGAGTACGAGTTCGGGTGAAATTGTGGTGCGCAGCATGTAATCCCGAAATGACGGGATCGACAGCCGTTTCAGTTCTTTCGGACAGCCAAGCTCAGCAAACAGTTTTCTGTTGTCACGTATCGCGTGCATGCGTGGCTGAGTAACTGTCGACGACGGGTGAAAACTGAACGGATGTCGTCGGACGAAAATTAACCACCTTGCGTGAGTGTTGTGGGGTGAT
>NZ_JBXAFO010000022.1:0-92490 GCF_058793255.1 Rhodococcus sp. MPR-R1B
GAATGAGTACGCTGCCAGCTGCATTCACACGCATTGATTCTCTGATACCGAGTGGCTCACCAAACGGGGTCCTACCACTGGGGTACTTGCTGCGCAAGTGTCGCAACCAGTTGATCGCGTCGTCGTCGGTACGAGGTGCGCATCTTTCGAATATGGCTGTCGAATCTTCCGGATTCGATGAAGTCCGCCAAGGTCAATTGATCCGTTGAACTTACCCAGCGTTCGTAGGGTCCCTTTGTTGCGAGGACAGGTTCGATCAGCCTGTCCGGCAACACCATCCATCCGATGCGAATTGCCGGCGACAGTGTCTTGCTGACAGTGCCCAGGTACGCAACGTGCTGCGGTGCGATTCCTTGGAGTGCACCGACAGGTTTTCTGTCGTAACGGAATTCGCCGTCGTAGTCGTCCTCGATGATGACGCCGCCCGTAGTCGTGGCCCATTCGAGAGCGGTCGCGCGCCTCGCCGGTGTGAGGGGACCGCCGAGAGGGAACTGATGGGTCGGCGTCAGCAGAACACTTTCAGCAGATGTAGACGCCAATTCGTCTGTGCAAGTGCCTGATTCGTCAACCGATATGGGAACTGTCAGCAGCCCTTCGTCGGCGAGCAACTGCCGGTGCAGGTGAAGGCAGAAAGCGTCGACCGCAATCGTTCCTCCGAGTGCGCGGGCAAGGAGGGAGATCCCGTGACCCGAGCTGGCACTGATCACAATGCAGTTCGGATCGACGCGAACGCCTCTGGTGCGGCTCAGGTATGTGGTGAGGGCGTTTCGGAGTTCGGCTCGGCCTCTGGGATCAGTAGTCGCGAACGCGTCGGTCGGCGCGGTGGTCAAAGCACGTCTGGCGGACGAAATCCATGCAGCGCGGGGAAACGCCGACGCGTCGGGCGATCCAGGGAGAAGGCTGTAGGTCCAGCGTCGTCGAGTCGGTGATGGCTCGACCTCGCGGGTGTGTGTGCTGGCGAGCGTGGCGACCAGGGTCCCGGAACCAGGCCGTGTGACAAGCCACCCAGCTGCGGCGAGCTCGGCATAGCAGTCCGCAACGGTGTTTCGGGCAACTCCGAGGTCGAGCGCGAGGGTGCGGGAAGGTGGGAGTCTGGTGCCGGGCTTCAGCAGTCCACTGTCGATCGCGTCGCGAAGGGTCTGAAGCAGTGCAGCGCGAACCCCGATTCCCTGTGGCAGCTCGATATGTAGATCGAACCCAAGATTGGCCCACGAATTCACCACCGGATTGAACCATGTTTCCGGGTCTTTCCGGGATTACCGTTTGAGTTATGACTACAGCAACAGGACAAAGACTGGATATCGCAAAGCTGGCGCCCGAGGTCTACAAGGCGATGATTGCGTTGGATGCCGCTGCGCGCAAGGGGCTGGAGCCGACGCTCGTCGAGCTGGTCCTCACGCGTGCGTCGCAGCTGAATCATTGCGCATGGTGCCTAGACATGCACACTCGCGACGCCCGAAAGGTCGGCGTCACGGAGCAGAAGCTCTACCTACTGAACGCGTGGGAAGAAGCGCGAGGGATGTACTCCGATCGTGAACGTGCCGCGCTCGCCTTGACCGAGGCCGTGACAGTCCTCACCGACGGTTTCGTTCCGGACGAGGTGTACAGCGAGGCTGCCGGCGAATTCTCGGACGTGGAACTGGCTCAGCTCATCAGCGTCATTTTGACGATCAATGCGTGGAATCGCATTGCGGTTACCACGAGGAAGGCGCCTCCGGTCCGAGACTGATCCGAGGCTCGTGCTCCGCTCTACGGCAGGGCAGATTTCCGCCGTCGGAGATCTGGATAATCGCCGCAAAGAGGACCAAAAGATTGGTTCAGGGTGTGAACAAAACCAACAGATTCTTTGAATGTGAGGTAAATCACATAATGTGAGTGGAGATTGTTCTGGAGCATCTACAAGTTGCCCGAATCCCGACAAAGCAGTCTCGGTCGGAAGTTTCCGGCGAAGGGGTCCGCATAGCGGGCCCCTTCTTTTGCGTGCGAGCTGAAAACGCCCCTTCCTGTGAGTTTCCCCAGAATGTCCAAGTTACCGACTGGCTAGCGTTGGCGAAATGTCGGGAACGCCGCGGTTGGATGAGCAGATTTTGGGGGGATCGCGATTGTTGTGCGGTTGGACAAAGGTTCAGTCACCTTTGTGGCTAACTCGTCATCCGAATGTCCAAGCTGAGCCCTGGGTGCTCGACGATTGGGTGATCTTTCTTGAAACATGCACTACATTGCCATTCAGTAACTGGCTGATTGCCAAAAGTGATCGGCTGATCCTCTCGGAAGTGAGCGCTGGGTGGCGTGGTATTGGGATCCAGGCAACCGTCCCGCTACCGAAATGTCTTGAAAGGGAAGCTTTGATGACTGTGTCTGGTTCACGGCGTAGGCCGCTTGTTCTCCGGCTCTCGCTAACTGCAGCTATTGCCGTAACGGTCGCCGGTAGTAGCGTTGCTTTTGCTTCGCCAGCTGTGTCCGCGCCGATGCCGGTGCGAACCGCGGCCGCTCCGGCGTTCACCGCCGGGTTGTGTGAGGGCACCGAGTACACGCCCTCGGAGCAGATGCTCGACATCTCCGGCATTCGGCTGGATCACTACAACGACGGCAACATCGTGCCGATGTACGGCACCACCGATCGGGGTACCTCGGCCGCGGTGGATGCTCCGGTCTGCGGTGTCCGCGACGTCGACGGAATTGCGAAGTCGGAATGGATGTACTGCACGGACTTCGATCTCGATCCGTGTGCCGGTGTCGACGAGAACGGTTTGCCGGTTGACAAGCACAACGACGAGATGGGTGCGACGGTGCCGTCTTCGGACAATCCCGATCTGTCAGCCGACGATCTCGCTGTCATCAGTTGGTTGCTGCAGAATCCCGCCAAACTCGACGGTGTCGTTTCGGGAAATGGCAGCGAGGATGCACGTTCGGCGCGGCAGACGCTTGTGTGGTGTGTCTCGGACTACGACAATCCGCTGATGGCCGATTTCAAAAGCCTGTGCGACAGGAACATCGGCGACGACGAGCGAGCTCGCATCGTCGAGATCATGAACGTCACGCAGACGCTCGACCTCGTTCGCAAGACACCCGCGACGGGGACTCTGAAGGCCGGCGAGACTGCCGTTTTCACCCTGAATACGAATATGTACCGGAAGCCGATCACTGTTCAGTCCTCGGCGGGCACCGAACTGACCGTCTGTGGTGACAACGCCACGGCGACGTTGACTGCAAATCAACTGACGGTCGACGGCCGCGGCGACGCACCGACTGCTGTTGATCTTTGCCTCACCGCTGCGGCCGGCGGGGACTACTCGGTGACTGCAAGCGTCATTCCGGATTCGGTCGAGAACCTGCACTGGAACACGGCAGGCGCACAGTGCCAGATCTTCGCGTCGTTCGACACCGTTCGGCCGGCTTCGATGAATGCATCTGCCAGCGTCGGATATGCAGCAGCACCCACGACGACACCGGCAACGAGCACGCCGGCAACAACGACACCGGCAACGACCACACCGGCCACCACGACGCCTGCAACCCCGGTCGTTCCGATCGTGCCGATTGTTCCGATCGTGCCCATCGTGCCGGTCGTGCCGGTCGTGCCTGTAGTTCCGGGTGCACCTGTTCCGTCGCAGCCGGTTGCAACTCCGGCGCCGTCGGCTCCGAAGCCGGCCACTGGCCCCCGCCCGGTTGCCATCGACGGTGGTGCTGCTGAACAGAATTCAGGCCGCAACGTCGCCGTCGCAGTGACGGGCCTCGGGCTTGTCGGAATGGCTGCTGCCGGAGCAGTTGCTCTCCGCCGCAAGCGATCCTGACACCAGGCACGTGTAGTAGACGTCGGCACCGATCACGATTCGTGTGATCGGTGCCGACATTGATCAGACGCAGGGGGCGTCAATTCGCACGAGGTGCCGGGGGCGCCTCATCCCGCAGGAGACAGTTCGATGACCATGTACGAGTCGGATCCCAATCCATCCAATCCATACGACGATCCCAACCACGATCAGCCCGCGAGTCCAGGCAAAGGGCGTCGTGTCGCGTTCATTCTGGCTCTCATCGCGGTGTTGGTCGCCGGTGCTTCCATGGCCTTCGTCGGCCTGCGATCCTCCGATGACGATGCTGCGATCCCGCCGAGTCCGGGAGTTGTCATGTCGCACTCCGTGAATCCGGCAACGCCTACGGATGCGTTGATGACTCCCAACACCCTTTCGCTCGACCCGGTCGGTGTTCAGGCGCCGATCGTGGACGCCACCGTGCCGGAAGGAGTTCTCACTCCGCCGGAGAACGTCAAGAACGTCGGAATCTGGCTCGACGGTGCATCTCTCGATTCCGCCACCGGCACGACCTTGATTGCCGGACACGTCAATCTGACCGGCCAGGGTAACGGCGCGCTGTTCGACCTGGGCACGATCGAGCCGGGTGAAGTGATCCGTACATCCGACGCGACGGGTAAGAGCACGTCGTGGAAGGTGACTGCGGTGACGACGCGCCCGAAGGCCGATGGTGTGGAAGAAAGCGTGCTGGCCGGCCCGGAGGGCCCTCGTAAGTTGGCAGTCGTAACCTGCGGCGGCGAACTGCAATTCGAGGACGGTGTGGGCAACTACGCCGACAACGTCTACCTGTACGCGGATCTGATGGTCTGAGACACAGGAATGATTCCGACGGTCCCCGATCCCTCTTCGTAGAGATCGGGGACCGCCTGTTGGATAGTGTCGCAGGTATGGATCTTCACTTGTCTGGAAAGCGTGCGATCGTTGCCGGTGGTAGCAAGGGGATCGGTCTGGCAATCGCCAGAGGTCTGGCCGCTGAAGGGGTCGACATCGCGATACTCGCGCGCACTGAGCGAACCGTCGTAAGCGTTGCACGAGATTTGGTTTCGGAGTTCGGAATTCGTGCGATCGGAGTCGTGACGGATACGCGAGACGACGACGCGGTTCAGGCGTCGGTGCGGCAAGTAGTAGAGGAGTTCGGCGGCGTCGACATTCTGGTCAATTCGGCAGCGACTCCGTTCAGCGCCGGAAAGCCGACGGATTTCGAGGCGACCACAGACGACGTCGTGCGAGACGAAGTCGAAGTGAAAGTGCTGGGGTACCTGCGCACTGCGCGTGCTGTAGCGCCGTATCTGATCGATCAGGGTTGGGGTCGGATCATCAACATCAGCGGTTTGGGTGCCAGACAGGCCACTTCGATCGCCCACACGATCCGCAACGTCAGTGTGTCTGCGCTGACCAAGAATCTTGCAGACGAGCTGGGCCCCAAGGGAATCAACGTCACCGTCGTCCATCCGGGCGTGACGCGGACCGAGAGGTTGACCGCGCGGATTGCGCGCGAGTCGGAAGAATACGGCCGCTCGCAGGCGGAGGTGGAGCGGGGTATCGCGACGAATTCGATACACCGGATCATCGACGCCGAAGAGGTGGCTGATGTCGTGACCTTCCTGGCATCGCCGCGAAGCATCGCGATCACCGGTGACGCGGTGGCAGCGGGTGGAGGAGTGCCGGGGCCGGTCTACTACTGAAATTGTGCGTACTGCTACCTGCCGGCGGTGGTGACGATCGTGTGAACGCGTCCGCCGCCGAGTCTCTTGCTTTCGTACATCGCCGAATCGGCGACTTTCTGCATGTCCGTGAACGCAGCTGCGCGGTCTTCTCCGGCGACGAATTTGTGGGTACGCACGGCGATTCCGATGCTCGAAGTCGACGGTATCTCGTCGGTATTCGAGTGCATTGCCGGTCCGATCGAGTTGAGCATCGGTCCGATGGCTGGCACGGAAAGTCTTTGAACGAGGATGAATTCGTCGCCGCCGACCCGCGCGACGACAGCATCGGCGTGTGCCCAGGCGGATAACCGCTGCGATACCCGGAGAATGATGCGATCGCCGACGTCGTGGCCGTGCACGTCGTTGATCGTCTTGAACCGGTCGATGTCGATCGCGATCACGAGTAGTGCCGCAGATTCTTGACGCTGGAACCCCTCGAGTACCTTCTCGACGTGGCGGTCGAGGCCACGACGGTTCAAGAGGCCGGTGAGAGGATCGAGGTCGGAACTGGAAGCATCCATGCTGAGCATCGTCAGCACGATCTGCGAGATGAATGCGCAGACCACCAACGCGGTGATGACGACCAGTACTTTCGAAACACCAAGGGCTGGATCGCGATCCGGCCCGAACAGAATTGGCTGCGCAGCCACCGCGATCACAAGAAGCGAGAAAGCTATGTGCGCGATCTGCAACTTCGGGTTGTGGAAGTAGGCGATGTAGATGCCGACCAGAGCAAAAATGACACAGGTGAGCAATCGTGCGAGCTGGGAGGAATCTCCAACGACGGAGATCGTGACCGCGATGTCGCAGAAGACCACGAAACCGAACGAGCGACGCTTTGTGGGGCCGAAGACCCACCATGAGACTCCGACTACGAAGCACGAGATCACGACAACAGTATTGAAGAACAGCGCAATCGTGCTTGTCGGACCGGCAGGGCTGAATCTGTTCAGTAGTGCGCACACTCCCAGTCCGATGACAATGATGCCAAGTAATAGCCGGGTTGCGGTCGTGAGGCCGTTGTCGCGGAGATAGCGAGTGAAGCGGTCGTATTGATCGGGAAGAATCAACCACTCGCGGGTCAGCGTCCTCATCGACTTCATCTGCGATGTCATGAGTGCATCAGTCCTCGAAGGCTGGAGCGTGCGCCATTCATCGCGAACTGATTCCTCTTCTGTCTGGCACCTTGCAATGCTAACTGGATCGATGCCGCATCGGACCGAGATGTTCGGATCGGCGACCCGGATGTCTGCGTTGCGCCAGCGTGGAGTATAAATACATCTTGTGTCTATGTTGTATTCCGCTTCCGAAACCGTCTTCCGCGAAGTCAAGGAGCTGATCCTTTCCGGCGAGCTCGCCGGCGGGGAGCTGATCAGTGAGGGTGACATCGCTGCACGGACCAATGTGAGCCGAACGCCGGTGCGTGAGGCGTTTCTGCGTCTCGAGTCGGAAGGTTGGATGCGCCTCTATCCGAAGAAGGGGGCGCTGATCGTCCCGGTCGCGGATGGGGAAGCGGAACACGTAGTCAGTGCCAGACAGCTCGTCGAGACTCAGAGCGTTCGAGTGGTGTCGGTCCGACCGCACGCACGGGAAGCGCTTGTCGCAGCGTTGCGCGCGAATCTGATCGAGCAACGTGAGATTGCTGATCGCGGGGACGTGGCCGCGTTCAGCGCAATCGATGCAGACTTCCACAAGATGATCGTTGCCGCCGGTGGGAACCCTTTGCTCGACTCGTTCTACGCGAGTCTGCGCGACAGGCAACGACGGATGACAGCTCGGTCGATCTCACGCGACCCCGGCCAACTCTCGCGCATCCTTGCCGATCACACCGCGCTTACCGACCTCGTCGACACAGGCGATGCCGACGGATACAACACTGCCGTCCTCACACACATGCGCCAGGTCCACGGCCTCGGCTTCGAAGGAACTCTGTGATGAGCACCCAAACGATCGGCGCTGGGACCGCGGCCGAAACTCGTCTCGAGGGTGAACGCCTCTCCGGCGGAAAGTGGCTGTGGCTGACCGTTGCCGCCAGTATGTTCGCCGCTGCCTGGGGCGGAAACGAATTCACCCCACTGCTGGTGATGTACCGACTCGACCACGGCTATTCGCCGGTGATGGTCGATTTCTTCCTCTTCGCCTACGTCGTCGGAATTGTGCCGGCCCTGCTGCTCGGCGGCCCGCTGTCCGATCGATTGGGTCGACGCCCGATCATGCTCCCCGCGCCGATCATCGCGATCGCCGGTTCGACGCTGCTCGCTTTCGGGGCGGACTCCGCCGCTGCTCTCATCCTGGGAAGAATCCTCTGTGGCATCGCCTTGGGGATCGGTATGGCCGTCGGCGGCTCCTGGGTCAAGGAGTTGTCCACGCAACCTTGGGATCCGACGGCGTCGGAAGGCGCAGGTGCTCGGCGAGCAGCGATGAGTCTGACCGCGGGCTTCGCCTTGGGAGCGGGTGCTGCGGGAATCTTGGCGCAGTGGGCGCCCATGCCGAGTGTGTTGGCGTACGTGTTGCACATCGCGATCACCGTCTTCGCCGCCATGGCGCTGTGGCGTGCGCCCGAAACACGACCGGCACAGGCGAAATCCGACCGTCGCAGGTTGATCGACGACCTCAAGATCCCCTCGGCAGGTCACCGCAGATTCCTCTACGTCGTCGTTCCGTTGGCGCCGTGGGTGTTCGGTGCCGCCAGTGTCGCGTATGCAGTTATTCCGGCGCTCATGACCGGGCACAGTGGCGATGCGCCCGTGGCCTTTTCGGCTCTGCTGTGCATGGTCGCGCTGACATGCGGATTCGCGATTCAGTCGTTGGGGCGCAAGATCGACACCGACCGCAGTGCTCGTGGCGCCGTTGTGGCTCTGGTGTTTCTGGTGGTCGGTATGGCCGGTGCTGCTCTGGTTGCGTCGACGCTGACCGTGGCGATCGCGATCGTGGCTGCAGCGATCCTCGGTTGCGGGTACGGCATGGCACTGGTGTCCGGGTTGCTGGAGATCCAGCGAATCGCGGGGCCGGACGATCTGGCAGGATTGACCGCGGTGTTCTACTCGATCACCTACATCGGGTTCGCGGTGCCTGCGTTGCTGGCGATGCTGTCGGAAAGCATTCCGGCACTGAGCTACACGGTGACTCTGCTGTTCGGATCAGCCGCCGCCGCTGCCTGCTTGATTCTGATTCTCTTCAAGTCGCGTTCACATCTTCCGAGCGCGTGAAGCCGGCCCGCCGACTCCTGCGAGAGTCGGCGGACCGGGGCGAAATCACGCGTCCACGGTTGCGGAACCGTTTTCCGAACTGTGGACCGAATTGTGTACCGAACCAGCCGGAACCGATGCGGTCTTGTTCAGGCCGTTGAGCAAACCGGTGATATCGACGCCTGAGCTTTCGAGAGTTTCGATGACACCGGCAATCACCTGGGGACTGATGCCCAGGATCGAGCCGATCGAACCCTGCGCCCCGTCGCTGCCGCCGACGATGGAGATCCGATCGATGTCGCCGACCGGCTTCGCTGCTGCTGCGGTGGCGTCGACCAGTGCTGCCAGAACGTCAGGCAGAGTGAGCAACTGCGCGGCCTGCGGGGTGTAGGAATTGAGCGCCTCGGCGATCTGACGCTTACCGGCAGCTTCGGCTTCGAGCTTGGCGCGCAAACCATCCGCTTCGGCCTGCTGTTCGGCGCGAACGGCGTCGGCCGCTACCTTGCGGCCGTCAGCTTCGGCTTCCAGACGTGCTCGAAGGCCGTCGGCATCAGCCTGCTGCTCGGAGCGAACAGCGTCGGCGACGAGCTTTCGTGCATCGGCCTGAGCCCCGCCGGCCTGCCTTGCTGACTCGGCCTGTGCCTGGGCGCGGAGGATCGCGGCCTGTCGCTCACCCTCTGCGCGTGCGATGGAGGCTTGGCGTTCGGCCTCGGCCGGTGCAATGACATCTGCCTGCAATGCCGCTTCCGATTGCTGGGCGCGACGACGCTCGACCTCGGTGCGAGCTTCGACGCGGGCCGCCTCGGCCTGCTCACGTGCGATGCCGACGGCCTTCTCGGCCGTTGCCTGCGCGAGTGGTCCGGCCTGGTCGGCTTCGGCGTTCTCGGCTTCGGTCTGTGCTCGAAGGCGAGCGAGTTCGACGTCGCGCTTCTGATTTGCACTCGCGATCGCAGTGTCGGCCTCGGCCTGTGCGACGGAGCCTGCCTGTCGCGCCTTTGCCGACTGGATCTGCGAATCACGCTCTGCTTCAGCAGTTCCGATCGCGGCATCACGTTTGACCTCGGCGATGCGGCGCTGACCGAGCGATTCGAGGTAGCCGTTGAAGTCGGAGATTCCCGCGATCTTGATGACATCGACTTCCATGCCGATGCGTGCGAGGTCGCCGCCTGCCTCCTCGACCACGCTGCGTGCGAGCGAATCGCGGTTGGAGTTCAGATCCTCGACCGTCATGGTCGCGGTGATTCCGCGCAGGCTGCCGGCGAGGATTTCGTTGATCTGCTGCTGGAGTTCGTCCAGGTCGGAGGTCAGGAATCGTTGCACCGCTGTCTGAACCGCTTCGTCGGCGGAACCGATTCGTACCAGGCCGACTGCCTCGACGTTGACCGGAACACCGTCGTTGGAGAGCGCATTCTTGAGATTGATGCTGACGTTGAACGGCTCGAGCGACATGATGTCGACGCGTTCGATTCCCGGAATCTTGAACCGGGCTCCGCCGCGGACGACTTTCGGCTTGCCTCGTCCGGTGAAAACCGCCACTTCGTTCGGCGGGACCTTGACGTAGTTCTTCACGTAGATCGCGGGGAGAACGATGAAGATGATTACTGCGACTACAACCGCAATGATGATGATTGGCAGCATGTATCGAGTCCTTAGATCGCGTCGTCAACCGTGACGACGTGAAGGTATTGATCGTCTACATCGGCGATGTAGACGGTGGTGCCGGTGGTGAGCGCCATCGGCTGTGCACTGACGGCCTTGGCCTGCACGCGATTGCCTTCGGCGTCGACGAACGAGACTTCTCCCCAACCTTCGGCTGCAATGGTGAGAGTGACGGTGCCCAACAGCCCGGAGTACGAAGCTCGTCCGATGTGCGAATTATCTTGTTGTTCAAGGAGATAGGGGAGAAGTAGGCCGCGCGTGACGACAACGAGAACGGCGGCGAGTGCGAGTGCTGCAATCGCCGCTACCAATGTCGGAGCGTCCGCGAGAGTGGCAGCTACGCCGCCGGCGCCGAAGCCGAAAAGTGCTGTGGCCAAGGTTGTCAGGCTCAGAAATGGCAGCCCGTCTGCGTGGCCGCCGCCCAGATCTGCAACCTCGCCGACGGCAAAGGCTCCGACCAGGGCCACGACCCCGATCACGAAACATATTGTGAATACAACGAACATCGATCCCCCGATCTACCTGTCGAGGAAGCGTGCCCTGAGAATTGTGTTGTCGGGGTCGTCCCTCGGCCCACCTCTATAGTAAAGGTAAGACAAAGATAATCGCCGCATTCGGAATGTTTCGGCGTGGTGATATCGCGGTGAGAGAGCGTCAGAGACGAGGCAGGGAGCGCTGATTCAGCCATGCATCCCACAGTGGGCGCAATGGAGTGTCGGTGAAACGTGAAGCGAGATCGGTGAATTGCTCGGTACTGACCGTGCTGTGTCGATGCTTCGTGGTCCACTGACGGATCAGTTCGAAGAACTTCTCGTCTCCGAGAACGCCGCGCAGGGCGTGCAGAGTCAATGCGCCCCGCTTGTAGATTCGATCGTCGAACATCAGGGCAGGACCGGGATTGGCGACGATCAAGTCCTGAGATTTACGCCCGAGCCCTTGATAGGCGTTGGTCGCGAGTTGGTTCGAGGACGGGCCACCGGAATTCTCGGACCAGATCCACTCCGCGTAACAGGCAAAGCCTTCGTGCAGCCAGATGTCGCACCACTGCCCGAGAGTGAGGCTGTTGCCGAACCATTGATGGGCAAGCTCGTGTGCGACAAGACGTTCGGAACCGCGCCTGCCCGTGCAATGGTTGGCTCCGAAGATCGAGAGTCCCTGCGCTTCGATGGGGATTTCGAGTTCGTCGTCGGTGACCACAGCGGTGTAGTCGGCAAAGGGATACGGTCCGAACAGCTTTCCGAAGACCTCCAACATCTGGGGTTGGCGCCCGAAGTCGACGTCGAACGCTGCTCGCAGCCGAGGTGGGTGAACGGCGAAGACCGGTACCGGCCCGGCGCTCACTTGTCGGTGCTCGTACTGACCGATCTGAATGGTTGCCAGGTAGGTTGCCATCGGTTCGGTCTGCTCGTAGACCCACGTCGTCTGACTCGCACGGGTCTGCTTGCGGATCAGCTTGCCGTTGGCGAGGGCATAGAACGGGGAATCGGTGGTGATCGAGATGCGGTACGACGCTTTGGAAATCGGATGGTCGTCGCACGGGAACCAGGACGCCGCGCCGTTGGGCTGACTTGCGACCAAAGTTCCTTCGTCGAGTTCCTCCCAGCCGACTTCGCCCCACAGGCTCTTGATCGGCTCGGGGTTGCCGCTGTACGCGATGGTGACCGACAGGGCACCGCCCGCGGGGATCTTGGTAGACGGCGTGAGGATCAGCTTGTTGTTCAAGTGCGCGTACTTGGTGCCGCGGGCACCGTTGACGGACACCTTGGACACCTGCAGGTTCTGCGCGAGGTCGAAGCTGAACTTGGATCGGCTCTCGGTGGTGACAGCGGTGATGACAGCTTTGCCGGCGAGACGGTTGCTGAAGACCTTGTACGTCAGTTCCAGTTCGTACCGGGACACGCGGTACCCGCGGTTGCCGTTGAGCGGCAGGTACGGATCGATCGGCTCCTCGAGCATTCGGTTCGGCTTCACGACGCCACCCACGGTGCAATCGGGTTGCCCTGCCAGCGGGTGGAGGGCGGAACGGTGTCACCTCGCATCACCAGAGATGCAGGCCCTACCGTCGCTCCCGCGCCGATGCCGGCTGCGGGTAGCGCGACACAGTGCGGTCCCAGCGTTGCTCCTGCTCCCAAAGTGACGGTGTCCATGGACATGATCCGATCATGGAAGAGATGAGTTTGCACGACGCACCCCCGTTCCACTGTCGCTCCGTCGCCCAAAGTCACAAGATCTGCCTCGGGTAGCCAGTACGACTCACACCAAACGCCCTTACCGATCTTGGCCCCGAGTCCACGCAAGAAGATGTTCAGTACGGCCGTACCAGTCGCCGCGCGAGCGAACCACGGCGCCGCGACGGTCTCGACGAAGGCGTCGGCTACCTCGTTTCGCCAGACGAACGAACTCCACAGCGGATGCTCGACCTTGGCGATGCGTCCGACGACGATCCACTTGGCGGCGATGGTGATCGCGCCCGCCACTGCTCCGGCGACGAGCAGAATTACGCCGCTCAGCAGAGCCGCGAACCAGAATCCGACTGCGCCGACCAGTGCTTCGAGTGCAAACAGAACACCGAGACCGATGCCGAACGTGACCATGACGGGGATCAGTCGGCAGGTTTCGACCACTCCGCGGGCGATCTTGAGGCGCATGGGCGGATTGAACGTGCGGGCGGCGTCGGTGTCTCCGGCAGCCCTTCTCAGACGTACCGGTGGACTACCCAGCCACGATGATCCGGACTTGGCCTTGGACGGGGTAGCCGACAGAACCGCCACCAGACCGTTCTTGGGGACGCGTCGACCGGGGGCGGTCATACCGGAGTTGCCGAGGAACGCGCGCTTGCCGATCTTCGCCTGTTCGATGTGCATCCAGCCGCCGCCGAGGCCGTAGCTCGCAACCATGGTGTCGTCAGCGAGGAATGCACCGTCGGCGACCGTCGTGAACTTGGGAAGGAGGAGCACGGTGGATGCTTCGACGTTCTTGCCGATCTTGGCGCCGAGAAGGCGGAGCCATCCCGGCGTCAGCAGGCTCGCGTAGAGCGGGAAGAGGAAGGTTCTGGCCGAGTCGAGCAGGCGTTCGGTCGCCCACACCTGCCAGCCGATGCGGCTGCGGACAGGGTGGTAACCGGGGGTCAGCCCGATCGAGAGAAGACGAACGGCCACAAGGGTGACGACTGCGAAGACGAGCAAACTCAGGATGGTCGCGACGGGAAGCATGATCAGCGATTGGAGCACTGCGCTCGCGAGCGTGTCGGTGTCGCGAATCCACCAACCGATCAATGCGATCCCGGCCATCAGCGCGAAGATCGGCATACCGGCCAGGAAGACCGAGGTGACGCCGTATACCGGCACCCAGCCGGGTGCACGCTTCGGATGTTCGGCAGGCCAAGGATGATTCGCTTTCCCGACCTTGGTGGCGGGGGAGCCGGCCCACTGCTGGTTTGCCTTCACTCGGCCGAACACCGCAGATCCGGGTTCGACGACGGCGTCGCGACCGATACGCGCGCCGGGCAGAAGCGTCGAGCGTGAACCGACGGAGGCGCCGTCGCCGATCTTGATCTCACCGATGTGGATGACGTCGCCGTCGATCCAGTGGCCCGAGAGGTCGACTTCGGGTTCGACGGAGCAGCCGTCACCGAGTTCGAGCATGCCGGTGATGGGAGGAAGGGTGTGGAGATCGACGCCGCTGCCGATGTCGGCGCCGAGGGCGCGGGCGTAGTAGAGCATCCACGGTGCGCCCGAAAGGTTGGCTGCGCCACTGGCTTCGGTGAGTCGCAGCGCTATCCACAGACGCAGGTGTTCACTACCACCTCGCGGGTACGTTCCTGGCTCCAACTTGCGTAGGAGCAGGCGCGCCCCGACGACGGCGATGGTCATACGGCCGATCGGCGTGATGAACACGATGAACGCCAACAGGATCCACCACCACGAGACCGTGGGCGCCCAGCGGACGTCGACGAACCAGCCGAGGACGTTGTTCGCGATCGCCAGCCACGTCACCCACTGCAGTCCGGTGAGCGTCGTGAGTGGAACGGTGACGGCGATCTGCGCCAGCTGAGTTTTCAAGGGTGTCGGAGCGACGATGCGCGGCTCCACAGTTTCGGTGGGTGCCAATTCGTCGAGATATTCGGCGAGCGATCCCAACCGCGGATGGTCGTAGAGTTGTGCGACGGTCACTTCTGGGAACCGCTCGCGCAGGGCGGTCACCAACTGAGCAGCAGAGAGGGATCCGCCGCCCACTTCGAAGAAGTCGTCGTCGAGTCCGGTGATCTGGGCTCCCAGGATCGATCCCCACAGGCCGGCAACCCAGGCAGCGGTGCCGTCGAGGCCCAACGCGGCCCCGGCATCTTCACCGGCGCCGGGCAACGGCCACGGCAGCGCATTGCGGTCGACCTTGCCTGACGTACGCGTCGGAAGTTCGTCCATCAACGCCAGACGCGGCACGAGGGCTGCTGGTAGCTGCTCGCTGAGCAGTGCATGAGCGGCCTTGAGATCGAAGTCGGGATCCGTGCTGGCGATGTATCCGACGAGGAGCTGGTTGCCGGCTGCCGTCTTCTTCACGGCTGCGGCAGCGCCGCTCACACCCGGCAGGTTCTGCAAGGCGTTGTCGACCTCACCGAGTTCGATGCGCCTGCCGCCGAGCTTGACCTGATCGTCTGCGCGGCCCTGGAACATCAGGCCGGTGGTTTCGAGCCGGACCAGGTCGCCGCTTCGGTAGGCGCGTTCCCACCCGAGCGAGGGCATCGACGCGTACTTCTCGGCGTCCTTCGCGGGGTCGAGGTAACGGGCGAGGCCGACGCCGCCGATCACCAGCTCGCCCACCTCACCGACCGCGACGGGATTGCTCTGGGCGTCGACGACGGCAAGGTCCCAGCCGTCGAGGGGGAGGCCGATGCTGACGGGGCTCTTGCCGTCCATCAGTGCGCCGCAGGCGACGACGGTTGCCTCGGTGGGGCCGTAAGTGTTCCAGACCTCGCGGCCCTCGACGGCCAGGCGTTCGGCCAGTTCGGGTGGGCAGGCTTCGCCGCCGAAGATCAGGAGTCGAACGGCTTCGAGGGCCTCGGCCGGCCACAGAGACGCAAGCGTCGGCACAGTGGAGACGATGCTGACGTCACGCGAGACCAGCCACGGGCCGAGGTCCATGCCGCTGCGAACCAGTGAACGAGGCGCCGGGACGAGGCAGGCGCCGTGACGCCACGCGAGCCACATCTCCTCGCAGGACGCGTCGAATGCCACGGACAGCCCCGCGAGGACGCGGTCACCAGGCCCGATGGGCTCGTCCTGGAGGAACATGCGCGCCTCGGCGTCGACGAACGCCGCGGCATTGAGGTGAGTGACCGCGACGCCTTTGGGGGTGCCGGTGGATCCTGAGGTGAAGATGATCCAGGCGTCGTCCTCGGGTTCGGGTTCGCGAACCGGTGGATGTTCGAGCCGCTTCGGCGCCGTCCCCGGCTGGATTCCGTCGCCGGTGATGATCGCCGCTACCTGCGCCTCGCCGAACACCAACTCGGCGCGCTCTTCCGGATCGTCGGCGTCGACGGGAACGTAGGCGGCGCCCGCCGCGAGGATCGACAGGATCGCCACGTACAGCGAACGCGAACCTGACGGCATCCTGATTCCGACGCGGTCACCTGCGCCGACGCCGGCATCACCGAGCCAGCGCGCACCGAGCGCGATCTCGTCGAGCAACTCCGAGTACGACAGTGTGGTGTCGCCGTCGTCGATGGCAGGTGCTTCCGGGTTGGCCTCGGCTGAGGCCCGCACGATGTCGATGAGCGTGCGCGGCGCAGGTGCATGCGCCGACCGTAGGAATACGGACGGAATCCCGAAAGATTGTTCCGTCTCCGACTGCGACTGGAGTGGCAAACCCGTTGGTCCTGTTCTACTCACGAAACTTAGAGTCCTGCGAACTGTCGAGTTGAAAGTCTCATGACAAGTTTGCGAGTTGGTGAACAGATATGCCTAATGCAACATGCCGAACGTGCCGGTCAGTCCGTACTGGCAGCTTGCGCGTGGCCTTCTGCCGAGTCGGCGAACTCGGGTGTGTCGAACACCTCTCCGCCCAGTGGATCGACGACCTTCGATTCCTCGGAGAAGTCGACGGCGCCGGTATCCGGGTCGATGTTGACCGCATGGGCGGGGACTTCGTGGACCGCGACGAGCATGTGGGCGTCGGAGGGATCCGTCATGATCCCGCTTTGTGACGGAGTGAGCCCGGCGAAGGTCGACGAGATCTTCAGATCGCGGAGCCGCTTTTCGGTGGGTTGCGGAACGTCGGTTGATGCCGAGGCATTTGTAGAAACCCGCAGGTAGCGTGGTGCCGACGCGACCTCGTATCGGAACGCCTTCAGCATCGACAGACATGCCAGCACCATGATGACCGAGAACGGTACCGCCGTGGCGATGGCAACGGTTTGCAGCGCCGTGAGCGATCCACTGCCACCCACGATGAGGAGAACTGCGGCCGCGGCACCGGAGAGGAACGTCCAGTAGACACGCGTGATCTTGGAGGTCTCCAAGCTGCCACCGGTCGCAAGGATGTCGATGACGATCGAGCCGGAATCCGCGGACGTGACGAAGAAGAAGACGATCACGACGATCGCGAGAACACTCGAAATCGTTCCGAGCGGAAGTCCGTCGAGAAGCGTGAACAGCGACGTGTTGGTGTCCACTGCGCCGGATGCGTCGAGCATCGTGCCCTCGTTGCGCTGACGCAGAATGCCGGAGTTACCGAAGATCGTGAACCACAACGAACCAACCAGCGTCGGGGCCAGCAGCACACCGAAGACGAATTCGCGGATGGTGCGGCCGCGTGAGATGCGCGCGATGAACATGCCGACGAACGGTGCCCAGCTCATCCACCAACCCCAGTAGAAGATGGTCCATGCGCCCTGCCAGCCGTCTTCGGCGAACGGGGACGTACGCAGCATCAGTTCGGGCAAGGCCTGGACGTATCCGCCGAGGTTCTGCACCCACGACTGCATGAGGAACAGCGTCGGTCCCAGAATCAGGACGAACAGTGCCAGCGCGGCAGCGAGCATCATGTTGATGTTGGAGAGCCACTTGAGGCCCTTCGTGACACCGGAGACGACCGAGAAGGTCGCCATGCCCGTCACGATGACGATGATGGTGATGACCAACCAGTTGTCGGTCTCCACCCAGCCGAGGTAGTCGAGGCCGGCCGAGATCTGCTGGACACCGAAGCCCAACGACGTCGCGACACCGAACAGCGTGCCGACGATGGCGACGACATCGATGGCGTGGCCGATCTTTCCTTCGATGCGAGCCCGTCCGAGGAGCGGCTCGAGCAGCCAACGGATCGACAGCGGGCGACCCTTTCGGTAGGTCATGTACGCCAGACCAAGGCCGACGACGACGTAGATCGCCCATGCATGCAAGCCCCAGTGGAACAGCGTCAGTTCCATGGCTTGATTGGCTGCGGCGTCCGTGGATCCGGCGATCTGCCCGGCGACGGGTGGGGTCACGTAGTGCGAAAGTGGTTCGGCTACTCCGTAGAACACGAGCCCGATACCCATGCCGGCGCTGAAGAGCATCGCGAACCACGAGAGCATCCCGAACTCGGGCTGCTCGTCGTCACGTCCCAATCGGATGTTGCCGATGCGGCTGATTCCGCAGTACAGCGCAAAAATGACGAAACCGGTGGCCGAGAGGATGTACCACCAGCCGACGCCGTCGCTGATCACGTTGTTGAGTGTTTCGAAAGCATCCGCGGCGGTTCCCGCGTAGATCACGGCAAAGGCGATCAGGGCAAAGATCACTATCGACGCGGGGATGAACACGGGTTTCCGTAGTTCACGCCACGCAGTTTTGACCGCAGTCATTCCACTCCTCGAACGTTCAGGCATTCACAGCGCCCATCAGGGCGGCCACGTGTCACGCGTAGGTGGGCGTTTCGCTCACACCATCGCAGGTCAAGCCCGTGCTATTGCTTTGAAATTCAACGTAACGTCAAGTTTCGGTCAACTCAACTGGACGAAAGATGCTGCACTGTCGCGAAAGTTCTCACTGGATGCCGTAGTTCCGGTTGTAAATCGTTGGGTAATAGTGGCATTGGGCCATGAGTGGAATGCTGAACGGCGAATTCGATTGGTACGGTGAGTTGAATCGGTCGAGTCGACGCTCACCGATTGACCACATTTGTCAAACTCGGCGAAACAGCCTGTCTGTCAGGTGGTTAACTCCTGGTGTGCTTGCCCGATCGTGGCGGTCAGGTGTCGATACCTAACTGTGATTGTGATGGTCGCAACTATCAGTGATGCGGGCCCTGTTCGCCCCGCTGAGCGTCGATCAGATCCATCGCATCCTTCAGACCCAAGCCCGGATGCAGTTCGCGTAGTGCCTTGATTGCGGGAATGCGGTCGTCTGTCGACGCGAGTGCGCTACGGATGTCGTCGGCGGGTACTTCGGTGGGGGCAGTTGTCCCTTCCCACCACACCGACTGAGGTTTGTTCCGGTTTCGCCAGGCCTGGACGGTTCCGTAGGCAAATCCGGCCGTCGCGAAAAGCCAGATTGCCAGGCGAACCCAATTACCGGTTGTCGGTTCCGTGGCCACTGTATGGATGGTGCTCGGACCGACTACGACTACGAGCAGGACGAGGCCAATCGTCTGGCCCCATCGCTCGACGCGCCTGCTCGGTACCCACCACTCGGCCATCGGTCGATACTCGCACAGTGCTGCGGTTTCGATGCGACGATGGAGATCATGGAGATTCGTGATGCGGTGGAGCGATTTCGAGGGGAATCAGGGGCCTCGACGATCTTCGGAGAACCGCACCAGACCAGCGACGGATCGACGATCATCACGGTTTCGCGTCTGCACCGGCGGTGGCGCCGCGACCCGATACCGGTGCCAGTGGGAGTGTTCTCGATCCACGAGGGTGAGCCGTCGTGGTCACCGGCCGTCGATCACACCAGGGCGGCTTTGATGGGGGAGTTCATCGGGTTGGCGGCCGCAGTGATCGCAACTCTGGCCGTTCTACGTCGTCCGCCCTGGCCTGATGTGACGATTCAGAAGGGGTGACCCAGAATTACGCCGATCAGTTGGAACGGCATCGCGAGGAACATCGATCCGACGTAGAGCGGATAGCGAATCGGATCGCCGGCGAGGTAACCCTCGGCGAGCCAGGCCATGACGTCTGCTGATCCCATAGTCGTTACTTCCCTTCGCTGTTGTGGTTCACCGACATTTTCGGTCGTGGGAGTTGTTTTGTTACAAGCGAACTCGAAGGAGGGGTACATGTGAAGGCAGTTTCGACGCAGCAAACGTCGTCAAGCGAGATCCCCGGGGGCGGTGTCCTCTAACAGCTAAGTCTCGATACTTAGCACTGTGCCGTAGTGAAATCTGTGCATTCTGCACATGTCGGGACAATTCGGTGAGCCCTACAGTCGCTGCATGACAACGACACCTTCTCCTCTCGCAGGCAAGACCGTCGTACTGATCGGCGGCGGAACAGGCATCGGGCTGCGAGTGGCGCAGCTTGCCGTCGACGCCGGCGCGCAGGTAGTTCTCGGTGGCCGAACCGCATCCAAGCTCGAAGCAGCGGCCGCGCAGCTGGGTGAGGCTGCGCACTGGTTCACCGTCGACACCTCCGACGACGACTCGGTGAAAGCATTCTTCACCAACATCCCCAGCGTCGATGCTCTCTTCACGACGGCTGCCGATTACCAGGTCGGCTCGTTCCGTGAACAGAGCGTCGAGGAAGCGGCGTCGCCGTTCACCTCCAAGTTCTGGGGGCAGTACCGCGTCGTGCACGCTGCGCTCGACAAGCTGACACCCACCGCATCGGTGGTCCTCATGTCCGGCGCTGCCAGTGTGCGGCCACCCGCAGCTGCCGCGGCATACGTTGCAGCCAACGCGGCAATCGAGGGGCTCGGGCGGGGGCTGGCGGTCGAACTGTCGCCGATCCGCGTCAACACTGTCGCTCCCGGAACCATCGACGGGCATCTGTGGGCTCAGCGCCCGGCGGAGGTTCGGGAGGCCGCGTTCACCTGGAGTGCCGAGAACAACGTGCTCGGCCGCGTCGGGAACGAAGACGAGATTGCACAAGCGGTGTTCTATCTCTTCACCAACACGTACACAACGGGTTCCACGCTGTACCCCGACGGCGGGTACGCGTTGCGTTAGACCCGTGCGATTTGGCGACTGTGTGAAATGACGACTGTGCGAAATGCATTGTCGTAACACGAAGAAACGCCAATTCGCCCATAGGCGTGACCCTGGCCACATTCGTACCGTCTTCTCCGAGAACACTTCCCAACTATTCGAGGAGTCCGTCATGAAAAACACGTCAGCGACCGCCGCCGGCGGTGAAGTGTCCGACGGTGACGACTACGCGCTCACCCGCGTTCCCGACGAAGCACGATATTCGTGGTTCTCGGTGGCAGTACAGCGATTCGGTCAGGTATCGGCACTCGCACAGTTCTTGCTCGGTGCGACGCTCGGCTACGGAATGACGTTCTGGAATGCCTTCTGGGCATTGACAGTCGGGGCGGTGATTCTCGAGGTCGTCTGTATTTTCATCGGCATCATCGGGGTTCGTGAAGGGCTCAACACATCGGTGGTCGCACGCTGGTGTGGATTCGGGCACGCAGGTTCCGCGGTGATCGGTTTGGTGATCGGGGTCAGCCTGATCGGTTGGTTCGGCATTCAATCTGCTGTCTCTGCATCAGGTTTGCACGGAATCATGCCGTTTCTGCCGCAGTGGGCGTGGGCTTTGGCCTTCGGTCTCCTGATCACCGCGATAGTCCTTCGCGGGTTCGGATCCATGCAACTGATCGCCAACATCACCGTTCCGCTGTTCCTGATCCTGGTCGGTTGGGCCGTCATCGCCGAACTGCGTAATCACTCGCTGTCAGATCTGATGACATCTGCGCCGGCCGGGCCGGAGCTCAGCTTCCTCGCCGGAACTACCATCGTCGCAGGCGGTTTCATTGCCGGAGCAGTGATCACACCTGACATGACGCGCTTCAACCGCACGGCAGGCGATGTCGTGAAGCAGACGCTCGTCGGAATAACGTTGGGCGAATACGTGATCGGGCTGACCGGTGTTCTTCTTGCCCATGCCGTTCGCAGTTCCGACATCGCCACGATCATTCTCTCGTCGGTCGGTTGGGTCGGCGTTCTGATCATCGTTCTCGGCACCTTCAAGATCAACGACTGGAACCTGTACAGCTCGGGGCTCGGCGTCGTGAACTTCATCGACGTCGTGTTCGGTCGACGGATCAATCGCGCAGTTGTCACAGCAGTTGTCGGCATCACCGGTTCGGTCCTCGCGGCTGCCGGAATCCTGAACTCGTTCACCGACTTCCTGATCCTGTTGGGCGTCGGATTCCCGCCGATCGCCGGGATCATGGTGGCGGAATACTTCATCGTCAAGACATGGCGCAAGGATCTGGAGGAGAGTCGAGCTGCGGGTACCCTCCCGAACTCGGCACCCACTTGGGTACCGGCCACGCTGGTGATCTGGATCGTCTCGGCGCTGATCGGTCATTACAGCACCTTCGGCCTGCCGTCGATCAACGCGGTGGCCTCGGCCTTCGTTCTCTACGTCGTCGCGGGTCGACTCGGCCTGATTCGCGGAGTCGGACGCACCGCAACCGAAGCGCCGCAAGAGACTTCGGGAAGATCTGCGCTCACGCACTAGCACGGCACACACTGTAGAAGGGAGTTCGCGATGCGAATCGGAATCGACGTCGGTGGTACGAACACCGATGCGGTCCTGATGGACGGGACCACCGTCATCGGGCATGTCAAACACTCGACCAGCAAGGACATCACCGGCGGAATCGGCGGAGCTCTGACGGCGCTGCAGCAGCAGTACTCGTTCTCTCCCAGCGCTGTTCAAGCAGTGATGATCGGCACGACGCACTTTCTCAACGCTCTCATCGAGCAACGCGGACTTGCACCGACAGCGGCTCTGCGATTGGGGCTTCCGGCGACCGCGGCGCTTCCGCCGATGGTGGGGTGGCCGCGAGACCTGGTCTCCGCTGTGCAAGGAAGGCACTACCTCGCTCACGGTGGGCACGAGTTCGACGGTCGTCGTATTTCGCCGCTGGACCCCGACGAGATTCGCCGCCATGCCGCCGACATGGCTCGCAGCGGTACTCGTTCGGTCGCAATATCTTCGGTGTTCTCTCCGGTCAATCTCGAATGCGAAGCGGCCGCCGCGGAGATCGTGCGTGAGGAACTCGGCCCGGACGTCGCAATTTCGCTCTCGCACGAGATCGGTCGAGTGGGTCTACTCCAGCGGGAGAACGCGACCATCATCAATGCTGCGCTGCGCGAGCTCGCCGATCACATCGTCGACGGTCTTGCCCGATCTTTGGTCGAGCACGGCATTGTCGCGCCGCTGTACCTGAGCCAGAACGACGGAACCTTGATGGACATCGAGTACGCGAGGCGTTATCCGGTGGCGACTTTCGCATCGGGACCGACCAACTCCATGCGAGGCGCCGCTGTGCTGTCCGGTCTGGCCAGCTGTGCGGTGATCGACATCGGAGGTACCACTACCGACGTGGGCGTATTGACCAACGGTTTCCCGCGAGAAGCCACCACGGAGGTGACGGTCGCCGGGGTACGGACCAATTTCCGTATGCCGGACGTCTTCTCGATCGGTATCGGTGGTGGTTCGCTGGTGGATGCAGACGGACTCACAGTCGGACCCGAATCTGTGGGATACGAATTGGGTTCACGGGCACTCGTATTCGGCGGTGACACGTTGACGGCCACCGACATAGCCGTCGCGGCAGGCTTGGCCGACGTCGGAGATCGCAGTGCGGTGGCGCACCTCGACCGCGGCCTGGTGTCGACGGCACTCGACCGGATCTCGCGCCGAGTCGCCGACGCCGTGGAACAGATGCGGACCACGTCGGATCCACTTCCCGTTGTGGCGGTTGGCGGGGGATCGGTACTGCTGGAGCGTGAACTCCCGGGCCTGGGAATGGTGATTCGTCCTGAGCGCTTCGATGTTGCCAATGCGATCGGCGCTGCGATCGCGCAGGTCAGTGGTGAGGTAGATCGAGTCGAAGCGGTGCGGGACGGGCACCGGCAGGTTTTTGCCGACGATGCTCGCCAGGAGGCGATCGATCGGGCAGTCGCAGCAGGCGCACGGCCCGAGTCGGTGCAGATCGTGGAGTTCGACGAGGTCCCGATTCCGTATCTGCCGGGCAACGCAACGCGTATTCGAGTGAAGGCAGTCGGTGACTTGGCACTGCACAGTGGTTTGGTCTCCACCGGTCAGGAGGGCTCACGATGAGTTGGACACTACGAACGGCGGACCTCGACGACCTCGCCAGGGGCGCAGCCTTGTTGGGCACCGGCGGCGGGGGAGATCCGTTCGTCGGCAAGATGTTGGTCACGCAGGCGCTCGGTGACGCCGGTGAAATCACAATTCTCGATCCGGAGGAGCTTGACGACGACGCATGGGTGATTCCCGTCGCGCAGATGGGTGCCCCGACCGTCGTGGTCGAAAAGATGCCGCGCGGAACCGAACCCGAGCTGGCGCTGATCACGTTGGAGAAGCACACGGGTCGAACTGCAGATGCCACGATGCCGATGGAGTGCGGCGGAATCAATTCGATGATTCCGTTGCTGGTGGCCGCGCGGCGCGGCCTGCCGGTTGTCGACGCCGACGGGATGGGACGAGCCTTTCCTCAGCTCGAGATGGAAACCTTCTCGGTGTACGGGATTTCGGCGAGTCCGCTCGCCATGGCGAACGAGCACGACGAGGTGGCGATCTTCGACACCGGAAGTGACAACAGCAGATTGGAGGGCCTCGCCCGCGGGGTGACGTCGAGGTTCGGTGGGATGGCGCACATCGCGCAGTACTCGATGACGGGTGCAGATGTGAAGCGGACGGCGATCCCACGGACTCTGTCGTTGGCCCTGACCATCGGCCGGTCCATCAGACTTTCACGTGAGCAGCGGGTGGACCCGGTGCAGGCGCTTGTCGACAGTCTCGCCGACACGCTCTACGGATACGGGCGAGTTCTCTTTCACGGCAAGGTGATCGATGTCGACCGGCGAACCGATGAGGGGTTCGCTCGGGGTTCGGTGCGGATCGCCGGCGTCGGAGACGAAGAGCTGGAAGTTCAGTTCCAGAACGAAAATCTGATCGCCGTCCAATCCGGAGTGATGGTGGCGATCGTGCCAGACCTGATCTGCATCGTCGAGGCCGATACCGCCGAACCCATCACCACCGAGGGCTTGCGGTACGGGCAGCGCGTTGCGGTCATCGGGATCGCGACCCCACCCATCATGAGAACCCCGGAGGCACTGGCGGTCTTCGGCCCGGCTAGCTTCGGGCTCGATCGCCCGTTCCTGCCGGTGGAGACACTCGAGCAACCTGTACTGGCAGAATAGCGAGCCGTGAGCAGGCTGCACGCGGTCCGGGAGGCCGACCTCGACGCGATCGCAGCGGGGGCGGTGGTCCTGGGCTGCGGCGGGGGCGGCGATCCACGCTTGTTCGTGGAATTGCTGCGTCCACTGATGACGTCTACTTCGGTGGAGGTCATCGCGCCGGACCAGTTGCCGGAGGAGGCATTGGTGATGCCGGTGGGAATCGTCGGATCGGCCCTGGCTTTGGAGGAGCAATTGCCCTCCGGGCGTGAGTTTGCAGATACTGCAGCAGCTTTGACGCGCTGGACCGGGAAGCGTCCGACCGCGGTGATGACTTTCGAAGGCGGTGGACTCAACGCTCTCTCCGGAATTGCGGCGGCGTTGGCGTTGGGAATTCCCGTGGTCGACGCGGACCTGCTGGGTCGAGCGATGCCGCGGCTCGATCACTTCTCTCTCGCCGCAGCCGGGTTGGAATTGTGCCCGGTCACACTCGCCCAGCCCGGCGGCCTCATTACCGTCGTCGACGGAGTGGATGTGCTCGGCGCCGAGGTAGCAGTGCGGTCGTTGATCGGGAGAACCAGCGGTTGGGGCGCTCTGGCGATCGCGTCGATCGATGCGCGGACGGTGCAGGAGGCGTGCATTCCGGGAACTCTCTCCCGAGCACACGAACTGGGTCAGCACATCGGGGCCCTGGGCAGTTGGCAGGAGATCGCGGAGAGCTCCGGGGCCCTGGTAATGGGGACTGGCCGGGTGCGTGCGGTCCGTCGTAGTCGTCCGGACACCGGCGATCGTCGGGGCAGCGTGATTCTCGAACACGATTCCGCGGTGATACGAGTCGAATTCGAGAGTGAGTTCCTGACCGTCGCGTTGGACGGCGAGATGATTGCAACGTGCCCGGACATCGTGACGTTGCTCGACGTGCGGACCGGCGCCTTCGTCTCGTGTGAATCCGTGCACCAGGGGCACGATGTGGCCGTGTTGGTTCTTCCCGGTCCACAGTGGTGGGCGGAAGAAGTGGGCAGATTGAAAGTTGTCGGCCCGCGGGCATTCGGGATCGACCACGACGCAGTGCTGATGGAGGCGCGATGAGCGCGAGTGTTTCGGCGTTGCTGAACAACCCGGCCTTTGTCGGGCTGTATCGACTGGCCGGGGAGGGTGATCCCGTCGTGACGACAGTGGGAGCACTCACCGGGGAATCGGCACAGTCGGCCGAGGCCGTGTCGGATGCGGCGAGTTCAGGATCAGTTCTGGTGATTCTCGATCGAATCGACATCGGGGAGTGGAGATTCGACGCTCTCCTTCGGCGCACAGCGGCGACCGGCTGCCAGGTGGTCGCTGTGCACAGCACTGCGGCGGAGGATGCGAATCTCTCGTTGCTTGCCGATCGGCTCGGACTGGTGGTGCTCGGAGTATCCGACCCGTGGCAGTTCAGCGTGGATCTTCGTGATCTTCTCTCGAATTCGCGGGCGGTGATGGCCGACGCAGTACTGCGGGCGACACACGCGGGCCAACGAGCCGGAGGAAGCGTCGAGAATCTTCTGTCGGTGCTACTGAACACCTTTCAGCGTTCATTCTTTCTCCTGGACACGTCCGGACGTCCGATGACCGGCGCCGACCTGTTGTCAGACGCTGATCGAGCAGCTGCCGGTATGTTGTCGGGTCGCGGGGCGCCCACCACGGTCGAATTGGACTCCGGCGGGGTCCTGATTGCGTGCCCGGTGATGTCCGGCGCAGCCCGAGAGCCCTGGCTGGCGGTGCTGCTCCCGGTGCGTCAAAGCGTCGAAGAGGCTTCTCTCTCAGTGGTTCTCGACGTGGCCTCGTTGGCTGCCGGGCACCGACTGGCCGTTGCGCGCATGGTCGACGAGCGTGAAGCGCGCCGGCGTAGCGCGTTGCTCGGTGAACTGATCGACACGTCAGCAGACGCCACACCCGGACTGCTCCGGCGCGCACTCGACGCGGGTTGGATGCTGGACGGATGGCACATCGGCATCAAAGTCCTGGCGGTCGGTGAGGTCGACCTGGTGGCAAGACGCAGCGAGGTTGCAGATGCTCTCGCCGCCGAGGGAATCGACGCCAATGTCGTGGAACAGGCTGACGGCTGGGCGGCGTGGACGACTCTGCCAGGCGAGCCGCGACCGGAGGCGATCACCAGGATCGCCGAGTGCATCCGTGCAGCTCAGGCGAGGTTGGAACCCACGATGGAGACCTGGGTAGGTGTGGGACGCGCACACGACGGTCCGGCTGGAATCGGTTCGTCCCTGTCGGAGGCCGGGGATGCCGCTCGGCTCGCCGGTTCCCGATCTCAAACAGGTCGATTCCTGCACGTGGACCGCCTCGGGCTGGCGCAGTTGCTGCTGGCGTGGACGCGAACCGACACCTTCCAGCCTGCGGCTGCGGCATTGCTCGCACCGCTACGCGATTCCAATGGAGAGTTGCTCGAGACTCTGTCGACGTACCTCGACGAAGAATCGTCTCTGGCTCACACCGCAACCCGAATGGGCTTGCACCGCAACACGGTATCGAGTCGGATCGATAGAATTCAGCGCCTTCTCTCGGTCGATCTGGCCGATCCGGAAACCAGGCTTGCGCTCCACCTCGCCTGCCGGACGATCGCGCCGTGACGACGGTCTTCGCAGCTTCGTCTTGACAAGCGCGGGAGGTTCCTGCCATCCTCGTTGCCAGGTCACGAGTACCAGTGTTCAGCCCCGGCTTGCTGGTCGGCAACCCTCCTCCGCGGTGGGGTGCTCCGGGTGACGACCCGGCTGCGTTCGAAAACGAATGCGGCAAGCGCGGACTCTTCCGGGGCCATCTCCCGACGAACGAGTCCTTGAACGTGAGGATTGTCTTCGATGACTGCTGTATTGAGTGCCGACACCTGCTACACCACCGCGATTGCCAAGGTTTCGGGTGCCGACCTGCAGGTTCCATTGGTTCAGGGCGGCGAATGCTCCTACGCCAACTTCGACTACGCGGCCAGCGCGCCGGCATTGGCCCAGGTCACCGACCGTATCGCCGAATTGTTGCCCACGTACGCCAGCGTCCACCGCGGTGCCGGCTACGCGTCCCGGATCTCCACGCTCACCTACGAGAACGCTCGTGAATCCGTTGCTCGTTTCGTGAACTGTGCCGACGATCAGGTTGTCGTCTTCACCCGGAACACCACCGATTCGCTGAACCTGCTTGCGCAGTGCGTCCCCGGCAGCACCGTCGTCCTCGACGTCGAGCATCACGCAAACCTGTTGCCGTGGAACGACGCTCGTATCGTCACCGCCGCAGACACCATCGAAGAAACGATCGAGCGTCTGATCGGTGAACTGTGCACCAAGCCTGCCGCGCTGCTCGCAATCACCGGGGCCTCCAACGTGACCGGTGAGATCCTGCCGATTGCACGTTTGGCTGACATCGCTCACCGTTGCGGCGCACGTATCCTCGTCGACGCTGCTCAGTTGGCTCCCCACCGTCGCATCGACCTGCAGGAATGCGGCGTCGACTACGTAGCGTTCTCGGGCCACAAGCTGTACGCGCCCTTCGGCGCCGGCGTTCTCGTCGGCCGCCGTGACTGGCTCGACGAAGCTCAGCCGTACCTCGCCGGCGGCGGCGCCGTGCGTGAGGTGACCATCGAATCCACCGAGTGGGCTTGCGCGCCCGCACGCCACGAGGCGGGTTCCCCCAACGTGCTCGGTGCGGCAGCCATCGCGACCGCCTGCGAAACCCTGCACGCCCTGGACTTCGACGTGATCGCCGAGCATGAGAAGGCGCTCACCGCCCAGCTCACTGACGGCTTGTCCGCCATCGAGGGCGTCTCACTCGTGCGACTGTGGAACGACGCTCCCGACGCCGTCGGAATCGTCACCTTCACCGTCGACGGATTCGAAGCGGGCGAGATCGCCGCATTCCTCTCCGCCGAGCACGGCATCGGAGTTCGCGACGGTCGCTTCTGCGCACATCCGGTTCTCGCGCGCCTCGGCCTCTCCGGCGGTGCAGTTCGCGCCAGCCTCGGCCTCGGTAGCAGCTCGGACGACGTGACGCGGTTGGTCGACGCCGTGAACATCCTGGTTTCGAATCAGCGTGATTGGAAGTACGCGAAGACGGCAGGTGCGTGGAACCCTGTGCCCGAGACCCGCCCCTTCCTCGGAGCCGCAGACGACAATGCCGGCGCAGCCGAGTGCGTCTGAGCTGAGCTCGGTCCCCGAAAACTCGAACGGACAACTAGCATGGCAGCCATGGCACCAGCGGATTTTCCCGCCACCCCTTCGAGAGTGAGCATCACTCTCGGTCAGTGGTGCCGTCGCCATGTCGATCTGTGCCGCACCTCTTCAGGAATGTGTTCGAGCTGACGATTCGTCTCGCTCATCCCATACTTTTCTGATTTTCGGAGGTCTCACATGTCTTCACTCGCTTCGCATTCTCTGCACGTAGCGGTCGAGTTGACCGGATCCGGTCACCATCCGGCCGCTGAGGGCGCACCCGGCAACCTGCCCATCATCGGCGGCGACTACTGGGTGGACCTCACCGAGGGTGAAAAGGCTCTCGATTTGGCTTCATTCCCTACCAATGTGGTTCGGATTCGCGCTGCGGATCTGCGTGAGGCACAGCTCGAACGCGCACGGATACGCGCTGCCGTCGCCGAAGAAGGACGCGATCCCGACAGCGTCGCAGTGCTGGTCGATCTCGAGATTCTGATCGCGCCGGAGGCTCGCTCCGCTCGTAAGGAGCTTGCGCAGTTGGACAGCGCGTTGACCTCGCCGCGGGTTCCCGTTTCGCTTCATTACGTCGGAACGCCTTCCGGTCTCGGCAGTTTGATCGCCGATATCCGAGCTGCGGAGGTCGCCGACGGCGTTACGTTGCTGCCTCTCGCATTGCCTCGAACGCTCGAGCATCTGGTGGACAGCACCATTCCGTGGCTTCAGGATCGCGGACTTGTCACACCGTCCACCGCAGTCGACGAGGTTCTCGGGCGTTTCGGACTGCCGCCCCGTCAGCGCACGCTTGCATCCTGATCGTCACCGATTGCATCTGCGTACAGGTGGAACAGCGACGGTAATTCGTCGGCACCGTCCACCTGTGCCAGAAGCGTCCAGCACTGCGCAGTGATCGACCGAGCCCTCGTGCCGATCCAGTTGGTGGGCAGTAGTTCCGGCGGCAACAGCGGATCCGGTTCCATGGCTCGCGTGAATTCCGCCGCGAGTTCGATGGTCATCGTGACAGCATCGGTACCCGGACTGTTCTGCAGTTTGTGCAGGCGTGCGGTCGCTATGTCGAGTAGCCGTTCGTATCCGTCAGCGATCTGGTCCAGTGGCCACAACTGCGCGGCAATCTTCACGGGGTCTTCGAGAGTGCCCACTTTCAGATCTCGAGTGGTGAGAGAAGACAGGTGCTGTTCGACGTCGAGTTCGGCGGCCGCATCGCGAATATACGGTTCCCAGGCGTGCGGCGAGACGTACAGACCGCCCTGGACGAGCGCGCCGCCGAGGTAAACGACCTTGGTGCGCAGCGCATCTCGCCCTTTCCGTGACGACTCCGGAATTGCGAATCCGGCCAGGTGCCAGTACCCGTCCCACGGCGTCACAGTGTCGCGGTCTTGTCGATAGGCCAGCCGAACGAATTCGACGTCGGGTTCCATCTCGCGCAGGGCTTTCGGCGTTGCTCGTAGCGTGGCCTGCCGCCCGCGACCTTCCTGAGTGAACTTCCCCTCGGTGACCAACCGCTTGATGCACAGCCGAACCTGTTGATCAGTTTTGCCGAGGGCGTCGGCGGTGGCATAGAGGGTGTGCCCGTCGACAGTTCCGTCCGTGCGCAGTAGTCCCTCGATCAAGATCCTCGTGGGTACATCGACGTCCCTGTCGGTCATCGCCATGTCCTTTCCTCGCTTCTCGACATCTTCGCCCACAACTGTACTATCGAATGCAATACGATCGTTTCAAATTCGTACGTTAGGGCGGGAAGATGGCAGCGGAATCGATGAGCGAGGGCAAGAGTAAGCCTCGTTTACGCAGGTGGATGGTTACTTCCCTGGCGGTGGTCGTTGTTCTGATCGCGACTCTGGTGGGCTGGACGCTGTACCAGAACACCTATGACATCCGTGAGGAAAAAGTGACGATCACCGGGGGATCGGTGCCGCTCCAGGGAGTCCTTGCACTGCCCGAACACGGTGACGGTCCCTTCGGGCTCGTGGTTTTCGTCCACGGAGACGGCCCGGTCGATGCAACACATGAGACGTTCTATCGACCGGTGTGGGAGGCGTTCGCAAAGGCGGGGTACGCGTCACTCTCCTGGGACAAGCCGGGGGTGAATGGGGCACCGGGCAATTGGCTCGACCAGAGCATGGACGATCGCGCGGCAGAAACGGAAGCGGCAATCGAGTGGGCGCGGGGACGTTCGGATATCGATCCGTCTCGGATCGGTCTGTGGGGTGCAAGCCAGGCAGGGTGGGTGATGCCCAAGGTGGTGAACCTCGACCCGGACGTAGCGTTCGTCATTGCCGTGGGTCCCGCGATCAACTGGCTCCAACAAGGCGAATTCAATACCCTAGCCGAACTTTCCGAGAGAAATGCGTCGGCCGACGAGTTCGAGAAAGCGCGGGTCGATCGTGCGAAGAACTTGGATCAGTTGGCCCGTGATGCATCGTTCGACGATCTCGTGGCCTCCGGCGAGGCCGACGGTCTCACCGAAGACCGGTGGAACTTCATCCGAAAGAACTACCTCTCGGATGCGCGAGCCGATCTCGAAACCGTGAAGGTTCCGGTGCTCTTGATCATCGGCGGACAAGACGTCAACGTCGACGTGGCTGATACCGAAAGGGTGTATCGCGAATTGTTGGACACTCCAGGGCAATTGGTGGTCAAGAAGTACCCCGACGCTACGCATTCGATCGTGGACAAGGATCTCGAAGACTCGGAAGTGAGGTCCGCTCTGGTGGCCGTCCTTGCTCCCCGTTCGATCTTCGCTCCCGGCTATCTAGCGGATCAGACTGCATTTTTGGAGGGAATTCATGGCTGACGGAATCACGGTTGTCGCACTGGGTGGTGCCGGTGCCATGGGCTCGGCAGCAGTTCGTCTGGCCGCAACATTGCCGGGAATCAGCAAGGTAGTAGTCGCGGATCGCGATATCGATGCTGCGAAGCGTCTTTCAGTTGAACTGGCGCAGGCGTCAGCGGAAGTCGAGGCGCGCCGCATCGACGTCACGGACGGTCGCACGCTACGTGAATTGCTTGACGGCGCAGACGTGGTCGTCAATACGGTCGGACCGTTTTTCCGTTTCGGCGTCGGCATTCTCCAGGCAGCGATCGGGACCGGGACTCACTATCTCGACATCTGCGACGACTGGGAGCCGGCCGTCGACATGCTGGAATTGGACTGTGCCGCGAGGGGAGCCGGAATCTGTGCGGTAGTCGGCATGGGCGCAAGTCCCGGGATGAGTAACCTCCTGGCCGCGATGGCAGTCTCGCGATTGGACGTGGTCGACGATCTGTATACAGCCTGGCCGGTTGATGTCGAGGGCGAGGACGAGTCGGTGGACACATTGAGTGCAGCCGCCGTTCACTGGATGCAGCAGATCAGCGGCCAGGTTCCGGTGGTTCGTGCGGGGCGAATCGTCAACGAAGAACCGTTGCGTTCCATCGCACTCGAACTGCCCGGCGGACGTCGGGGGAACGCTTACGTGGTCGGGCATCCGGAGCCGGTGATGTTTCATCGGACCATCAATCCTGCGGGGCATTCGGCAAATCTGATGGTCATCACACCGGAAACCGTGGCGTTTCTCGACGTTCTCCGCGCCGACATCGACAAGGGGAGAATCGATCTCGACTCGGCCGCCGAAGAATTGGGCAAGCCTTCGCTCGGACGGATGATCCGTGCTGCGCCTCGAATGCTCACGCGCGCCGGCCACGGATCCCTGCCGTTGTTCTTCGCCTCGGCGACAGGAATGTTCGACGGAAGAGCGATGCGCGTCGTGGCCCGGATTGCCGACGATTCACCGGTGTCGGAGTTGCTGTCGGACATGGCCGGTGCAACCGGAATCCCCTTGGCGCTCGGCCTTGCTCAGGTGGTGTCCCGGCTCGCCGACGGAACGATTTCGGATCGGATCGGTGTGCACTCACCCGAGAGCGTCGTCGACCCGGAAGTTCTGTTCACTGCGCTGGCGCGGTTGTTCGATCGAACCGACTGGAGTGAGATCGTCACCGTCGAATCCGAGTTCCGCTAGTCAGTTCGCGGCGTGTGATCCGATGCGACTGCGGATTTCGGTCTCGACGCGATCGGCGTCCTTGGGGCTGAACGAAGGCGATCCGTGGCCGGCGAGAGTGAGTACCACCGCGGTCTCCTTCCACGGGCGTGAAAGATCCAGGCTGTACCACGAGCTGAAATCTGTTGTTCCCCAGATTCGTAGGCGTCCGCTCAGCCATGACATGACTCCGAGGTCGACGGATTCGATCTGCGAGTACAGGACGAACTTGCTGACAAACGGAAAGTAGTAGTGGCGGATCGTGACGCCCTGATCGTCGATCCGGACGGTTCGGTCCTCGTAGATTGTCGATGTTCCTGCACTCACAGTGATAACCCGGTTCCTGCTGGTCGATGCTCTCGATGGCTGCCTGAAAACCAACCATACAGTCTCTATTGGGACAGGCTGCGAGCGCGGGCGTCAAGCGCTGGTGGGCCTTGAGACGACGAGATCACTCACCGCGATCTGAGCGTTGCCGATTGCCGCCTGAACCGGTTCGCAACTACTCGATGCTCTGGCGAGCGCAAGAACTGCGGTGAGTAGGGCGGCGTCGGGCTCTCCTTCGAACGGTCCGCTCTGGACGTCGAACTTTCCAGCGCGCAACTGCTTTCGGGCATTGATTCCAAGTTGTGAAATGACCTCGTCCATCGCGGTCAGGCACTGGGCGAGCGCGCCGATCGACCAGTAGAGATCGGCAGCGACGACGGGTGTCTGCGATGCCACGGTACCGGCGCGGCGCAATCGGTGGTGAGTGTCTCGGAGTATCTCGGGCAGCCTGTGGTCTGCGCAATGTTCCATCCCGCCGCCTCCGTAAGGTGTAAAGTTAGGTTATTCAATTACGGTAGGGCAGGACGGTAAGGGATGCAAGTAGTTTTAGACGATTACGTCGCCGGTGCGTCGTTTGCGACCGACTTGGTCAATACCTCGCCCCGCGTGTGGGTGGAGGCAGGTGACGCGTTGGCTGCCCCTCAGGCGCTTCACGATCTACTGGACGAACATGGACTCTCGCCGGATGCGCTCACCAACGGACGTCGGCTTACCAGCGGTGAACTTGCTGAGGTCAAGGAACTCAGAGAGGGGATTCGTTCGATTCTCGATGCTCCGACTTCCGATGAGCTCGTTGATCGCACTCATCGACTCCTGCAGACCGTCCCGCATCACGTCCGACTCGTGCCTGATGCCCGGTCCGACTATCGATGGAATGCGGTACCGGACAGCAGAATCAATCTCACCGGCGAACTTGCGCTGTTGATCGGCTACTCGTTGCTGGGGACTCTGCGCACATTGGGGTACGAACGATTCCGCCCATGCGCCTCGCCGACGTGCAACGGGGTGTTCGTCGATACAAGCCGTGGAGGGCGACGCCGCTACTGCATGCCGGCGTTGTGCGGCAACCGAATCAACGTCGCGAATCACCGTCAACGGCAGCGTCGTACTTAGCGTCTGCGCTTGCCCGGTCGATAGTGACAATCGAACAGAGTACGGCCGACTGTATGGGGAACTTCAACGAGATACAGACCACGTCAATCCCGCACGATTGTCGCCATGGCAACTCCTAGTAGATGGCGGCTCGTATGAAAGCCCGTTCTGTCTCCGCGACAGCAGTTATCAGCGTTGGGGTTTTCACCCTGGCCGGGTGTGGCGGCGCATCCAGTCCCGGAGGTTCGGTCGGTGAGTATGCAAAGGACGGCAGTTTCACGACTGTCATCAACGCCGATCCCGGAAATCTGCACCCTCTGATCACCAACCTTACGTCGACTCAGATCGTGAACGCGTACTCGTACGATTCGTTGATCGACATCGACGCGCAAACACGCACTGTGCGTCCCTATCTGGCGGAGAGCTGGAGTGAAGAAGGGAACACGCTGAAGTTCGTGCTCAAGAAGGGCATCACTTGTGCCGACGGCACTTCCTTCACCGCACAGACCGCGGCCGATGACATCAACTGGGTCATGGATCCTGAAAACGCTTCACCGCTACGCGGATCCACTGTGCCGATGTCGACTTCGGCCTCAGCGGACGGTGACGAACTGACGGTGACTACCGCCGAGCCAGCGCCCTTCCTGCTCTCTCGAATCGGCGCGTTGCGGCTTCCGTGCGCTGCGACGCTCGAAGACCCGGCCAGCATCCGTTCGAGTAGCAACGGAACGGGTCTGTTCAAGGTCACCGAAGTTGTTCCGAACGATCACATCACGATGGAACGCCGCGACGGTTACACCTGGAGTCCGAACGGCGAGACCACTTCCGACACTCTCGGAGTGCCGAAGACAGTGACGATCAAGATTGTCACCGATCCCAGTACGACGGCGAATCTTGTTCTCACCGGCGGAGTGAATGCCGCAGCGGTCACCGGTTCGGACGAGGAACGAGTCTTGGCCGCGGGTCTGGATTCGAAGACCTACACCACGTTGTCCGGCGAGTTCATCTTCAATCATTTCGCGGCCCTACCCACGGCAGACCGTGCTGTGCGGCAGGCCCTCGTGCAGGCAGTAGACCTGGACGACTACACCGAGATCACCACCGGCGGTAAAGGAACCCGCGCACGCGCCCTCGCGGTTTCGGAACCCCTTGCCTGCGACTACAACAGTGTCGAAGGGACGATCCCCGATTTCGACGTCGATGCAGCAAAGAAAACGCTGTCCGACGCAGGTTGGAAGGCGGGTCCCGACGGCATCCTGACGAAGGACGGTCGACCGCTTGCCCTCAACGTGATTTTCAACAACTCACGCGATACGAACTCTGCCGCCGCGGAATACGTGGCAACACAGTGGGAAGGACTGGGCGCGAATGTGAAACTGACCGGCGGCGACTACAGTTTTGTCATCGCCAACACATTCAGCACCACCGACCTGTCGTCGTGGGACGTTTCCATCGGTTTGACGCTGGGGAGTGATACGCCGAGCATCTTTGCCAAGTACTTCACCGGCCCGCCCAAACCTGAAGGAGTGAACTTCGCTTCCCTCGACAACAAGAAGTACATCGAATTGTCCACTGAGGCTTCGCTTCTTCCCGGTGACGAGTCTTGCAAGGTCTGGGAGGAAAGTGAGCGCGCGTTGTTCAACGACATCGACCTGCTGCCGGTATCCACGACTCCCGCTCACATGTTCTTCAACGGCGCAACGTCGATCTACCCGCCATCGAGCGGAATCCTTCCGGGCTCGGCGATCCGTGTCCTGAAGTAGGACCCTCGACAACCGCTCACTTTCGGGTATTGATCATCCGAAGAGCAAACCGAAATACCACTGCAGCACCCGCACCTGCAGCCAGGCCGGCGACGACATCGGCAAGAAGGACACCGACGCCTATGCCCAGGACGGCAGCGGCGGCGACAGCAAGGGCTACGTCAGCACGAGGAGCGGCGATCGCGGCATCCTTTCCCCGAGTATCGAACGAGCACCCATCTCAACGGAGCATGTCACGAAACTGTCGTCCGCAGGTGTATCAACAGCAAAATGTGTGAAACGCGTCGGCCCCGACGGAGTTGGACTCCGCCGGGGCCGGGCTGTGTGTACAGCGCAGTGTGTATTGCGCGCTGGCTCAGTGTGTCGGAACGGATTCCTTCGACGTGGTCGGGGACGTATCGGTGTGCTGGCTACCAATCTCCTTGCGGGAGTTGGAGCTGTTGAACCGAGGGAGGAAACCGGCCAGGACGAGTGCGACGACGGCGGATCCCGCAGCGAGGGCCATGACGACGCGGAAAGCGTTCTCCGACGGCAGCGTTGCCCCACCGATGGACATGGTCATCTGGGCGATGACGACACCCGCGATGGCGCTGGCGAATGATGTACCGAGGGAGCGCATCAGGGTGTTGAAGCTGTTGGCTGCACCGGTCTCGGACGGAGGAACAGCCCCCATGATGAGAGCGGGCATCGCGCCGTAAGCCATACCGGTACCGGCGCCGATGATCACGGCGATCACGATCAGTTCCCAAATCGAGTGCATGGCGAAAATGCCGATGCCGTAACCGATTGCGACGACAACGGCGCCGAGCATGAGCGTCACCTTGGGGCCGTGCGAATTGGTGATGCGTGAGGACAGCGGAGAGATCAGCATCATGATGATGCCGGAGGGAGCCATGACCAGACCTGCGGTGAGCATCGAACCGCCTAGGCCGTAACCAGTGACTTCAGGCAACTGGACTACCTGGGGAAAGACCATGCTGGCGGCGAACATCGCGAATCCGAACACGATCGATGCGAGGTTGGTGAAGAGCACCTGGCGGCGGATGGATACGCGTAGATCCACCAGCGGCTTGGGGGTGCGTAGTTCCCACCAAGCCCAGAATCCGAATATCAGGATCGCGGCGCCGAACAAGGAAAGCGTGAGCGTGCTCGTCCAACCCCAGTCGCCACCTTTGGAAATGGCCAGTAGTAGAGCGATGAGGGCGGCTGAGAGCGAGATTGCCCCGCCGAAGTCGAACGTGCCACCTGTGCGAACCGTCGATTCGGGGACCAGGACGACAACAAGAACGGCCGCAAGAGCGCCGAGCACGGCTGACGCCCAGAACAGGACGTGCCAGTCGGCGTACTCGGCGATCAAAGCCGCGATCGGAAGACCTAGAGCGCCGCCGACTCCCAGTGAAGCGCTCATCATCGCAACAGCGCCGGCGAGCTTCTTGGGCGGAAGCACGTCGCGCATCACACTGATGCCCAGCGGAATGACGCCGGCAGCAAGGCCCTGCAGGATTCGGCCGGCAACGAGGGGGATAACGCTCGAACTGAGTGCTCCGACCACCGAACCGGTTACCAACAGCGCCATGCTGATCAGGAGTAGACGCCGTTTGCCGAACATGTCGCCCAAGCGGCCCATGGTCGGGACGGCGACGGCAGCTGCGAGCAGCGTGGCGGTCACAGCCCACGCGGTATCGGACGCCGGCGCGTTCAGGTACTCGGGCAGATGCGGGATGATCGGGATCACCAGCGTCTGCATGAGCGAGACGACGATGCCGGAAAACGCCAGAACAGCCACCACTGCGGTGGTGGCTGGCGACTTCGTTGTCTGTGGCGGCGTTGTCGGTGGTGGTGAAGTGGTTGACGACATTGCGGTAACTCCATCGGAGGAAGAACGAATAATAGTTTAAGTCAGTTGCTTGAACTAAAGTTAAATCAAGTGACTGACTTAACGGAAGGCTGTGTCTCCGATCGTGACGAATATCTCCGGTGCCGAGCAGCTTCGGATGGTCGAGGATGATGGTGTCCATGACTACGAGGACTGAGGACGCGTCGGCCGATGTCGGCGGCGCCGCAAATTCCGCGCGCTCTGCTGCAACCCGAGACCGCATTCTCGCCGTCGCCGAGCAGTTGTTCGCAGAACATGGAGTCTTCGCGGTTTCGAACCGTCAGGTGAGCGACGCGGCAGGTCAGGGCAACAATGCTGCCGTCGGATATCACTTCGGAACCAAGACCGATCTGGTCCGCGCGATCGTGAACAAGCATTCCCAGCAGGTCGAGAAGAACCGTGGCGAACTGCTGCGTGAGATCGAAGGGTCCACAAATGTTCGTGACTGGATTTCGTGTCTGGTTCGGGCGTCGACCGATCACTACGCCGAAATGGGTGGCCCGACCTGGTATGCGCGGTTCAGCGCGCAGATTCTCACCGACCCGGTCCTGCGGAAAATCGTTTACGACGAGGTGCTGGCCTCGCCTACTCTGCAGGAGACGCTTCGCGGACTTTCAGCCTGTCTGACTGACATGCCGATGAGTGTTCGACGCGCCCGCGCGGACATCGGGCGTAATGCGATCGTGCACATGTTCGCCGAACGCGAGCGCACGCTTGCCGAAGAGGGGCCGGACGCGGTCACGTCATGGGAGGACTTCACGACCGACCTCGTCGACGCGCTGGTCGGACTTTGGACGGCTCCGATCAGCCGCTGACCGGCCGTTTGTCCGCGCTAGCCGCCCGGTCCGGGTCAACCCTGCGCAATGGATCTCGCGTCGGCGGAAGATCCAGGAGCAAGCCGACTCCGGCAAGAATGATGACAAGACCGCCAACGAGCGCGAAGGTAACAGGCTCGTTCAACCACAGCACTCCGATGGCTGATGCCGAAATCGGAACGAGAAGAGTGACGGCCGATGCCGCGACTGGACCCGCCTGACGAATTATCCAGAAGTAGACCAGGTAGCCACCGGCGGTAGCCCCCAGCCCCAGGGCTACCACGGCGATGAGTGGGCCGACGGTTATGGGCCCCGGAGGGGGAGCGACGGCGGACACCGGCACCAAGAGGGCGACCGCGGCAAGTTGTTGGCCGAGGGCCAGCGTCAGGGGTGGAGTGTCCTGGAACGACTTTCGTGCGTAGACACCTCCGACTGCGTACAGCAGCGCCGCGGTCAAAGATGCGCCAATGGCCAGCATTGCGCGACTGTCGATCGCTGACGGAATTCCGCCGACAAGCACCGAGACGCCGACGATGCCGATCGCGACCCCCGAGAGTTTTCGCCAGGTGATCTTTTGTCGAAGCCAGAAAGCGGCGACGAATACTGTGAACATCGGAGTCGTGGCATTCAGGATCGACGCCGTCGACGAGTTGAGGCCGACGATCGCAGTTGCGACAAGTGTCAGGGGCCCAGCGACATTGAGGGCAGCCAGCAGTAGGAATGCAGGAAACCGATGACGGACCGCGCGCCAGGTCGATCTGCTGGAAGCAGTTATCAGCGCGAGAACCAACGCTGCAACAATGAAGCGGCCGTGCGTCGTGCCGACGGCGCCGAGAGTTGGTGCTGCCACAGCAACCAGAGGGAACGAGCTTCCCCAAAGCATGCCGACCAACAGCAAAGCTCCAACTACGGCGAATCGGCTGCTGCCGATTGCTTTCCAGTTCTTCATTGCTCCTCTTCGTCGACGACCACGCGGACATGGATGGTCGATGCCAGACCTACCTTATACCCCCGGTAGGTATAAGGTTGAGTGTGTCATGATGCTGTAGGTGACCCGAGGCTGGGGACGCATTATTCGTTCTCCTGCAATGGTTTATGTGCCGAGATGCTGTACGCGCAGACCTTCAAGTTATCTCCAATATACCTATAGGGGGTATATTGATTGTGTCGGGCTCGCTTTCCGGGCCACATCCGTCCAGCAAAAGAACAGGAATCCCAATGAGCAGTTGTGGCTGTGGCAACACCCCGAAGTCTGACGCCAAAGGCGATGTCGGCACTGTCGGTACGGCGATGCCGACCGGTGGGAAAGACCTACTCACCGCTGGCAGTAGTGAACTCGTCGAATGTCGGGTCATGCCGGGCAGCGTGATCGAGAAGGTGCATGCCGAAGCGGAAGGCCTGTTTCGTGACTTCGAAGGAAATCGGTACTGGTTCTGCTGCAAGGGATGTGGTCCTCGGTTCGACGCAAATCCCAGGAAGTATGCCGACGTGAGCTGAGCGAAAAGTGGTGGTGCAGGCGATGGCTGCACCACCACTTTCGTTGTAGCCCTGTCGGGGGCAGTCGGACCGTCGACATCAGACGGCGCGAGCGCACGCGCACTGGGCAGCCGCCAAGGTGCATTCGCCTCGGGTGGTTTCGTACGTCGCCTGTACGGGCAATTCAGCAACCGTCTCCCGAGGCCAAAGTGCAAATCCTGCAACGGCTCCCACCGCGGCAAGCGCTGCAAGGATGCTCCAGGTGACCGCAAATCCCGCGCTCGAACCAACCCATCCGGCGATCGGATAGGTGACAAGCCAGGCAAGGTGCGACAGGGAGAACTGGGCTGCGAACACCTCCGGAATACTTGCGGGGTCGACGGAGCGCCGAAGTACTTTTCCGGTCGGCGTGACGAGCATGGCCATCCCGGCGCCGACGAGTGCCCACACTGCGGCAGTGAGCATCCACGTGAATGCACCGGCCACGGCGAGGGCTGCTGCCGCGCTGGCACTGACGACCAAGACAACGGAACCTGCTGTCATCACAGTGCGTTCAGCGGTTCTGTCGAGAACGCGTGGAAGAAGCAGCGCGGTCACCAACGTGCCGGTGCCTGACGCGGCAAGCATCCACGCCACGTCGGATTGGGTTCCACCGAGCTCGTCGCGGACGTAGTTGACGGTGTTGACCACCACGATCGATCCGGCTGCTGCCGCCACGAGATTGAGTGCCATGATGCCGCGCAGTCGCGGCGTGGTCACGAAGATTCGCACCCCCGACGCGATCCGATCCCACGCCTTGCGGTGAGTACTTCGGCGAGCGTTGGGGATTCGGGTGGCCAGCACGAGCAGTGCCGAGACCGCAAAGCCCACGGAGGTGGCGACGAACAACAGGTTGAATGTCATGAAGGACAGTGCGACCGCGGCAAGAACAGGGCTGAGCAGGCTTTCCATCGTGTAAGCGACCTGCGATGCCGACAGTGCGCGGGTGAAATCGGCCTCGTCGGTCACGATGTCAGGGATGACCGCCTGGAACGTGGGAGTGAACGCTGCCGACGCAGCTTGGAGAACGCCTACCAGCACGTAGATGTGCCAGATCTCGCTGACGAAGGGCAATGCGATCACGACCGCTGCACGAATGGCGTCGAGGGCAACGAGGAAAGCCCGCCTCGGCAACCGGTCTACGTACGCCGCCGCGAGTGGAGCGATCACGACGTACAGGGACATCTTGATCGTCAGCGCGGTGGCCAGCACGGCTCCGGCGCTCGGTCCGGCGAGTTCGTAGGCGAGTAGACCCAGCGCAACCGTCGCCAACCCGGTGCCGAACAGCGCGATGATCTGGGCGCTGAAGAGCAGGCGATAGTCGCGAATCAAGAACAGACGCAGGCTGTTCCGTTCCGGTGCGGAGTTAGCGATCCGGTTCATTTGGTTTCACTCCCGCGACAAGATTGAAAGCTCCGGTCAGGACATTGAGGGCGACGATTCCGACTACGTCGGCGATCTCGCGATCACCGTAGCCGTGCGCTCGAAGGCCCGTGATGTGTTCGTCTGAAATCGAGGCAGGCTCCCGATAGACGCGAAGCCCGAGGTCGATCATTGCCGCGATGGCGGGATCGGCCGAGGTGCCCGCGCGGGCACGCTCGATCTCGTCCGCCTCGACGCCGTTGGCGTGCGCGGCGGCCACGTGGGCTTCGAGGCAAACAGCGCAACCTTGCTGGACCTGCACAGCGATAGAGATTCGCTCGGTGATCTTGCGGCTCAGTTTCGCTCGCTTCATTGCTCGGCTGAGTTGCAGATAGCCGCCCAGCACAGCGGGCGAATGAGCCATCGCCGCGACCATGTCACCGACCTGTCCGTGACGGTTGACGAGTTCGGCGAGAAGGTCTTTCGATGCACCGACAGCGGTGGTGGGCGTGAGAGAAGCAAGGCGCGACATAACGAGTCCTAAGTGGTTCCGCCGGTGGTGGGTTCGGCTGGTGACAGCCGGCCGAACCCACCACCGGAGTTGGTCAAGAATTGACGGTGGATTGAACGGGTCGAGGATCGTCGACCTTGGTCGACCGCATCACGATCGCGGTGATTGCTGCGCCAACCACTGCGATGGCGGCTGCTCCGAGGAACACGGCGGAGAAACCGTTCGTCAACTCCGTCAGGTCACCGAGTTGATCAGCGCCGAACACTGCTGCGATCGCGGTCATCACCGCGAGGCCGACAGCCGAGCCGACCTGGTAGCTGACGTTGACGATGCCGGAAGCCAATCCGCCCTCTTCCGGGCGCGCAGCCGAAATCGCCGTACCGAGTGAGGGAATGAACGCCAGCGTCATACCTGCCGCAGCCACGAGCGATGCCGGCAGTACGTCGACCCAGAAGTTGCCGGTGGGCCGGATCAACGACATCCAACCCAAACCGATTCCCAGTACAAGCAATCCGGTCACGATCATCGCTTTTGCACCGAAGCGTGCCATGGCCCGTGGTGCCACGACGACCATGCCGAGCATGACGAAGATCGTCATCGGCAGCAGCGCCGCACCGGCCGGGAAGGCGCTGTATCCGAGCACTTGCTGCAGGTACAGGTTCAGGAAGAACCACATCGGTATCCAGGCAGCGCCGAGGACGAGCTGAGCGATGTTCGCGGCACCGAGGTTGGGCGCCTTGAAGATTCCCAGACGCACCAGAGGTTCCCGACGCTTGGACTGGATCAACACGAATGCACCCAACAGAGCGGCCGAAACGGCGAGCGCCAGCCACGTCTGCCCGGATCCCCATCCAACATCAGGTGCTCTGACGATGCCGAAGACTCCGACAGCAAGACCTGCGGTGACAGCGAGTGCGCCGAGGAAGTCGATCGACCCGGTACGTGCCGGTGCGTTCGGCATCAGGAGGGGAGTAGCGATCAGCGCGATGACAGCGATGGGAATGTTGAGGTAAAACACCCAAGGCCAGCTGGTGTATTCGGTGATGACGCCGCCGAGGAACACGCCGGCCGTACCGCCGGCCGGGGCGGCAGCGCCGTAGATGGACAGCGCCTTGGTCATCTCTTTCTGCGTGCTGCCGAACAGCATCATCAGCAAGGTGAGCGCCGACGGCGCGATGAGTGCGGCACCGGCACCCTGAACTGCGCGGCCCGCAAGTTCGACGGCGACGTTACCGGCGGCACCGGCGACAACGGAACCGATCAGCAGGATCAGCCAACCAGCGGAGAACACTCTGCGGGCGCCGAACAGGTCGGACAGGCGGCCGCCGAGGAGGAGTAGCCCGCCGAACGCGATGACGTACGCATTGAAGACCCAGGTCAGGCCTTCTTGGGAAAAGCCGAGATCGCTCTGCATCTGGGGGAGAGCGACGCCGATGATGGAGGTGTCCATGATGACCATGAACTGAGCGGCGGCGATCAACGCCAACGCCCACCACTTACGGGTGGATTTCGGTTGTGTGGACATTCTGAGTTCCTTACCTGTACGGGGTATAGGTGATGCTTGTGTGGTCAAGGGGTGTCGTAAGCGGGCCTGGGTGACATCGGCGCAGCGCTTCGTTGGGGCGCACGGGGAAATGCTGCTCTTGGAACTCATTCGGCCGGCGCTCTGCGTAGATGCGCATCGGATCTCCTTCGAGTGAATTCAGGGTGTTCGAGTAGTTCGTTGCATACCCTAGGGGGGTATGGTACAAATTGCAACAGGTTCGATGTCAAGGAGTGCAGAACCTGACGCAGACGGCAACGAAAGTGCTGCCGACCCAAACTTTGGAGGGCAAGATGTTCAGCGACAACGGCTACACACTGGAATTGGCAACGTCGGAGGCGACCGTCGGCAACCATGTCCCCTTGCAGTTCCGGATCCTGGATCCGGTTGGAACTCCCTTGATCCGGTACACGGACACCCACGACAAGCAGTTGCATCTGATCGTGGTCGGTCTGGACCTGACCGGATTCCAGCACGTGCATCCCGAATTGGACGAGAACGGAAACTGGCATGTGTCAGTCGATTTCGATCATGCGGGAGACTATCGAGTGTTCGCTGATTTCACTCCGGACGGTGGTGACGGAATCACGCTCAGTGCGGATGTGCGCGTCGCCGGACCCTATGATCCTCGGCCGTTGCCCGCTGCTGCTGCCGCCACGACGGTCGACGGCTATACCGTCTCCCTCGAAGGCGCGGCCCATGCCGGCCAGACATCGAAGCTCACGCTCTCGGTCAGTCGTGACGGAATCCCGGTCACGGACTTGCAGCCCTACCTTGCCGCATACGGGCATCTGGTCGCGTTGCGTGCCTCCGACCTCGCCTATCTCCATGTCCATCCGGACGGCTACCCCGGTGACGGTGTCACGCCGGCTGGACCGGCAATCACCTTCTACGCCAACATGCCGAGCGCCGAGGATTACCGGTTGTTTTTGGACTTCAAGCACGGCGGAGTGGTGCGTACGGCGGAATTCACGCTGACGGCCGACAATGCGACCACGCCTGGGGCCGAACACTCGAGCCACGCGCACCACGGGCACTGAAACCGAATGCGTTTCGCAGCAACGGGAAAACGGGCATGGGCAATCGCCATGCATCCATCTGTTCGTGCCGTAGCGAAATGCGTGGCGATGTGCGCAGTGATTGCTCTGCAAGACAACGGAAGTCGAAGAGTCTCCGCACATCGCCCCGGTAACGAGAATTGTTGCGAAGTCACGCGTTGACGAACAGGAGGACATCGAATGTCGGAAGCGACAGAAGTGGGCAGTGCGCCAAGCAGTGCTCCAAACAGTGCCCAAGGCAGTGATGCGACCGGCGATGCATGCTGCACGAGTGATTCGCACGGCTACATCACCGCCAAGGGCGACTACCTGGCGCGTCTGCGTCGCATAGAAGGTCAAGCTCGCGGCCTGCAGCGCATGGTCGACGAGGACAAGTACTGTATCGACATCCTGACGCAGGTGTCGGCGATGACCAAGGGCCTCCAGGCGGTGGCCATGGGCCTGCTCGAGGACCACATCGGCCACTGCGTCGTCAAAGCCGCTGTTGCCGGTGGGCCCGAGGCGGACGCGAAGATCAAAGAAGCGAACGACGCGATTGCGCGATTGGTCCGCTCATAGAATTGTGATGAACATTGATACCTTGGTGCGCATGTTCAGTATCGAGATCCGTCGTACATTCGCTGTGAGGCAGGGGCTTCCGGCACCGGTGCGGGACGCGAAGAACTTGCCGCCGCTGATGCCTGCCGACGGATTTCGCGTGACGATGCGAGTGGCGTTCTCGTTCGAGGACGACCAACTCGGAGAACGTGGATGGTTTGTCGACACGGACGCTCTGGACGAGTCCGTCATTCGAGAACGTTGCGAAGTGGGCTTTCACTGAACTTGCGTCCAGCATTCCTCAGCTGACCTACGTCGAACTCGACAACGAGACGATCGGTGTGGCAACAAGATACGTCAGATCACAATGATCTGACGTATCTCGTTGACGCACCGCGTTCGGTCGACCGGCCTACTGGTAGAGGCGCAACGCAGAACCGATGAAGGTCTTACCGAATGCGAGTCCGGCCTTGTTGAAGTAGAAGCTCAAGACCGTATCTGCAAACGGGACTGCGGACACCGTTTTGGTGATCTGTGACTCGGCGTCCGCCCACTCCGCGCACGCTGCTTCGCCGGTCAAGCCGGATGCCTTGGCAACGGCTGCTTCGTAGGCGGGGTTGTTGATCGAAGAGAAGTTCTTACCTGCTGCCGGAGCAGGACCGGAGAAGAACGGGACGAACCCGCTGGGAACCGAATTGTTGATCTGGATCCACGCGATGTCCCATTGGTTGTTGTCCTTGCCACTGAGCATGACGTCGACAACCTTGGTCTGGTCGGCTCCTGTCACCTCGACGGTCGCACCGAGGTCGGACCATGCCGACTGGGTGAGCTCGGCTGCCGCGCTGCGCGCATCTTCGCCGGCAGCGTAGAAGAGGCGGAGGGTCAGCGGCTTTCCGTCCTTGCTTCGTTTGCCGTCGGAGCCGGCGGTCCAACCTGCAGCGTCCAGTGTTGCCTTTGCTGCGCTGAGGTCGAAGTCCGGAATGTTGCCTGCGACAGAGTCGTACACACAGGCTCGGGGCTCGACGGAGACAAGACTTGTTGCACGGGTGCCCTGGCCGCCAGTGATGACTTCAGCGAGATCGTCGAGATTGACAGCCTGGACGAGAGCTTTTCGAACGGCGGGATCGCTGGTCGGATTGTCCGCAATCTGATTGAAGTACATCTGACCGGCGGGAAGTGGGCGCTGGACCGAGTCGAAATTGGCGGCATCGATGCGATCCTTGTCCGGACCGGCGATCGGAGATGCGCTCAGTTCGCCTGAGAGAAGCTGGTTTGCTGCGGTGCTGACATTGGGTGCCATGACAGCAATGACTGTCTTGGGGACACCCGGTGTGTCGGAGGTGGTGTCGTCGGGCCCCCAGCTGTAACCGTCACGACGCTCGAACGTGTAGTGGTCATTGGCCGAGACTTCGGTGACTTCGAACATGCCGGAGCCCAGCGACTTGTTGTTCGAGGCGGTCGGATCTTCGAGACCGGCATCGCACATGATCGGGAGGCGACTGATGGTGAGGAGGAGGAACGGGGTCGGCGCCGGAGTGGTTACCGTGATGGTGCGGGTGGCGAGATCGGCAGTGGCCGAAGCGCCGATGGGAACTGTGGTGCCGCGTTGTTGTGAACCCTTGGCTGGATCGGCTACGAAGTTGATGTTGTTCGCGACGGTCTGTGCAGTCAGCGTCGACCCGTCGGTACAGGTCACGCCTTCACGAATGGTGAAGGACGCGGAGGTCGGCGTTTCTTCCCACTTCTCGGCCAACCATGGTTTGAATTCACTGGTTTCAGGATCCTGGTAGACCAGGGAGTCGTACGCCAGCTTCGAAATTTCCGCGGTTGCCGCAGAGCCGGACATGATCGGGTTGAGTGCACCCGGATCGCCTTGCAACGCGTACCGGAAGGTTCTGTCAGTCAGAGGCTCACCGCCGCCGGAGCCCGAGGACGTGCCTCCCGAGCTGCAAGCCGACAATACGAGCGCGAGCCCCGCGGTCGCGGCAAGCGTCGAATAGGAGCGGTGTTTCATTGTGCCTCCGTGAAGGAGCCGGGGCCCGGGAGTGAATCGTGAGGGCGCAGTCGGGTGTGACCGCTAAATCTTGGCGTAGGACGTGACGGGCATCTCGGTCGATCCTCACGAAAATCGGGCGGATTTTTGTTCGATTTCACGAAGGTTGGAGTTCTGGTTCAGTTCACGGGGAGTCGAGGTCACTTCGTCGTGGCCACCCGGTCTCCGTGAGCACGGTTGCTGGAACTGACCTCAACGGGGAGGTGGGGCCGAGACCGTGGAGGTCTGCGTCGTCGTCGATTTCGGACCAGAATTCGTCCGCCGAAACATCAAGGCCGAGAACGATCCACGGCGGTCCGGCTTCTTGGAACGCGTACGAGACGGTTCCGGTACGCGGAACTGTCGTATCGAACAGTCGGTCTCCGACGGGATAGCCCTGCTGCTCGCCGACCAAAGTCAAGGTAGTCGGTTCGAAGGATGCATCGCGCAGAATCTTCTCGACTGCGCGGTCGAAGCTCTGCTGGACGCTGAACTCTTCGTCCGAGTTCGAACCGGTGAACTCGGGGAAATGCGCACAACACAAAACGTATGGGCCCGCTGAGCTGCAGTAGAGACGAAACACGGGAAATCCACCGGCCACGACGTGACGTTAGCAGGGCGTCGAAATGGAGAAGTTGCTGTTTCAGCAAAGATGGTTGCGTGAGTTGTGGAGGGTCGTTCATCCTGGGTGCATGAGCCACGAACACCACAATCACCACGAAAACTCCGATACCACCGAGAATCCGTACGCCAAGGCGGACGCACAGTTCTGGAACTCGCTGTACGAGGAACGCCCCGCGCGCTGGAGCGGAAATCCCAACCCACAGTTGATTGCCGAAGCCTCCGACCTGGAACCGGGCACGGCACTCGACGTCGGTTGCGGCGAAGGTGCCGACGCTTTGTGGTTGGCGCGTCGCGGGTGGAAGGTCACCGGCACCGACATCTCGTCGGTTGCGCTCGGCCGCGCCCAGGCTCACGTCGAGGGCGAGGGCGTCGACATCGAATGGCTGGAAGCCGACCTGACGAAGTGGGATCCGCAGGGGCGCTCGTTCGATCTGGTGTCCGCGCAGTTCTTCCATATGCTCGAACCCGCGCGCGGGCAATTGTTCCGTGCTCTCGGAGATCTGGTCGCGCCCGGCGGGCATTTGCTGATCGTGGGCCACTCACCTCACGAGTCGCCGACCGAGCACCATCGGGCCATGCTCCATACACCCGAATACGTGGAGTCGCTGTTCACCGATGGTTGGAAGGTGTTGGTCTCGGAGTCGCGGGAACGTGATCTTCCCGCGAACCCCGAGATGCATCACACGACGGATACCGTTGTGCTGCTTCAGCGATTGAGTGCGAGCACCGACAGCAACTCGTAAGCGACGTGGGCCGCTGCGATACCGGTGATCTCGGCGTGGTCGTACGCCGGCGCTACCTCGACGATGTCGGCGCCGACCACGTTGAGCCCCACCAACCCACGCAGTGTGTTCAACAATTCGCGAGAGGTCATGCCGCCCGCTTCGGGTGTTCCGGTGCCCGGAGCGTGGGCGGGATCGAGTACGTCGATGTCGACGGAGACGTACACCGGGCCACCGTCGAGGCGCTTACGCATGCGCTCGACGATGCTGGCGACACCGTCGACCTCGTAGTCGTCACTGCGGATCACCTGGAAGCCGAGGACGCGGTCGTCTTCGAGGTCCTTCTCGCTGTAGAGCGGTCCACGGATGCCGATGTGCTGCGAACGCTCCATGTCGATCAGGCCCTCTTCGCTGGCGCGGCGGAAGGGGGTGCCGTGGGTGAAAGGCTGACCGAAGTAGGTGTCCCAGGTGTCGAGATGAGCGTCGAAGTGCAGGACGGCGATCGGGCCGTGATCGCGGGCCAGTGAACGCAGGATCGGCAGTGCGATGGTGTGATCGCCGCCGAGCGTGAGCACGGAGGAACCGTCGGCGCGCAGGTCGGTGACGGCGGACTGAACCGTCGTGAGAGCTTCCTGGATGTCGAAGGGGTTGACGCCGATGTCGCCGAAATCGGCTACCTGCTGGTTGGCGAAGGGCGAGACCTTCAGCGCTGGGTTGTACGGACGCAGCAGCTTCGACGCAGCGCGGATGTGCCCCGGACCGAACCGGGCACCGGGGCGGTAGCTGACACCCGAATCGAAGGGGATGCCGAGGATCGTCACGTCGGCGCGCGAGACCTCGTCCAGGCGCGGGAGACGCGCAAAGGTGGTCGGCTCGGCGTAGCGGGGGACGCGCGTGGCGTCGACGGGTCCGATGAACGATCCGGGGTTGTTGGTAGCCATGTGCAGAGGTCCCTGCTCTCGATTCGGCGCACACCGGGCGCCCTTCAGTGATGTAGCTCTCTGAGCAAGTATGGTTTCTTCAAGAGGCTCGGTTGTCAACCCCTGTTTCCTGAAAGGGACACGGCGGTCGTGAAGGAGTGGGTTCAGTGGCCAAGGCGAAGGAAGCGGTCGAGCCGATCGGACCGCGCATCGGGGCGAGGCTCAAGGCGGCACGTCAATCGAAGCGGTTGACCCTCGACGACCTGGCCGAGGCCTGTGGTGTGACCAAGGGGTATCTCTCGAAACTCGAGCGCGATCACGTCAACGCGTCGGTGGCGACCCTGATCAAGGTGTGCGCGGTGCTCGAGATCCCCGTCGGATCCCTGTTCGAGAATGCGTCCGCCGGTGAAGTAGTCCGCGCCGACGCCATGCCGCAAATCAGCTTCGGTGGCGAAAAGATGACGGAGTACCTGCTCACGCCTACCAACGAGCGTCGAATCCAGGTGCTGCTCGGCGAGCTGGAACCAGGCGGCGGAAGTGGTCGGGAGTTCTACAGTCTGCCGATCGACGTGAACTTCGTACACGTGCTCGAGGGCGGTTTGCGGGTTTCGTTCGAGGGTGGTCGGACGGATCCGAACGGTGAGGCCGTCGATGCCGAAGACGTCGTACTTGCGGCGGGCGATTCCTTCACATTCACGCCGACGCACAACCATAGTTTTCAGGCCGAAGGCTCAATTCTGGCGAAGGTTCTGTGGGTCTTGAATCCGGCATTGCCGGAAGGGCCCCGCGCGTCGTCTTCGTGAGACTCGAATCCGTGAATGTTGATTCTTAGGAAACAAGAGTTGACATGATTGGCGACACCCGTCACGCTGGTAGTTGTCCCCGTCACACACACCGTCGAAAATTGGCGTCACGGAACTCCTGAAGGAGCGCACCATGCATGTCGATTCAGTTCGAGTTGGCCTGTTCCAAGGTCCGCTCACCACCCCGGACACCTTTGCGTCGGTGGAGTTCAACCTCGCTGCAATCGACACTGCTGCCCGCGAGGCTGCAGCATCCGGTGCGAAGATCCTGCTGACGCCGGAGATGTCCGCAACCGGCTACGACATCGGCGAACTGGTGTCGCTACGCGCGGAATCGGCCGACGGCCCCATCTTCGATTCCGTCGCCGCGATTGCTCGAAGTGCCGGCATCGCAGTCGTCTACGGCTACCCCGAACTCGACGGGGGAGACGTCTACAACAGCGTGCAGGTGGTGGACCGCGATGGCACTTCGCTTGCGCACTACCGCAAGACGCATCTGTTCGGCACGCTCGACCGTGAGCACTTTCGGCCAGGTGAGACCTTGGTGGTCGGGTTCGATTTCGAGGGTATCCGCTGCGGATTGTTGATCTGCTACGACGTGGAGTTTCCCGAAGCGGTTCGGGCACACGCCGACGCCGGTACAGAATGGCTCATCGTGCCGACAGGCTTGATGACTCCGTACGAACACATTGCGCAGCAAGTGGTTCCGGCCCGCGCATACGAGAGTCAGATGTTTGTCACCTACGTCAATCGCTGCGGCGCCGAAACCGAGCTGACCTACTGCGGTCTCTCGTGCGCCATCGCGCCCGACGGTGCCGAGTTGGCGAGGGCCGGGGTCGGCCCGGAATTGCTCCTCGCCGATATCGCCGCCGCCACCGTCTCGCAATCGCGCACCCTCAACACGCATCTCGACGATCGACGCCTCGATCTGTATCCAGACCTTTCTGTCACGACTGTCTCCAAGGAGAACCGTAGATGACCATCCCAGTAGCTCCGGACAGTTCCTCGGAACCCGGCAAGCAGCCGCCCCTCACGATGTTCGGGCCGGATTTTCCGTTCCCGTACGACGACTACGTTTCCAGTCCGGCAGGACTCGGCTCGGTGCCCGATCTGGCACTGGGTACAGAAGTTGCCGTGATCGGTGGCGGACTCTCCGGCATGATCGCGGCCTACGAGTTGCTCAAGGTCGGTCTCAAACCGATTGTCTACGAAGCTGATCAGATCGGTGGCCGGATGCGGTCGGTCGAGTTCGACGGGCACCCCGGGGTGGTCGCCGAGATGGGCGCAATGCGTTTCCCACCGTCGTCGACGACGTTGTTCCACTACCTGAACGAACTGGGTCTGCAGACCGAAGAGTTCCCCAATCCCCTTGCCGAGGTCACGCCGAGCACCGTCATCGATCTCAAGGGCGAGAGCCACTACGCGCACACTCTCGAGGATCTGCCGCCGATCTACACCGAGGTGGCGCAGGCCTGGCAGCGCACTCTCGAAGAGCATGCCGATCTGATTCCGTTGCAGCAGGCCATTCGTGACCGCGACACCGCAGAAATCAAGCGGATCTGGAACGACCTCGTGGTGCGCTACGACGACCAGACGTTCTACGGATTCCTCGCCGCGTCGAAGCACTTCAAGTCCTTCCACATGCGGGAAGTGTTCGGACAGGTCGGATTCGGTACGGGCGGTTGGGATACCGACTACCCCAATTCGATCCTCGAAATCCTTCGTGTGGTCATCACGGCCGCCGACGACGACCACCGCGGCATCGTCGGTGGATCGCAGCAGCTGCCGATGCGGTTGTGGAACCGCGCCCCGGCGCACATGGCGCATTGGCCTGCCGGTACTACGGTCGCTTCGCTCAACGACGGTGAGACGCGTCCCCGCGTCACCGAACTCCGGCGTACCGAGCCCGGCAACATCACGGTCACCGACTCCGAAGGTTTCATTCGCACCTATGCGAGTGCCGTTGTGACAGTGCAGAGTTGGATGCTGCTGAACAATATCAGGTGTGACGACGATCTGTTCCCGATCGACCACTGGACTGCGATCGAGCGAACTCACTACATGGGTTCGACCAAGGTGTTCGTTCTCGTCGACCGCCCGTTCTGGAAGGACAAGGACCCCGTGACCGGCCGTGATTCGGTGTCGATGACACTGACCGACCGTATGAGTCGCGGCACCTACCTGCTCGATCAAGGCGAGGGCAAGCCAGGCCTGATCTGCTTGTCGTACACCTGGTCGGACGATTCGCTGAAGCTGCTGGCGCTCGACGCCACCGAGCGCATGAACATCATGCTGCGCTCTCTCGAAGAGATCTACCCCGGCGTTGACTTCCGCAGCCACATCATCTCGAGCCCGGTGACGCTGTCGTGGGAAACCGAGCGCGACTTCATGGGCGCATTCAAGGCGAACCTTCCGGGGCACTACCGCTACCAGGAGCGCCTGTTCTCCCACTTCGTGCAGAATGATCTCGAACCGCGTCATCGGGGAATCTTCCTCGCCGGTGACGACGTGTCGTGGACCGCCGGCTGGGCTGAGGGCGCGATCCAGACCGCGATCAACGCGGTATGGGGCGTCGTCAACCATCTCGGCGGCGCTGCGCCTGCCGAGAATCCCGGACCCGGCGACGTGTTCGAGGAGCTTGCTCCGATCAGGTTGGGCGACTGAGCTCACCGCAACTGCCGAAATGTCGTGCCCGATGGGGGTTGGTACTCCTATCGGGCACGACCTCTTTCCGGTGATCCACGCAACACTGGAAAGTGTTCGGATCCAATAATTTCCAGGAGGGTGTTCAATGGCGAGCACATCATCGGCGACCAAGACCGCAGCTGCAGAATCGAGACCGGCAGGCGGTGATCGATCCGGTGACCCGGCGCTCGAACTGGTCGCCGAATTGGCAGCAGCGGGCCAGCGACTCGTCTTCCGTCAGGGTGACAACCTGAACAGTGACGATCTGACCTGCGTGGTGCTGTGGCCGTCCGGAGAGCCCTCCCTCTCCGATCTGTGCGAGAACTTCGAGTCTCTCGGACTCCGAGTTTCGACGCACCGCCCGCTTCCGACCGTTCTGGGTTCGGCGCATTACTTCACCTTCGAGCCGAGCACCTTCGACGGCAGTGCGCTGGAGAAGATGGCGGACGCCTTCGAAGCCGTCATCGCCGGACAGACCCGGATGGATGCGTTCTCCAGTCTGATCGGACGAGCAGACATCACCTGGCGCGATGCAGAGTTGCTGCGCGCTGCGTGCCGTTTCCTCGCTCAGGCTCGTATCGGTTTGTCCGAGAGCTACATCGTCGGAGTGTTGGCAGCGAAGCCACTCTTCGTACGGCAGGCGATCGAACTTTTCACCGCGCGTTTCGACCCCGCCGTGGCGGGTGTGCGTGAGACAGCTGTGGCTACCGCAACGGCAGCTATCGACGAATCAGTCGACGGTGCAGACACTCTCGACGAGGATCGCGTCTTGCGCGGCGTGCGTTCGTTCCTGCAGGCGACTCTGCGCACCAACTGGTACCTCCGCGGTGAGAGCGGCGAACCGCTACCGTACGCGTCGTTCAAGATCGACTCGCAGTTGCTCTCCACTCCGCAGAAGACCGTTCCCTTCCGCGAGATCTACGTCAGCGCAACCAATGTCGAAGGCGTGCATCTGCGTAGTTCCTCCGTCGCCCGTGGTGGCCTGCGTTGGTCGGATCGATACGAGGACTTCCGCACCGAGGCTCTGAGTCTCATGAAGACCCAGAGCGTGAAGAATTCGCCGATCGTTCCTTCGGGAGCCAAGGGCGCGTTCGTGGTTCGGGGCACGTCGTCACCGACTCCGGCGCAGGTGCAGGAGTCTTACAGCACCTTCATTCGCGGCCTGCTGGACGTGGTGGACAACATCGTCGACGGCGCTGCGGTACACCCGGCAGAAGTAATCGAGTACGACGGTGAAGACTCCTATCTCGTCGTGGCAGCAGACAAGGGGACAGCGCGGTTCTCCGACGTCGCGAACGGCATCGCCGTCGAGCGTGGTTTCTGGCTCGGCGACGCTTTTGCTTCCGGCGGTTCGGCCGGCTACGACCACAAGGCGATGGGCATCACCGCTCGCGGCGCCTGGGTAGCGGTTCGACGGCACTTCGCCGAGCGCGACCTCGATGTCGACACCGATCCGTTCACCGTCGCGGGTATCGGGGACATGTCCGGCGACGTGTTCGGCAACGGAATGTTGCTCTCGCACAAGATCCGTCTGGTCGCGGCATTCGATCACCGCCACATCTTCATCGACCCGAACCCCGACACCGAGACGAGCTTTGCCGAACGCGCTCGCCTCTTCACCGTGCCGCGCTCGTCCTGGGACGACTTCGATCGCACCGTGATGTCGCCGGGCGGTGGCGTCTGGCCGCGGAGCGCGAAGTCGATCCGCCTTCCGCTCGAGGCGCGTGCGGCCCTCGGAATCACCGAGGAGAACTTGACCCCGCAGGAACTGATCCGAGCGATCCTGTGTGCTCCGGTGGACCTGTTGTGGAACGGCGGCGTCGGTACCTACGTGAAAGCGTCGACCGAAAGCAACGTCGACGCGGCCGATCCGTCCAACGACGCAGTTCGCGTCAGCGCTGACGAGTTGCGTGCGACGGTGGTCGGTGAGGGCGGCAACCTCGGCTTCACCCAGCGTGCCCGCATCGAATATGCCGCTGGCGGAGGCCGAATCAACGCCGACTTCATCGACAACGCGGCCGGCGTGGCTACCTCGGACCGTGAGGTCAACATCAAGATCGCACTCGCAGCGTTGGACTCGACCTCGCGCAATGAACTACTCGCGGCGGCCCAGGACGAGGTGGCCGCATCGGTGCTCGAGGCCAGTGAAGATCAGACCCTCGCGATCAGCCTGGCCGAGCACCGCGCACCGGCCCTGCTCGATCAGCACGAGCGGTTGATCGAGAACCTCGTCTCGGCGGGCGCCATGAAGCGACTGGAAGAATCTCTGCCCGACGCCAAGGCGCTGGCGGTCAGGGCGCGTGCCGGGCAGGGTCTCCTGCGGCCGGAACTTGCTGTGCTGGTGGCGCAGTCGAAGAACGTACTGACTGCGGAACTGGGCGCATCGACGGTCCCGGACAATCAGATCTTCGCCGATCGTCTCCCGCAGTACTTCCCGCTCTCCGTCGTCGAGGCCGCACCGGACGCAGTCCACGCACATCGGTTGGGCCGCGACATCATCATCACCTCGGTTGTCGACGAACTGGTCAACCGCGTCGGCCCCGGCGTGTTGTTCCGGCTCGAGGAACACCTCGGAGTTCGCAGTCCGGAAGCGGCTCTGGCCTACGCCGTAGTCAGCGAAGTGCTTGGAACGGAGGACCTTCGACGTGAAATCCTGAACTCCGATCTCAGTGCCACCGAACAGCTGAAGGCTCTCGATCGCTTGCAGCAGCTGTTGGAATCCGAAATGAGCTGGGTGTTGCGCCGCCCGGGTGCTGCCGGCCGGTTCACCGTGAACCCGCGCGCCGACATCGATCGGTGGGCAGCCCCGGTGCGGGAACTCACCGACGGTTTGTCGGCAAGCGAGCGCATCGAGGCGTCTTTCGGAGCGCTCGCCCTGGCAGACATTGCACTGCAGGAGAATACGACGGCCGCGGCCGCAGCCGCGATCTATCGGGAACTCTCCGACGCTCTCGATCTGGGCGATGTTCTCGGCGGCGTCGACGTCGCCGTCGGTGCCTCGCATTGGGAGGTCATGGGCAGCGCTGCCGTCCATGCCAGGTTGACGGCGCGTTTCGCGGACCTCGTGTCCGGTGCGCTCGGTGAAGGTATTCCGGAGGTCGTCGAGTTGTGGACCGCCGCCAATCCGCAAACGGTGCGCCGGTTCACGGCTTTGATGTCGAGCGTGAGCCGCAGTGGAGCGCTGGACACCGCCCGTCTCTGCACGGTCGACGCCGAACTCGAACTACTCGTCCGCGGTGCGTCGAGCTTCGCTTCGGTGCACGCGGAGGAGGGTTCAGCGGCCCTCCCAGGCGAGTAGCGATAGCAGCAGTTCGGCTCTGACCCTGGCCTGTCCGAGGTCGCATTGCAGCAGTTCCTCGATGCGTGCGATGCGACCTCGGAGGGTGTGCCGATGAACACCGAGTTCGGCTGCAGCCGACTCCCATTGGCCGTTTGCCTCGAGATAGGCGCGCAAAGACGCGGCCAGTGCGGTTCCGTGTGCCTGGTCGTGTTCCGTCAACACCGGGATGGTGTCCGCAGCCATGGCGATCAATGCCTCACGGGCAGACTCGGATGCCAGAATCGTCGAACCACTCAGAGCGTCGAACTCGAGAATGCGCGCCGTAGCCGTCGTGAGGTTGGCCGCGGCGCGGGCCTGGACGAGTGCGCGGGGTGCGTCGAGAAGACGGTGAGGGGTGCTGATTCCGGCACGCACGGCTTTCGCTTCGGTGGGGGAGAGCTGCGCCAGTAGTGTTTTGGCGGTGTCGATTGTGTCGGTTCCGCGGAGGAGGACGGTCAGCGAACCGTCCTCGGATTGCGCGAACAACGGCCGGCCTGCTCGCGCGAGAGCGTTGTCGAGTTCGCGAAGAACGGGGCCGAGTCCGGATCCGCGAACGTGGACGACACGAATGTTGCCGTGCGTGTCGCTTGCCTCGTCCAAGTACGACGGCACACTGTCTTCGGGGATTCGGCCGTCGAGTAAGAGCCCGAAAGCCATGGCGTTGAGTCGAGTTCGCTCGGCCCGTAGTCGAACCGGTTTCTCGAGTTCGAGAGTGAGCAGCGAGACCGCATGCCCGAGTAACACTCTGTCGATATTGCTCAGGGGCCCGGCGCCCGCCATGGCGAGGTAGCCGTGCCAGCTGTCGGTGACGCCGACGGGGGACAGTGTCAGCGTCCGTTCGGGTGTGCTCTGCGAGATCGACGCCGGAGCGTTGGGATCGCGGGTGGTCGCCGCGACCGCGCGAACCTCGGTGATCAACGACTTCTGGTTTGCCGGATGCACCGCGGTGATCCGATCTCCGACAAACGCCACCGAAGTTTTTGTGGCCGTGGCCAGTTCGCGCACGATGGCAGACACGCCACCGCGCAGTGCAACGCGGGTGATGCGCGTCTGTACTTCTGCCGCGCGGAGTACCGATTCGTATTCCTGCTGGCTCAGACGGGTCATCACCGCGCGCGTGACTGCCGCGAACGGGGTCGTGAACGGCACTTCCAGCAGGGGGAGTCCGCGGCTGCGGGCGGCGGCAATCAGGTCTGTGGGCACACTCTCGTGGGAAAGGCCGGTCCCGAAACCCAGAGCCGATACTTCTGCGGCGGCCAGACGGTCGATGTACTCGCTGTAGTCGGTGGCGTCCGCGCCCACCAGTGCCAGCCCGGTGGTGAGCACCAATTCGCCGCCGGAAAGCCACGGGGTGGGGTCCGTCAGCTCTGTGGCCTGCGCAAACGTGACGGGGTGGGTGGCAGCTGCTCGGTCGGTGAGCAGAGCCAGCGAGAGGTGTTTCTGGCGCAAGAGCCACGAGATCGGAACCGTCACCTGATCAAGGCTAGCTGTCGTTGCCGATATGGAGTAGCCCTGGAGCTCCGGGTATCCATTTCGGCAGTGCTTGCGATGCTTCGCGCGTCGCATACTCGAATGCAATACACAACCGAGAGGGTGGTCACATGAGTGCAATCGAATACCGGCTTCCGCAGGAGCGTCGCATCGTCACGGAGTTCCCGGGCCCGCGCTCGGCTGCGCTCGCCGAACGCCGTAAGAAGGTCGTCGGCGCCGGCGTCGCATCCACCCTCCCGGTCTACGTCGCCGACGCAGACGGCGGAGTCATCGTCGACGTCGACGGCAACTCGCTGATCGACCTCGGTGCCGGTATCGCGGTGACCAGCGTCGGCGCTTCCAACCCGGCCGTCGTGTCCGCCGTTCAGGAACAGGTCGCGCACTTCACCCACACCTGTTTCATGGTCGCTCCGTACGAGGGCTACGTCGAGGTCGCCGAGCGTCTCGCCGAGCTCACCCCCGGTGACCACGAGAAGCGTTCCGTGCTGTTCAACTCCGGCGCAGAAGCCGTCGAGAACGCCGTCAAGATCGCCCGTCACGCAACCGGTCGCGACGCAGTCGTCGTCTTCGACCACGCGTACCACGGCCGCACCAACCTCACGATGGCACTGACCTCGAAGTCCATGCCGTACAAGAGCGGCTTCGGTCCGTTCGCCCCCGAGGTCTACCGCGTCCCGATGTCCTACCCGTACCGCGAGGGCCTCAATGTCGACGGCTCCAAGATCACCGGTGAGCAGGCCGCACAGCGCGCCATCACGATGATCGAGAAGCAGGTCGGCGCTGCCAACACCGCCGCCATCCTCATCGAGCCCATTCAGGGTGAGGGTGGATTCATCGTTCCCGCAGAAGGCTTCCTCCCGACGCTCGTCGCGTGGGCCAAGGAGAACGGCGTCGTCTTCATCGCCGACGAGGTTCAGGCAGGCTTCGCTCGTACCGGCGCCTGGTTCGCCAGCGATCACGAGGGCATCGTCCCCGACCTGGTCACGCTCGCCAAGGGCATCGCAGGCGGCATGCCGCTCGCCGCTGTCACGGGCCGCGCCGAGCTCATCGACGCTGTCCACCCCGGCGGCCTCGGTGGCACCTACGGCGGTAACCCCGTCGCCTGCGCCGCTGCATTGGCGTCCATCGACCAGATGCGTGAGCTCGACCTCTGTGGCCGCGCACGCACCATCGAGTCGACCGTCGTCGGCCGAATGAACGCACTGGCAAAGGAACTCGACGTCATCGGTGACGTTCGCGGTCGCGGCGCGATGCTCGCCATCGAGTTGGTCAAGCCCGGTGGGCAGGAGCCGGACGCAGACATCACCAAGAAGATCGCCGCCGAATGCCTCGCTGCCGGCGTCGTGATCCTCACCTGCGGTACCTACGGCAACGTCATCCGTCTGCTCCCGCCGCTGGTCATCTCCGAAGAGCTGCTCGACGACGCGTTGACCGTCCTCGAGACCGCTATCCGCACTGCAGCACAGGGGAACTGACATGTCCAACGTCTCGGATCTTCTCGACTCGGTACCCAAGGGTCTCTGGCTCGGCGGCAAGCTCGTCCCGGCCGAGAAGACCTTTGCGGTCTACAACCCGGCAACGGGTGAGGAACTCGCCCAGGTAGCCGACGCCACCGCTGCCGACGGTATCCGTGCGCTCGACCTCGCCGCTGCGGCGCAGGAAGACTGGGCGGCCACTCCGGCACGTGTACGCGGCGAGATTCTGCGCACCGCCTTCGAATTGCTGCACGCCCGCGCCGAGGACTTCGCGCTGATGATGACCCTGGAAATGGGTAAGTCGTTGGCAGAGAGCCGCGGTGAGGTCAACTACGGCGGCGAATTCCTGCGCTGGTTCAGCGAGGAAGCAGTACGCATCGGCGGACGTTTCACGCAGGCTCCGGCCGGCAACGGTCGCATCCTGGTCACCAAGGAAGCCGTCGGACCGGTCCTCGCGATCACCCCGTGGAACTTCCCGCTCGCCATGGGCACACGCAAGATCGGACCGGCGCTGGCTGCCGGTTGCACCATCATCGTCAAGCCCGCCGAGGACACGCCGCTGACCATGCAGCTCCTCGGTCAGGTGTTCGCCGATGCCGGTCTGCCCGACGGTGTGCTCTCGATCCTCCCGACGTCCGACGCGGCTTCCATCAGTGGACCGCTGATGGAAGATGCGCGTCTGCGCAAGGTCACCTTCACCGGCTCCACTGGCGTCGGAAAGTTGTTGGTGCGCAATGCTGCTGACAAGCTGCTCCGCACGTCGATGGAACTCGGTGGCAATGCGCCGTTCATCGTCTTCGACGACGCCGACATCGACGCAGCTGTCGACGGCGCAATGCTCGCGAAGATGCGCAACGGCGGCGAGGCCTGCACCGCGGCCAACCGCATCTACGTCGCCAACTCGGTGCGCGAAGAGTTCACCGACAAGTTCACCGCCAAGGTTGCGGCCTTGAAGGTGGGCGCCGGTGACGCCGAGGGCACCAACATCGGACCGCTGATCAACACCAAGCAGCTCGCAACCGTCACCGGACTCGTCGACGACGCCGTGTCCAAGGGTGCTCGCGTTCGCACCGGTGGATCGGCACCCGAAGGCCCCGGCTTCTTCTTCACCCCGACGGTCCTCGACCAGGTGCCCGCCGACGCGCGCCTGCTGAAGGAAGAGATCTTCGGACCCGTTGCGGCAGTGGTCGGTTTCGACACCGAAGACGAAGCGATCGCGGCTGCGAACAACACCGAGTACGGTCTCGTGGCGTACTTCTACACTCGCGACATCGACCGTGCGATGCGCGTCTCGGCCAAGCTGGACACCGGCATGGTGGGCGTCAACCGCGGCGCGATCTCCGATGCTGCCGCGCCGTTCGGTGGGGTGAAGGAATCGGGCTTCGGCCGTGAAGGCGGAACCGAGGGTATCGACGAGTATCTCGATACAAAGTACGTAGCGCTCTAACTTGCTGTGCGCCTTTATTAACCGCGGGCGGTTAATAAAGGCGCACAGTTGTCTATTGACCCAACGGAGTCGGGCGGTAGTACTTGCCCTCGTGGTAGAGCAGCGGTGCGGCAGCGGATTCGTCGTCTTCTTCGGCGTGAACCCGCGTGACGAGTCCGATGACCAACGTGTGATCGCCGACAGGGATCAGCTGGTCGACCTTGACGCGCATCCAGCTGGGGGTGCCGTGCAGCACCGGTTCCCCGGTGTCGAGCACTGCCCACAGTGACTCGTCTGCAAAACGCTGATCGGCACTACGCGCAAAGCGCTGGGCCAGATGCTGCTGATGTTCGCCGAGAAGGTGGATCACCAAGGACTCGGCTGCCTTGAGTGCATTGATGCTCGACGACGTCTCCGCGATGTTGAACGAGACGAGCGGCGGCTCGAGGGAGACGGACGAGAACGAGGTGGCGGTGAAACCCACCGGGCCGGTACCCGAATCGAGGGTCACGACGGTGACACCGGCGGGGTGGCGGCGAAGCGCAGCGCGGTAGTCACCGGCGCAGATGCCGGTGGACAACTCGGGCGTCGCTGCTACTTCGGGGACGTCGGGGGTGGTGTGGCTGGAAACGGCATTCGGCTTGTCAGACAACGGGAACTCTCCGGCTGGAACTCGAGGTGTGCGGTGTGGTCGAGGTGACTGCGCTCGGCATACACAGACAGGCGTCGGTGCGGCACAGATCTACGTGCCGTCGACGCCAGTGGTTGCCGGCCGGGGTCCTGGTTGCAGTGCACATGGTGCGTCCAACTATAGGTGGACGCACGTCTGAGTGGTTTCGGACCGAGTTGGCTGAAGTGCTTCAGTCCATGTCGACGGCGAGGCCGGCGGTGATTCGGAGGAGTTCGGAGTACGTCGTGCGAAAGACGGTGTTGGGGTGCCCGGCGGCTGCCCACAACTCGGGGTACTGCTCGAGGGCGGTATCGATGTACGTCGGCAGGTTGGTGGGATGCCCGAGCGGAGCGACCCCACCGATCGGCTGGCCCGTCGCGGACTTCGCCATCTCCAGCGTCGCCCGCGTGAGCTTGCCTTCGAGGCGTTCGCCGGTGGCCTTCAGATTCACCTGATGTGCGCCGGAGACCAGCAGCAGGACCGGATCGTCGTCGAGAAGGAACACCAGTGACTTGGTGATCGCGCCTACCTCCACCCCGACGGCCGCCGCTGCCTCGGCCGCGGTGTGCGTGGCGTCGGGCTGCGTGACGATGACGCCGTGGTGACCCCGCGAGATCAGTGTTTCGGCGACGTGCGAGGCGTTGGGGTGGAGGAGGCTCGTCATGAGTTCAGACTAGGACTAGTCGGCGTTCGCCACAGCTGGAGTCGGCGTCGTGTCGGTGGACTTTCGGTTACGACGGATCGTGAAGCCGAACAGCATGACCGCACCGATCAGCGCGTACAGGAACAGCGTCAGAGCAGGCTGGCCGACGCCGACGTTGTTGAAGTAGACGATGCTCCGGACGCCTTCGGTGCCGGCGCCGGGTGTGATCCACCGGCCGATGGCGGCGTAGAACGAGGGAATCACGTTGGAGCCGAATGCGCCTCCCGCACTGGGATTGCCGAGGATCACGAAGACGGCGATAGCCAGCGGGACTGCCAGAACGCCGATGGCGGCGCGCAATCCGAGTGTGAACATGGCGGTGCCGAACACCACGGCTGTTCCCAGGATCCAGAGCGGGAACCAGTGGCCGGCGAAGGTTCCGAGTACGTGTGAGGTGATGAGGGCGCCGAGGGCTCCCGAGATGATCGAGTAGATCGCGATCACGCCCGTGTGTGCGCTTGCCTGGCGGAGAGTCTTCGGCGCACCGATGAACAGTCCGATGGCTGCCGCGAGGAGATAGCCGCCGACGACCCAGCCGACCGAGAGGTAGAAGCCGGAGAGGCCGCGGTTGTCGTGGGCTCCGACGGGGATCTCGTCGCGGACGACGAACTGTCGGTCCTGTGTCGCCTCGACCTTCGTGAACACCGCTTCGAGTGACGTAGCGATGGAGCTGCCGCCCGCGCTCGCGGTGATCAGGGTGTCCGGTCCGGCCGGGTTGATGACAAACGCGCCCTGGATCTCGCGGTCGTTGATCATGCGGCGAGCGGTCGCCGTGCTGTCGACCACCTGAGCGTCGAGCGGGCTGCCGTCGATGGCGTTGAGTTTGTCGGCGATCTGCTGATCCATGCCGTCGGGTGTGCCCTGATCGGCGATGACCGCGATTTCGATGTCTCGCGGAGTCGGCTGATGGAAGGCGGCGACGTAGCTGAGGATGAAGCCCATCTGCAGCAGGAGCACGCCGACGAACAACGCGGCCATCACCTTGGGTGCGCCGTACTTCACGAGCAGATTGTCGTGGTGGTGTTCGTCGTGGGTGGAGCTGTTGTCTGGTGCGGCGTGTGCCGGATGCGTAGTGGTCACGAAAGAGTCCTGATCTTGTCGAAAGTAAAGAGCTTGTCAATACCCGAGGTATTGAATACTCTAGGTATCGTGACTGAATCTCGTCAACCGGACTGGACTCCGGTAACCCGCCCCGGACGTGACGTGGTGCGGCAAAGACTGCTCGACGCTGCGGCGGAAGAGTTTGCGGAGCGCGGATTCAGTGCTGCACGTCTCACTGAAGTTGCTCGCCGAGCGGGCTTCACCAAGGGGGCTGTCTACTCCAACTTCGAGTCGAAACAGGATCTGTTCGCCGAACTGTTCGCGCAACGGTCTCTCGAACTGGCCGGCCGGGTGCTCGCCGAGATTGCCGGGATGAACCCGTCCGACGCGGCGGGCAAAGGTGGCGAGGCCATTGCCACGTGGATGGTCGACGACCCGGGGTGGTCGCTTCTCGTCCTCGAATTCGGAGTGCTCGCCGGGCGTGATCCGCAGATCGCTCAGGCGTACTTACGTGAGCGTCGCCACTTGCGCAGCCAACTCGTGGAGTTGATCGGCGAACGTGCCCGTGAATGGGGAGTGGACGATTCCTTTGACGTGCGGACAACCGCAATCTCGTTGATGGCGTTGATATCCGGGCTCGTTCTCGAACACTCCGTGGATCCGGAAGAGGTTGATCAGAGTGTCATGGGTGCCGCCGTGACGGCACTCTTCGCCGGCGCCGTCGCACGGGCAGGATTGTCCGCCGTCTGAGTTGCTCGGTTGACAGGCAACAGATTTGAGAACTACCCTCTGGGTGCAGTACCTCGTTAGGTGAGGCTTCTGCACGAACACAGGCCACTGATCTCACGACGTCGAGAGACGCCCAAGGTTAGGACAGATCTCCCCGGCTTAAGGGGTGATCCAAAGTGGCTTCCCGTTCTTGATCGGGACACGTCGTGCAGTGCCAAAACTCGGACGTGGAGGTGTTTTCGCAGCTTGATGCCGGTTTCTTCCGGCGAAGGCGAGAGTACGTCGATATTCGGTTCTCCTGGCGTGTGCTGTGCGCATGTACTTGTGTGGCGTCATCGGACGCCCCGAACTTTCAGGAGGTGACCATCGTGGACGACCCGCCGAGTCGATATTCGACCCATCCTTCTGTTCTTGCCGACGATGCTCACCCCGGTCTTTTGCTCTTCAGTCACTGACTCTTTGCATCCTCGGCTTCATCTGCGCGGCTTTGCCGCGACCGCTGACGACTTCCATTGTCGCTCAGCGCATTCTGCTGCCCTCATGCACTGGCATGGTCCGGCGTGTTCGGGCAGCCGAGGAGATTCGTCATGTCATTTTCCGTTCTCGCATTGCGGCCACGGCCCACGAGAAACAGTGCACAACAAACACATTCAACAGTCCTGGCAAAGGAAAGCGCACAGGAATTGGTCGACTTCTCGGCCTCGGACACGCGCACCGTTCTCGCGGATCTGACCACGACGGCCAACGGCCTTCGTGACGATCAGATCGACGATCTTCGTCGGCAATACGGGCGCAACGATGTCCGCCACGACCGCCCGGCGCCGGCAATCGTGCAGTTCGCGGAAGCCTTCAAGAACCCGTTCATCCTGATCCTGGTATTCCTCGCCCTGATCATGGTCGGGACCGACGTGGTCTGGGCGGACCCCGAGGACGGTCCTTCCTACGAGGGCATCATCACTCTCGGGTTGATGATCTTTGTCAGTGTCTCACTGAGGTTCTGGCAGGAATACCGTTCGAGTCGCGCCGCCGAGGCGCTCAAGGCGATGGTTACGACGACCGTCGCGGCCACCCGCAAGATCAACAACACCGTGGTCACGGCTGAGATTCCGATCGAGCAGTTACTGCCGGGGGATGTAGTCCAGCTTGCCGCCGGCGACATGATCCCGGCCGATGTCCGCATCATCCGGGCCAAGGATCTACAGGTCAATCAGTCCATGCTCAGCGGTGAATCGATGCCGGCCGAGAAGTCGGCGGACCCGTCGTCGGGGATCGACGTCGATCGGCTGCTCGAAGCCGAGAACATCGGGTTCATGGGTACTTCCGTCGTGTCGGGCAGTGGCACCGCCGTTGCGGTACACACCGGCAAGCGGACCTACTTCGGTGCCATGACAGCACAATTGGCGTCCAAGCGACCCGAAACCAGCTTCGACGTCGGGGTGCGCAGCGTCAGCTATCTGCTGATCAAGTTCATGCTGATCATGGTTCCCGCGGTGTTCATCATCAACGGACTGACCAAGGACTGGAGCCAAGCACTACTCTTCGGCGTCGCCACCGCCGTGGGGTTGACTCCGGAAATGTTGCCGCTCATCGTGACGGCGAACCTGGCCAAGGGTGCGCTCCACATGTCGCGCAAGAAGGTGATCGTCAAGCAGATCAACGCGATTCAGAACTTCGGTGCCATGGACGTTCTGTGCACGGACAAGACCGGAACTCTCACCGAGGACCGCATCGTTCTCGGTGAGCATCTCGATACTGCCGGACGTAAGTCCGAGGACGTATTGCGGCTAGCGGCGGTCAATTCCGTGAATCAGACCGGATTGCGCAGTCTTCTCGACGACGCGGTGATCGAGGCCGCCGGTCCCGAAGTGGTCGAGGAGATCTCGCGTCGGCACGGGTTGGTGGACGAGATTCCCTTCGACTTCAAGCGCCGTCGACTCTCCGTGGTGGTCGACCACGGAGACGCCGATCTGATCGTAACCAAAGGTGCAGTGGAAGAGCTCCTTTCGGTCTGTGAATCGGTGGAACTCGACGGGGTGACCCACCAATTGACACCGGGATGGCTGGCCCGAGTCGACCGTCTGGTCGCGGAGCTGAACGGTCAAGGCAAGCGAGTGCTTGCGGTGGCAACCAAGACAGTCGTCGAAGAGCAGCGCCGCGAGTACTCGACGGCCGACGAAGAGGGCATGACCCTGGTCGGTCTGCTGGCATTCCTCGACCCGCCGAAGGAATCTGCGGCCGGGGCGATCGAAGCCCTCGCGAGCCACGGAGTCGCGGTCAAGGTAGTGACGGGTGACAACGAACTGGTCGCCGAAACCGTCTGCGCCAAAGTCGGTATCGACGTGGGGACCGTTGTATCCGGCGCAGAGATCGAAGCGTTGAGCGACGACGCCCTCGACGAGTTGGTGCAGCGGACAACCGTATTCGCGAAGACGGATCCGATGCAGAAGGCACGCATTGTCGAATCGCTGCGCCGGGTCGGCCACACGGTTGGTTTCCTTGGTGACGGTGTCAACGACGCACCCGCACTGCGGGCTGCGGACGTCGGCATCTCCGTTGACACAGCGGCGGACATCGCCCGCGAATCCGCGGACATCATCTTGCTGGAGAAGGACCTCGGTGTACTCGAACAAGGAGTCATCGAAGGGCGTCGTACCTTCGGAAACATCCAGAAGTACATCAAGATGACTGCGTCGTCGAACTTCGGGAACGTCTTCTCGGTGCTCGTCGCCAGTGCCCTGCTGCCGTTCATCCCCATGATTCCCGTAGTTCTGTTGTTGCAGAACCTGATCTACGATCTCTCGATGCTCACGATCCCGTGGGATCGTGTCGACGACGACTTCCTCGCGAAGCCCCGCAAGTGGGAGACCAAGAGCCTTCGCCGGTTCATGGTGTTCATCGGCCCGATCAGTTCGATCTTCGACATCTCGACGTTCGCGCTGATGTGGTTCGTGTTCGCCGCCAACTCTCCCGAGCATGCAGCGCTGTTCCAATCGGGTTGGTTCATCGAGTCATTGATCTCGCAGACGCTGATCGTTCACATGATCCGCACCCGCAAGATCCCGTTCATCCAGTCGCGTGCATCGCTGCCGGTACTGCTCAGCACAGGCGCCGCCTGCGTCTTCGCGCTGGTGTTCCCGTTCACGTCCTGGGGTCATTCCCTCGGGTTGGTTTCACTGCCGTGGAACTACTTCCCGTGGCTGGTCCTCACTCTCGCGGCATACTGCGTCGTCACGCAGGTGGCCAAGGGAATGTTCATCCGTCGATTCGCGACCTGGCTCTAGGAGTTCACCGTGGAAATCCACGTCATCCTTGTGCGGATAGCGCTCGGGCTCGTCCTCGGCGCTGCCGTCGGGATCGAAAGGCAATGGCGCGCAAGGATGGCGGGTCTGCGAACCAACGCGTTGGTGAGCTTGGGTGCGACGCTCTTCGTCATCATGGGCGCGTACGGGTTTCAGGGCCCGGACGCTGATCCGACGCGCGTCGCAGCGCAGATCGTCTCGGGGATCGGTTTCCTCGGTGCTGGAGTGATCATGAAGCAGGGTGCGTCGGTCACCGGCCTGAACACTGCCGCCACTCTGTGGGCCACTGCCGCCGTCGGCGCACTGGCAGGTGGCGGAATGTACTGGGTCGCGGTGTTCGGTGCCGGCGCAATCATGTTGGCGAACACGCTGTTGAGGCCGTTGGGCCGGATGATGGATCACCAGCCTGCCCGAACCGGACGCGAAGAACCACCCGCGGACTACACCTTCGAGGTGACCTGTCACGGCGACGCCGAAGCTCACATCAGAGGTCTTACCGTGCAGTCCATTTCGAGGCCCGAGTTTCAGCTCCGGTCAGTGCAGTCCTTCGACATCCCGGACAGCGACCGCGTGCGGGTGGTGGCCGAACTGGCTGCCGCGGAGCGTGACGACGGACTCCTGGAATCTGCCGTCAGCCGACTTAGCCTTGAACCGTTGGTGACTCACGTTCGGTGGGAGGTGGAACCGTCGAAGTAGATCCAGGCTCGCTGTCAGTCAGCGCGCATGTTCTTGCGGCGCAAGTGAGTTCCCCGGTGCAATGTTCGCGCAGTTGGACGGTGCAGGCTTGCCGTTCAAGCGGTCGTCGACCCAGGCGAGCGCACCGGGGAGCCAGAGCATGGCGCCGAGGAAGTGGCTGATGGTGTCGTACTGGTCGTACTGAATCGCCAGGCCGGCGTCGCAGTACTTGCGTGCGAGGGTGCGGACGTCGCCCGTGATCATCACGCCGTCTCCCGCTCCGACACCGGGGCCTCCGGGTTGGGTGCCCTCGATGGTGCCGTTGGCCGCCTGCGCGATGAACATCGGAATGGTCGGTGTCGCCGCGGTGCCCATGTTGATCTTGTTCACGACATCGACGTACTCGGGAACCGTATTGGGATCGGCGTACTCGGGTTTGACCAGATCCTGCCAGGTCAGTCCGGGATACTGTGCCAGCACATTGCCGATGGACGCGTCTTCGAGTCGAGCCATGACGTCGCGTCCACGGTCGCTGAGATACTTCCCGAAATCGATGTCGTACGAACGCGCAACGCCGACGACTGCCATGCCGACCACGCCGCCCCACCCGATGCTTCCGCTCGCGTAGCGAAGGTTGTTGGCCGGATTGACCAGCACGCCTCCCTGCGCGGCACCGATCAAGTTGTCGTTGATCTCCGGTGCATATGCGGGAGCGAGTATCGAAGCCCAGTTGGTGGCGATCGCTCCGCCTGAGTAACCCATCAGCGCGATCTCTGCGTCGTCGGTGATTCCGGTTTCCGGGACATCGCGGGCGGCACGCAGAGCGTCGAGCGTCATCATCCCGTATTCGGGTCCGGCAGCGAAGTTTGCATCCGGGCCCTCGGTGTCCGGGACGACGATCGTGTAGCCCAATGCGAAGAGCGGCCCGAACAAGGCTGCCTCGATGGACGTGAAGGTACCGCCGATGTTGAAGTTGCGTCCGCTGGGAGTCCAGTCGCCGATCGGGGTGTTACCCGCGATGGCTCGCGACGGGCTGTCGTCGGGGTTCAGCGAATCGTAAAAGGACTGGTACGAAACAACTTTGTTCGGTTGGGCGTTGGCCGGGCGCAGGATCGAGGTGACGTTGGCGGACGGCTGTCCCAGGGCGTCGGTTGATCGGTAGAGAACCTGGACTGCCTGTATCGGGGTCGGGATGTTGAGCACGGTGTACGGCACGGTGCGAGTCTCGAGTACCGCACCCGGGGCGTACGACGAGAGGGGTGCCGCGCCGTCGTAGCTGTAGAAACCGTCATCGGGGGACTTGGCAAGGACTGGCTGCGCGAGCGCTACCGGTGCGCCGACGCCTGTCAGTGCAAGCGCGAGTACTCCGACAACTGCGCGAGATAAGACCCTTGACGACATACTCGTCCTCCACATTGGTGTGCCACGCCCCACCCTGAGATCGTGGTGTGACGACCACCATATATTACTCGTGGGTAATGTGGGGATCGGTCAGATCGGTCGTCGTATCGAGGTCTCGACGTAGGAAGATTTCGGAGGACTCGCCTGGGAGTAAAAGAACTCCCGCGTCGGTGTATCCCATTGCGCGATAGAAGTTCTGGGCTGATTCGTCGGCGAGTGTGGAGGTGAGGACCTGCGAGTGTCCCGCGCGGCTCATGCGTTTTTCCCAATCTGTGACCAAAGCGCGCCCGATGCCTTGGCCGCGGTTCGAAGACAGGACGGTCAGCATGTTCATGAACGGAATCTCGTCCCAGAACAAGCCCCAGCGCAGCCATCCGATTGGATTACCGTTGTCCTCGGCGATGAGTATCCGGCCGCGTTGGACCACTGACGCGAGTTCCTCGGCAGCGACGTGCGAGTCGTGCTCACGTAAGAACGGCAAGTCTGTCTGCGCTGCGACGCGAATGTTCACCACAGAAGTCAGTATCGCCGTTCAGTCGGAGTTGATGGCGTTCGGCTTGGACAGGTAGACGACTCCGGGGATGTGGCTGGGGTCCGGCGGCAATTGGGAGTAGCCCGCTCGGGTGTACAGGCGAATGTTCCGCAGGCTCCTGCTTCCGGTGAACAGCTCGAAACGGGTGATGTGCTCCGGAGCGTTCTGTTCCACGTGCTGCAAGAGGCGTCGGCCGAGGCCGTTGCCCGCCAAGTCCGGTGCCACCATGAGGCGACCGATCTGCCATGCGGTTCCGTCCGCGGTTCCTCGCACGGCCCCGACGAGCCGGCCGCCGCGTCGTGCGGTCCAGACAGTCGACTCCTGAACCCAGGCTCGGACCGTGGGTAGGTCCTCGTGGAGCGGGGGTATGTCCATGCTGTTGTTGGAGATTGCTTCCGAGACCCAGCAACAGCGTTGTAGAACAAGGATTTCCGCGGCGTCCTCGTCCGTTGCGCGCTCTATGACTATCTCGTTCATTGTCAGTCTTCGTTGTCGACTTGTTCTTCACGAGGGAGATCGGACGCCTTCGGGGCGGCGGGGACCCATTCACGGAGCGGTTGAACGACTTCGGAGTAGAAGATTTCGGCCGAACTGGTCACACTGTTGATGAAACTCGCAGCAGTACCCGAACGCTTGCTGCCGAGTGTGAAGGACTGTGTCAGTACGAATGAACTGAGTTGGCCGCCTTGACTGTCTGTCAACAGACGTGGCGTTGTGCGCGCGGATGCAACGGTCTCGCAAGTCGACGAGGCCGGGCCGGTGAACAACGCTTCGACCAACAATTCGGCAGGAGCATTCTTCAACTGACGCAAAACCCAGGTGACTCGTTTTCCCGAAGTGCCTTCGTCTGGTGCAGAAACCGTTGTACTGCAGCTCACTTTGTTGGTTCTCAAATCAGCAGTAACCCGTAGCTCTCCGGCTGCGTCGGGGATTCGGAGGGTGGCGCTGAAGGTGCCGTCGTTCGCCAATTCGTTGACCGTCAGCGCGGTACGCGCATCCGCATCGTTGACCACCCGACGGGGCAACACGTGTTTGACGACGACACCGAGATCTGCAGTGAACCGCAGCGCAAGGTTCCGCGCGAGCGCGATCCACGACTGAGCGACCGCCGCTGCCTTCGGATCTCCAGGACGTAGAGTTCCGGCGCTCACGGAATCGCGTATCGATACCCAGTGCCGACCCATGTCGACGAACTCCGCGGCCCCGGACTTGGGATGTTCGATGTACCGGAGAAACTCGCTGAGAATCCAACCTTGCAGCGGATTGTCGATTCCGCCGTGCGAGAGCACCATCCGAGCCTCGTGGATGACTTCTGCCCAAGAGAGATGCCGCAGCGCAACTTTGGTGAGCTTGCGCTTGTCCACCTCGACGGGTAATTCGCCGGCGCCGGCAGGCAAGTCGTTGGACAGGCTGATCACGACGTCGTACTTGTTCTTCTTGGCGACGTCGAGATAGTTTTCGAGCTGCTCTCGGGTATGGGTGCCTGCTCCAGTCTTTGCCTCGAGCAAGCCGGTCCAGAGCCGGCTTCCGCGGGCGATGCGCCACACCGCATCCGGGATCACCCGAGATTCACCTTTGACGTAGGGAACTTCGACATAGCCCTCGAACGAGCCGGCCGGCGCGCCCACGCGGGACGAAACCGCCCGCGCAAACAATGGAACCGCTTGCATCGTGGAAACCAATGCCGACGTTGTGCGTCGTTCTTGTTCCTCACCGGTTCCGACGCCGATCACCGAGAAGAGTCGTGCAGGTTGCCAGGCCTCGGACTCTGCGTGCTTGAATTCGGGTAGTGGGGCTTTCTTGGGCACCGGCTTCGCTGTACGAACACCACGCTGTCGGACGGGCTTCGCGGGCGTTGAGGGCTCTGTGACTGACGGTTCCTGTTCCGATATCGGTTGGATTGCCTCGAGCTCAGGTGACCCAGGCTCCTCGACGGGGGCATCCTCACTCACGTCGACTCCGAAGTCTTCGGCGAGCCCGGCGAGGCCTGATGCCCAACCTTGGCCGATGGCGCGAAGTTTCCACTTCCCGCTACGTCGATAGACCTGGCCGAAGACGAATGCGGTTTCGGTGGACGCGTCGGCGGTGACGTATTCGGCGATAGGAGAGCCACCGGAATCAACCAGTTGGAGCGCAAGTTTGCCGAGGTCGCCGAAAGAGCCGGTGTCGACGCTGCCTATCAAAGCGATCGCGTCGACCTGATCGGGTATAGCAGCGAGGTGGACGAGGAGGCGCTCGTGCGGACCGGATTCGGCTTCGCGGCGGCCGAGATAGCGAACCGAGCCGTCAGCAGATTCCTGTTGGTTGTAGAAGACGAAGTCCGCGTCGGACCTGACTTTTCCGTCGGCACCCAGAAGCAATGCCGAGGCATCGACACCGAATTCCGTATTGTCCCAGGTGATCACGATGTCGATCTGATCGAGTTCGTCGGGGAGCTCGATGTTCTGGCCTTTGGACAGAAATTGGTCTTCCACGAATTTCCCCTCATCGCTGTGCACAGTCGGATTTCGCATCTTGATTGTCCAGGGGCAGATCGAATTTTGTGTGGTTTCGAATCCGCAGGGCAATTGTTCAGCCGCAGGCTGAATTTGGCGCGCGGCTGAGCAATTGGCGCGCGGCTGGGAATGCAGAGAGTTTCAATTCAGGCATAACAAACAAAACGCCCGCAACCAATTGGTCGCGGGCGTTTCGTGAAAAGAACGTCAGACAGTTGCCGGAGTGTTCTCGTCTAACTTCGGATCTTCGTTCGCGATTCGCTTGTTGCGAATGAGGCTGCTGATGAAAGCAGCGCCGATCAAGAAGACACCGACCAGGCCGGTGATGATCTCGTTGATGTGAACGCCGATGGACACCATCAAGATGACGGCCAGAGCGCCGATGGCCCAGTGCGCACCGTGCTCGAGGTAGACGTAATCGGAGAGCGTGCCCTTGCGGACCAGGAAGACCGTGATGGAACGGACGAACATCGCGCCGACGAAGCCGAGGCCGAGGGCGATGATGATCGGGTCTGCCGTGATGGCGAATGCGCCGATGACGCCGTCGAAGGAGAAGGACGCGTCGAGGACCTCGAGGTAGAGGAACAGGAAGAAGCCGGCCTTACCGGTCGCCTTCGCGAGCTGCGTGGGGCCGCCGGACTTGGCGGTTTCTTCCTCTTCGCCTTCTTCCGGCAGGTTGAACAGTTCACCCAATCCGTTGACCGCGATGTAGGTGATCATGCCCAGAACACCGGAGATCATGACGGTGGAAACCTTGTCGTCAGCAGCGAGGAAAGAACCACTGAGAACCAGGACGATGCCGGCCACGACGACGGAGAGCTGATCGAGCTTGCCGATGCGAGCGAGGGGCTTCTCGAGCCAAGACAGCCAGGTGATCTCACGCTCTTCGAAGATGAAACCGAGGAAGAGCATCAGCAGGAACATGCCACCGAAGGCAGCGATCTGCGGGTGAGCGTCCGTGAGGATGGTTTCGTAGCTCGGCTCGTTCGTGCCGGGGAAGTACGCTGCACCGTCCGGCGGCGGGTTGAGCGCGAGGTCGAGTGCAGCTACGGGACCGAGACCGGATGCAGCCCAGACGATCACGAGTGGGAACACCAGACGCATACCGAAGACGGCGATGATGACGCCGATGGTGAGGAAGATCTTCTGCCAGAATTCACTCATTCTTTGCAGAACAGTGGCGTTGATGACGGCGTTGTCGAAGGAAAGCGAGATTTCCAGAATCGACAGGATGATGACGAGGAACAGTGCCTCGGGTCCGCCGTAGATGAACGCAACGATCATCGCGAGGATCGAAATTGCGATGGATAAACCGAATATTCGCAGTACCACGGAGCGTGGCCCTTTCTAGTTGGTCAATGCAGAGTGGTTACTGCAAGCGGTCTCTCACCGCATCCGAACGTGAAAACGGGGAGGGTTCCACAGACTACTGCGGAACCTTCCCCGAGTCAGCTCGTCGAGAGCGAAGATCAGACGTTGACGCCGTAATCGCGCGCGATGCCCGCGAGGCCGGACGCGTAGCCCTGGCCGATTGCGCGGAACTTCCACTCTGCACCGTTGCGGTACAGCTCACCGAAGACCATGGCGGTCTCGGTGGAAGCGTCCTCGGAGAGGTCGTAACGAGCGAGCTCGTTGCCGTTCGACTTGTCGACGACGCGGATGTACGCGTTGCGGACCTGGCCGAAGGACTGCGAGCGAGCTTCTGCGTCGTAGATCGAGACGGGGAAGACAACGCTCTCGACCTCGGCAGGAACCGCTGCGAGGTTCACGTCGATCTGCTCGTCGTCGCCTTCGCCTTCGCCGTCCGTGTTGTCACCCTTGTGCTCGATCGAGCCGTCGGGCGAACGGAGGTTGTTGAAGAAGATGAAGTGCTGGTCGGAGAGGACCTTCTTGTTCGAGCCTGCGCCGATTGCGCTGGCGTCGAGGTCGAAAGCAGCTCCGGTGGTGGAACGTGCGTCCCAGCCCAGGCCGACGACCACTGCAGTCAGGTTCGGGGCCTCCTTCGTGAGAGAGACATTGCCGCCTTTGGTCAAGCTGACGCCCATTCAGGGGTCCTTTCAAGAGGAGAGACAAGGCCCACTACGACGCGAAGTCGTCTTGGGAGTGTGTTTACCTCCACCACCCTAACCGCAGTTCCGGTGTGTTCGCCGTAACAGCAGAATTACGAACCGAGAAGCGAAGTGCTGGACCCGTAGGATTCAATCGTGGTGGGAAGATGGTCGGAGCGCTTCAATCGGGGGGCAAGAGTGGGGGAGTCGGTCAGTCGTGCGCGGGAGGCGCAGACGGCCATGGTTTCGGCGTTCCTCGACATGGACAAGCGGCAGACCATCGCGTCGGCAGCAGTCGACGCTTCCGCCGAGCTGTACCCCGAGCGAGGGCTGCGCGCTGCGTGGGAACCCGTTCGGGATCGGTGCTTCCAGGCTGCGTCGGACTACCTCGACACATCCGAGCGCTATGGCAACGATCAGGTACTCCACCAGAACCCGAACGGTGCTCGGGCGGCGTTCGAAAAGTCGGTAGCCGAACTCGTCGAGGCGGCAAAGGGCGTCGACGCCTTCTACAACGGGCATCGTGCGCACCTCGAGCAGGCGACGGTCACGATGTCCGCCATTCCCGTCCTCGGCCAGCAGGCCCGAACCCTGGCGAACGCCGTCCGGGAAAAACTGGCTGCCACCGATCAGCGCTATCGCGAGTACCCGTCGGTGGTGACGGCCTCCGAACACCTCGACGACGCGGTTGCAGCGCTCGACAATGCGCGCTCATCCGGTCGCGCCGACGCAGTCCGCACGCGGGCCGAGAGTGTCCGCGAAGCGGTATCGGCGCTCGAGGAATCATTGGCAGAAGCCCCGTCGACCCAGCACCGTGCCGAGATGACGATTTCCTCGGTCTCGACCAGGTTGTCGGCAGTGCGCACTCGAGTGGACCGCCTGGATCCGGCGTACTCCGCATTGCTGCGCGAGTTCAACGCCGCGAGTTCCGCTGACCTCGTCGACAACAGCAGTCGCAGCCGAGCACATATCGATCAGGCCGACATCGATCTCAAGGAAGCGAAGCAGTCGTTGGCTGCGGGAAACCCCGAACATGCACTGGCTTTGATGGCCGAAGCCCGCGTGCACCTCGCCGACGCCGAAGCGTGTGCCGACGCCGTGACGGACCGTCTCGCTACTCTGCGTGCAGTCCGGGCAGATCCGAGCCAAAAGGAACGTGAGGTTCGTTTCCGGCTGAAAGACGCCCAGATGTTCGCTGTTAACCAAGGGTTGGTGGCGGAGTGGGGCTCTGTACTCGATGCTCAACTAGCAAGGATCGAGCGAGCGAGTGCGTCACTGTCGGGAACTCATCCGGACTACTGGTCGTATGTATTACAGCTGGACTCGGTATCGACGTTCATCACCGAAGTTGTCGAGAAGATGCGGGCGCGAGCCGGCAAAAACTGAATGGTCGGGCCGATCGGGGGATCGGAGTTGCCCGACGCGTTGTCATAGGGGGTCGTTTCATGGACTTGATTGCGGTTACAGAGAGAAGAGAAATGCAGCACTTTCAACATCTCGAGGATGACGTGCGGGAGCAACTGTTCCTGCATGCGCCTCGATCGTTCGCGGATTCCGACGAGAGGGATCTGCTCGCGATTGCTCTGGGTGCAACTCTCTACGTTCCTGCCACCCGGGCCGGGTTGGCCGACATCGTGTGCAAGCGTGCGTCCGAGGGCGTCAGCTCGATGGTGCTCGATCTCGAGGATGCCGTCGCCGATCACGAGGTCGAATCGGCGCGAGCGAACGCGGTCGAAGCTCTCGACAAGATCGCGTCCACCGACGCCGTCGGCATGCTGCTGTTCGTACGGGTCCGTGAAGTCGCGGACATCCACAAGGTCGCCGCGTCGTTGACCGAGGGGCGCGCCGCGCTCACCGGGTTCGTAATCCCCAAGTTCGGCAGCGAGTCCGGCCCCGTGTTTCTCGACGCCGTCGCGGACGCATCCGAACTGCTGGGTAAGCATCTCTACGCGATGCCGGTACTCGAATCACCCGCGCTGGTGCACCGCGATACGCGTGATCTCGAATTGCGCACCATCAGTGGGATTCTCGGGCAGCACCGCGATCGCATCCTTGCCGTCCGCATCGGCGCCACCGACATGTGCAGCACCTTCGGCATCCGTCGTGACCGCGATCTGACCATCTACGACGTGCGCGTGGTGGTCGACGTCATCGCCGACATCGTCAACTATCTCGGGCGCGCGGACGGTTCGGGTTTTGTCATCACCGGGCCCGTGTGGGAGTACTTCGCCGATCACGAACGCATGTTCCGGCCGATGCTGCGCGCCACCCCGTTCGAGGAACACGACGCCGTCCGGTTCCGTCAGCATCTCGTCAGCCGCGACCTCGACGGTCTGCTCCGTGAGATCGCGCTGGACCGAGCCAACGGAATCCAGGGCAAGACGGTCATCCACCCGTCGCACGTCGCAGCGGTCAATGCACTGTCCGCTGTCACGCACGAGGAATATCACGATGCCCTCGACATTCTCGGTGCCGACGCCGGGGGAGTTCAGGCGTCCGGCTACCGGAACAAGATGAACGAGATGAAGCCGCACCGCAATTGGGCCCATCAGACTGCGCTCCGAGCTCACGTGTTCGGTGTGACCAACAAGGGAATCACGTTCGTCGAGTTGCTGACGGCGTTGGTCGATCGATGACAGAGCTTGTCCAGTCCAAGGACGTTCCCTGGGCTACAGCAGAATTCGGCTTGGACCTCGTTCACGGTGATTCGTCACTCGGGCATTCGGTGCCCGATCTGGTGATCCCGGGACTTCGGCGGAATCCGCGTCGCGCTCATCTGCTGGTGTCCACCGTGCTGGGAAAGCACGTGCCCACCGAGCCGTCCGTGGTCATCGGCGCTGCCGACGACCTCGGCGATCTGGTGCGGACAACCCTCGGTGAGGGTGTCGACGTCGTCGTTCTCGGGTTTGCCGAAACCGCAACAGGTTTGGGCCACTGCGTCGCAGCTCGCCTGCACGCTCACTGCTACCTGCACTCCACGCGCCGAGACGTACCAGGGGCTACGACGCTCGCCGGATTCGAGGAGGGGCACTCGCACGCCACGAGCCATCTGATGCAGCCGACGTCCGCCGAACTGTTCGAGAACGACCTGCCTCTGGTCCTCGTCGACGACGAGATCTCCACCGGCGCCACCGCGATCGATGCCATCCGGGCGCTGCACGGGCAATGCCCGCGAAGCCGCTACGTCGTGGCCTCGCTGGTGGACATGAGAACCGAGGAACACCGAGTCGCCGGCGAAGCCGCGGCCACGGAACTGGGTGTACGAATCGACTACGTCTCTCTCGCTTCGGGTTCGACGGTCCTGCCCGACGGCCTGACCGAGCGCGTCACGGCGCTGGATGCTCCGGATCTCAACCCGATCGGTGATCGCCGCGGCACGCTGTCTCGGATGGATCTGCCGTGGCCCGCGCAAGTCCCCGACGGAGGCCGGCACGGTTTTCTCGATGGCGACACCGCGGCATTCGAGTCAGCCGTCGAGGCAGCGGTGTCCATTCTCGGATCGTCGATCGACGCGTCGCGTGCTGTGATCGTGATCGGTCACGAGGAGTTGATGTACCTGCCACTGCGCATCGCCGCGGGCTTGGAAAGCTCTGGGCGAGCGGTTCGGTACCAGACCACGACGCGTTCACCCGCCTACGTCGTCGACGTGCCGGGATACCCGCTGCGTCGCGGGTTCACCTTTCCGGCACCGGAACTGGGCGAGAACGAACCCCGATACGTCTACAACGCGCAGTGGCCTGACGCGGCGGTCGACGCCCTTGCCTTGCTCGTCGTGGACGAGCCCGCCGATACCGATCGGTTGACGGCGATGGACGGGGTGATCGAGGTGTTACGGAACTCCGGCACCGACGTCCTGGTCGCCACCGTTCGCGGGGCCGATCCGTCGGCGCTGCGAGAATCCAGAGCAGGAGGCTCGTCATGAACGAACCATTGGTCGGGCCCGAATTCGGTTCGTACGCGCCGGGCGAAGTGAAGTGGCTGCTCAAGGATCTTTCGCACGTGGATCTCGAAGCGGATGTATCCGTGCGCGAGAAGCGTATTCAATCGGGTGAGGCGCACTATGCCGAGTCTCTTCCCATCGAGTACCAACCCGATCAGGCATACCGGGATCTGTTCGAGACGGTGCTCGCCGAGAGCGCTCCACGGTTGGCGCGCGCTGTCGGAACCGTGATGGACCTGGTGCTGGCCGAGCGGGGGAGTGACATCACGCTGGTCTCACTCGCCCGGGCCGGAACACCGATCGGGATTCTGATGCGGCGCTGGGCCCAGCAGACCCGCGGGCTGACGTTGCCGCACTACGCGGTGTCCATCGTCCGCGGCAAGGGCATCGATTCCGTCGCACTCGATTATCTTGCGCACCATCACGACTCGGAGAACGTCGTCTTCGTCGACGGCTGGACAGGTAAGGGCGCCATCGCCCGCGAACTCGACGCAGCGTTGACGGAGTACCACGAGGCAGGCGGAGCGAAGTTCGACTCCGATCTGGCTGTTCTCGCCGACCCCGGCCACTGCGTGCGAACCTACGGAACCCGCGACGACTTCCTGATCGCGTCGGCGTGCCTCAATTCGACGGTGTCCGGCTTGGTCTCACGAACAGTCCTCAATGACACCCTCATCGGGCCCGGCGATTTCCACGGCGCCAAGTTCTACGCCGACCTCGCCGACGTCGACGTCTCCAATCGGTTGCTCGACGTGGTCTCGGCCGAGTTCGATTCAGTTCGCGGCGACGCAGCGGATTCTCTTGCTGCAGTGCTCGATTCCGATCGGACGCCGACCTGGGCCGGCTGGGAGTCGGTGGAGAAGGTGCAAGCCGAGTACGGGATCTCGACGGTCAACTTCGTCAAACCAGGTGTCGGAGAAACAACCAGGGTGTTGCTGCGCCGGCTCCCCTGGAAGGTTCTGGTGCGTGAACTCGACGCCCCGGAGCATGCACACATTCGGTTGTTGGCGCAGGCCCGCGGGGTTCCGGTCGAGGTGGTACCCGACCTCGCCTACTCGTGTGTCGGGCTGATCAAGGACATCACGTGAGCCGTGCGGACACCGCTGCGTCCCAGGTCCTGATCGCCACGGATCTGGACCGCACGATGATCTATTCGCAGGCCGCGATCGGCGGCGATCCCAGTGGCTCCGACCTGGATTCGGCGCCGAGCCCGCTGTGCGTCGAGTACTACAACGGCGGTCCGCTCTCGCACATGAGCGTCGAATCGATCGAACTGCTGACCGCGCTCAGCTCGCGGGTTCCGGTGATTCCGACGACGACCAGGACCATTGCGCAGTTCCAGCGGATCGATCTTCCCGGCGGACCGTGGAAGTACGCCATTACGAGCAACGGCGGAAACATCCTGGTGGACGGCGAAGCCGATCGCGAGTGGCGAAACGAGATCGACCGTTCGACCAGCAAGTCCGGCGCCGAGTTGCCGCAGGTTCAGGCGGAACTGGAATCGCGGATCGACTCGAGCTGGGTCAGCTCCATTCGTGTTGCCGACGACCTGTTTCCGTACCTGGTCGTCGATCTGGCCGTGATGCCGAGTGAATTCGAAACCGAATGGAATCACTGGTGCGTGACGCGGGGCTGGAACGTTTCGCGTCAAGGCCGGAAGATCTACACGATGCCCGACGCCGTGTCGAAGTCACGCGCACTGGCAGAGGTGCGCCGCAGACTGGTCGAGTCGGGTGATCTGGATCAATCCGCAGTCGTGATCTCGGCAGGTGACGGCGCATTGGATGCGGACATGCTCGAATACTCCGATTTCGCGATCCGGCCGAGGCACGGTGAGCTGGAAGAACTGAATTGGCAACGGCCGACCGTTACTGTGACAGAAAGGTCCGGTATCGCAGCGAGCGCGGAGATATTGCGGTGGTTCTCTTCCGCGCTCGGGTAATACACGCTCTCTATGAAGGGGATTTAGTTGTCTGTATCGCTTGCCAAAGGGCAGAACGGCCCGCTGGACGTCTCGGATGTAGTTGTGTCGGTTCAGCTGGCTGCAGCCGCTGACCTGTCTGCGCTCCTCGTGACGAGCAACGGAAAAGTTCGTTCCGACGCCGACTTCGTCTTCTTCAACCAGCCGACCGGACCCGGCGTGCAATTGGTGCCCAACCCGGGTGGCATTGCCTCACTCCGAGTCTCGCTCGCCGGCGTCCCTGCCGATATCGAGCAGGTTCGCGCCGTCATCACGCTCGATGACGCTTCGTCGAACTTCGGGCGCAGCGCTGCACCCACCGCTCGGGTCTCCGACGCGGCCGGGAACGTGTTGTACGAGTACGTGATCGACGGTCTCACCACCGAGTCCATCGTCATCGCGCTCGAGGTGTACCGACGCCAGGGTGCGTGGAAGGTGCGCGCCGTCGGCCAGGGGTACGCGGGTGGATTTGCCGCGCTGGTCACCGATCACGGTGTGTCCGTCGACGATGCACCCGCGCCGCCGCCGCCGCCCACTCCGGTCGCGGCTCCGGCTCCGATCACCCCGCCCTCGTCCGTCGCTCCTACTCCGCCGGCGTACAACCAGCCGCCGCAGCAGCAGCCTTCGTACAACGCGCCGCCGGTTCCGCCGGCCCCGCCCGCATACAACCAGCCGCCCGCCTACAACCAGGGACCGACGCCGCCGGCCTACCCGCCGGCGCAGCAGCCTGCGTACAACCAGCAGCCGACGTACAACCAGGCACCCCCGGCGCCTCCCGTGCAGAACCAGCCGCCGGCGCAGCAGCCCGAGGTGAGCCTGGTCAAGGGACGCCCCGTCAGCCTGACCAAGGGCCAGAAGGTCACGCTCCGCAAGGAGGGCGGCGTCGCGCTCACCATGATCCAGATGGGTCTGGGTTGGGATCCGATCAAGAAGAGCGGCCTGTTCGGAAGCCGTACCGCCGACGTCGACCTCGACGCTTCGGCGCTCCTGTACGCCGACGGCAACCTCGTCGACGTCTGCTACTACGGTCAGCTGACGTCCAAGGACGGCTCGGTCCGTCACATGGGTGACAACCTCACCGGCGACGGAGACGGCGACGACGAGGTCATGCTCGTCGATCTGCAGCGGGTCCCGGCTCACGTGACCACCGTGATCTTCACCGTGACCTCGTACCGCGGACACACGTTCGAGCAGGTCTCCAACGCTTTCTGCCGTCTCGTGGACAGCACCACCAACTCTGAGCTCGCTCGATACACGCTCCAGGGCGGCATGGCTTTCACCGGAATGGTGATGGCAAAGGTGTACCGCGCGAACGGCGAATGGAAGCTGCAGGCCATCGGTGAAGGTATCCAGGCCAAGCACGCAGGAGAAGCTGCGCCGCAGCTGGGACGTTTCCTCACTGCTTGAGTCGAGACTGCATAGTCGAGATGAATCCGGTTCGGCGGTAGGTGGTTTCGATCGCCGTCCGCCGAACCGGACATCGTTGTCCCCTCCGTGCGTTAACCTCATGCGGCATGTCGAGCCGTCAGTCGAGCGGCCGTGCGCGAGAGGACTTGGCACAGTAGATGATCACTCGAGGGAAACTTCTCGGTCGGGCGGCGGCCGTCGCAGGCGTTGTGCTGGCGCTCGTGAGCACCGGAATCGCGCAGGCTTCGGTGCCCCAGTCGGCACCGCCGGCAGGTTTTTCCGAGACCGGGATCAAGTACGTCGCCCTCGGTGACTCCCGCGCCTCCGGTCCAAGGCTGGAACCGATGTACCCCGACGCCTGCTCGCGTTCGTACGAGAACTTCGCGGGCAAAATCTCGCGGGCGCTCGACGTGGCCGAGTTCGCTGATGTCTCTTGCAGCGCGGCACGCGCCGAGAACATCATCGACACCCCACAGCTGATTCCGAACTACTGGCCCGTCCAGCTCGATGCCGTTCACCCGGACACCGACCTGATTACCATCTCGATCGGCGGCAACGACTCCAACAGCATCTTCCTCGGCCCCCTGTGCGTCGCTCCGGGACCAGGAACCGATCGTGGATGCCGGTACGACCCGCTCGCGAATTCCGTCGCCCAGTCCGGAATCGACCGGGCTGCCGGAGAATTGGATCGCATCCTGACCGCGGTCACGCAGCGCGCGCCTAACGCTCGCATCTACCTGATCGGAGAGGGCGGCATGATCTCCTCTCGCGGATGCTGGCCGAACATCCCGTTCTCAGACGCCGACGCAGCCTGGTTCATGGACTACTTCGCTCGCTACAACACGAAGTTCGACGAGGTCGCCCACGCCCACGGTGTGCGCACTGTCGACATTGCGGCGGCGAGCATCGCCGGCGGGCACGACGCGTGCGCGAGTGCAGATCAGCGTTGGTTCGAAGGCCTGTTCTCGGAGTCGACAGCGCAGCGCTTGCACTTCACGGACGCCGGGATGACCGCAGTGGCCGATCTAGTGGTGGCGGACCTGCAAGGCTGACCGAGAGCGCGCGGTCATGGCATAGTTCGCTGCTGTGGGTATGACTTTTGTTCCCGGACAGAACGCGCCGCTGCAGGCGCCCGTGGTGACGTTTCGAGCCGAGAGCCAGACGCCGTTCGACGTGTCGGCGCTGGTAGCGGACGCGAACCTGCGGGCATTGACGTCCGCGGACTTCGTGTTCTACAACCAACCATCCACCGCTGGAGTGCAACTCGACCAGAGCGGCATCCGGGTGGAACTCGATCGACTTCACCCCGATGCCGCGGCCGTGTTGTGCATCGTGAGCGTGGAATCGGCAGCGACGGCTGCGGGAGCCTTTCGCACGGCCGGGCTCTCCGCCACCCTGAGCGATCAATCCGGTTCGGTCCTGGCCGAATTCGCGATCCCCACCGCAGGCACCGAGACAGCGGTCATCTGCTGGGAGCTGTACCGAAAGTCCGGTGCCTGGAAGATTCGGGCCGTAGGGCAGGGCTATGCGGGTGGTCTGGCGGAACTGATCTCGGTGCACGGCGTCGAGGTCGACGACGAGCCGGCACAACCAGCCCCGACGGCCGCGCCCGCGTGGGACTCCGCCGTGGAGCCGTTGGAGGTGGGCCGCGGCCTCGAGCGTGCGTGGATGATCTTCGAGGACGCCTCGCGTTCTGCCGCTTCCTTCGTCTCCAGCAGCGAGTACGCGCTTGCCCGTTTGGACGAGGATCTGACCGCAGCCGTCGCAGATCCGTCGTTGCGGAACTCGGCAGCGGGAGTGGCGGCGCGCGATGCCGCACAGAAGCGTCACGACGACCTCGTCTCACTCGCGCGGGACAATCACGCCCGCGACAGCGCTCAGCTTGCGCACGAACTCGGCGTGATCGACGGCGTGCTCCCACGGTCGATGGCGTCGTGGAAGTCGGTATCCTGGGCGGGTACAACCGATCCGGCCCAGATCACGGCCGTCAGCGACGGAATGCGTCTTGGCGAGCTGTCGGCTCCGGACCGCGGCACACTCACCGTTCCCTACTGCGTCCCGTTGCCACTGCGCCGGCCGATCTGGGTGGACAGTACGTCGAGCAAAGCAGCGCTCGGTCTGATCAGTGCCGTCACCGTGCGCGTCATGGCCGCCGGCCCGATGCCGCTACTCGACGTCGTCGACCTGACCGGCTCGCTCACGCCACTGACCGACCGACTGGCACCGATGCTCGCGGGGCCGGTCATCACCGCTCACACCGAGATCTCGGCGCGCTTGCGGGCACTGGCCGAGGCCGTCGACATGGGCGAACTCGCGCGAATGAGTGGTGTCGCAGATGGCCCGAGTTCCCTGCGCCTGTTGATCCTCAGCGATTTCCCGCACGGATATTCCGCCGAAGACGCACAGACCATCATGTTCCTCGCCGAACGCGGACCGGCAATCGGTTTGTCGATACTGATTGTCGGAGAGGACGAGTCGAACTTCGCGGAAGAATCCGTCGCCGCGCTGTCCGAGGGGTGCCAACATCTTTCGGCAGCAGGGCAGACGGAGGTTCACGATCCGTGGACCCGCACGCAATGGCACTTCACCCCGGACGTGCTCGACCCGATCTCCGAGTCGCGAATTCTGGCAGTGTTCGACCGCACCTAGTGGCCGATGGCGGATTGCCGAGCGCACAGGCAGAGTGGTGGTACGACCACGCGCGGTGTGTGGCGGCAATACTCGAGGAGACTCATGGCATTCTGGGATCAGTTGAAGGCTAAGGCTCAGGAGATGAACGGCCAGCTCAAGACAAAGACCAGCCAGTTCCAGAACAAGGAATTCAAGAACGCGAGCATGGCAATGTGCGCGTTGATCGCCGCCGCAGACGGTTCGATCGATCCGTCGGAGCGTCAGAAGACCGCCGCGCTGATCATGAGCAACGAGTCGCTCGCGGTCTTCCCGCCGGACGAGCTTCGTGAGCAGTTCGACTGGTACTGCAGCAAGCTGTCCTCGGACTACGAGTTCGGCAAGGTGGAGGCAACCGCGACCATCGCCAAGCTCAAGTCGAAGCAGGATCAGGCCCGCGCGGTCATCCAGATCGGCATCATCATCGGCGGCGCGGACGGCAACTTCGACGAGCACGAGCGCGGCGTCGTACGCGACATGTGTTTTGCAGTCGGAATTTCTCCGGCCGAGTTCGATCTCTGATCGATTCAGAGCATGAAAGCGGGTGCGGCGCGAAAGCGCTGCACCCGCTTTTCTTTTCAGTACTCGGGATAGCCGTCCTCGGGTCCCAGCATGCGCTCGATCCTCGTCCGCGTGATCTTGGCGAGCTCGTCGACGCAGACCTTGCGCTCGACGGACCGTTCGTTGGACATGCGCTGGCCGATGTTCTCGAGCAGGTCGTCGGCGTCGTGGCCGTGCGAACACCACAGATACCGGAAGCCGAAGTTCCGCTCGTACTCCTCGCCGGCGCGATAGATGGTTGCCATGACGGCGTCGTCCGGAACCCAGATCGAGCATTGCTCGAGGTGGGACGGCACGCTGTTCTTGCGCACGCCTACGGGTGGATGGCATTGCAGGGCGCGTTCGACGTCCTCGTCCGAGAGGTTGAGAATCGCGTCCTCGGCGCGCGAGAGGATCTCCGCGTGGTCGGCGAACGGACGTCCGTCGCTGACCCACCCGGCCCACGTCAGCGAGCAGCAGCACTCGAACAATGCGTGAACTGCCTTCTGCCGCGGTAGTTCGTTGAAGCGCTCCAACCCGATCGATTGATGTAGCAGCATGTGACCTCCCGGCCCGTTGTGCCTTCAGGCGCGCTCGACATGCCGCGCGGTAACCAGATGCGCGGCCACTTCGATAATCCGCCGCTTCACCTGGGAAAGGAAGGTTTGCTCACCGAGTTTTCAGGTTCTTAACGCGGCGTAACGAGCTGACCCACACAACGCAGGAGCCCCACCGGCGACAACCGGCGAGGCTCCAGACCGGGACCCCTTGGAAGGAAAAACCCGATCATGACTGACTTTCTTCTCTGGCCCGCCCGTATCCAGCTAGGCGCTTTGCTCGCTCGGGCTCGCGATCGCCACCGGCGCCTTCGGACCTTCTTTCGCCGTGCAACGAGACCTCACACTGCAAGCACGGATCATCGAAAACCTCGTCGGGATCTTCCCTGCGAACGTCGACAGCGCAACCATCGCCATCACCAGCAAGCTCACAACGAACACCAAGGTCGTTAATAGGGCGCTCGCTGCGAAAAAGTGCGCAGAGACCAGTTCCACGGTCGACGTTGAGTAGTTGTACGGATTCGCGGGTGTCGCTGCGCGTGCAGGCTCAGGATGTGACCATCTGGCGGAGGATCGGCGTGTTGTTCCTTGCATTGGTCTGGACGCTCGTGGCGGCGGCCTTGGTGTTGTTCGGTCTGTGGGATTCAATCGACACGAGCTGTGACGGACCTGCGGAACGCGACATGGCCGGTGGCGGATGGCTGGTGATCGCGACGTTGTCCGTATGGTCTGGGGCATTCGTCGTCTGCGCGCTTCGTCTCCGCACCGTGACTGCGGCCGTGCTCGCGACACTGTCGGTCGTATCGTCGACACTGGTCGTGGTCAACATGCTCGCCACTGCCTCGGGCCTATGTTGGTGAATGTCTATTCGCCTTCCTGGTCGTTCACGCGTTCGGATTTTTCGATGACCGTGTGCATCGAAAAAATGCTTATACCCAACGTGATCACCCTCTCGAACTTCCCGAAAAGAACCGCGTTAAGAAATTCAGAAGTGTTGCAGGAAAACAATTTTGGTCCCGGGTTGCATAGGTGATCAAGTGCCCCACAGATTCGTTACCCCAGTTCCGCCCGTTCTGGACAGGCTTTCGGGTTCCGCTCATTAGCCACCGTGGTCTTGGACATACTGAGGTCATGACGAGCCGAGGAGTGGTACGTAGTTGGGACGTGGGGGGTATGCAGGGCGTGATCGACTCCGCAGACACTCCGGGCGGTAGCTGGACCTCATGGACATCTGTAGTGGTCCACGGGTTCCCGGGTTTGGTCGAAGGTCAGGAAGTCGAGTTCGAGTGGAATCAACTCGACGAGCCGGCAGTCGGTTACGACTTTCACACCGTGCAGGCGTGGCCAGTCGGCGAGGACCACACGCCGCCGGGACCGCCCGGTTTCAGGGCTTGGGATATCGATCCCGACGGCACCGTTCACGAGGTCACCGATCTAGACATCACCGACCTCGACGATACGATCGCGCCCCCGATCGGCACCCCAGCGATCGGTGTCGTCACCACGTGGAATGGTGAGGAAGGCTGGGGAGTCATCGACTCCGCGGACACTCCGGGCGGTTGTTGGACCTTCTACAGCGCCCTACACCCCGACGAAGTCATCAACGCTCGGCCGGGCGACAGTTTCAGCATCGGCGGAGGGATCAGCGCTCTCGTCGTCGGAGAGCAGGTCGACTTCGAATGGGAGCCGGTCATCGACCAGGACGGATACAAATTTCGTGCGATCAAGGTCAGGCCGCGGCGGGATATCCCCCCGTGGCGCGTCGAACGAATCGGTAGGTAGTTCGACATCGACGGCACGTCGACGACCACCTGCCCTGCCTCGAACGTCGCGAAGCGCTCGCCAACCGCAGCCTCGAGCACCCTCGCATCAAAGTCCCACCTCACTGGCTCAACGTCGACGGACCGATCATGCTCGAGGTAGCCCTTGGGCATGCCTCTTCGTGCGCATTCGAGCCCGAAGACAACCATCAATCGTGCACCGTGCCACATCATTGCCCTCACCACGCATTTCCAGCCACACCTTGTGCGCGCCGTAGACCGAATAGTTCTCGGTATGCACGGCTGACCTCGGCTGTAAGTTCTTCGTCGTGCACGGTCCGCTGGCCCCTCGACTGCAGGAGCGGCACCCGAAGATGGTCGAACCAGTACGCCGGCGCCGCCGGTTCGCGCAGAATGGAAGTCGGCGCAGACACTGACGAACCACGGGAGCGATGCGATGATCCGACGACGGCTCGGCCAAGCATTGATGGTGATCGCACTCGCCTCCGCGGCCGTCTCGACCGCGCCCGTCCACGCGCAGGAACCGGCGCCAATCACGACGCCGGGCACAGTGACCGCGGCAACTTCCCTGCCGCACTCCTTCTGGATTCCCGGCGCCGCCAACGCATCAAAGCTCACGTACTGGTCCACGGGACCGCTGAACCAACCCGCGTTGAGTACGGGCGCGCTCTTCCTGCCCCCCGGCGATCCACCCGAAGGCGGTTGGCCGGTCATCTCGTGGGCTCACGGCACTGTAGGTATTTCCGACCAGTGCGCTCCCACCGTGACCGGGACCGTCGGCAGTCCATACCTCACGAACTGGCTCTCGCAGGGCTACGCGATCGTCGCCACCGACTACGTGGGGCTCGGCACGCCGGGAATCCACGCGTACCTGGACGGACCGTCGGCGGCGCACAGCGTGATCGACATGGTGCGTGCCGCGCGTGGGGTCGAACCGTCGCTCTCACCGCGGTGGTTGGCACTCGGACAGTCTCAGGGCGGGCAGGCCGCTATGGTCACGGCAGCGATCGCCACACGGTACGCACCCGAATTGGACTATCGGGGCGCGGTCGCGACCGGGGCGCCGTCCAATCTGGAGAACCTTGCACCACTCGTGGGGCCGGACTTTCCCCGCTTGCCACTGACCGGCAGCACCGTGTTCGTCTCGTACCTCTTGGCCGGACTCCGGGCGGCGCGACCCGATCTCGACATCGATCGCTACCTGACACCGCGCGGCACGGATGCCCTGGCCCGAGCCGAAACCGACTGCTACCAGGACATGGCATCGGGCCTCGGCGACGTCACGATCGGCGATCTGGTGAACCGGCCCCTCGACGATCCCGCGGTGCTGGCTGCTGCTCGCGGCATGCTGGAGATCCCGACGACCGGGTACGACCGGCCAGTGTTCCTCGGGCAGGGGCTGACGGACGAGATGGTGCCGGCACCGCTGGCTTTGAAACTCGCGGCCGAACTCGCCGCCAACCGCCAGCCAGTCACATTCCGCACATATCCGACCGGTCATATCGAGACGATGCGGGCAGCGCTCCCCGAAAGCCTCTCCTTCGTCCGGAATCTCTTCCAGCCGTAGGTGAATCATGCGTTTCGTGAGAGCTTGTCCGACCCACTTTTGATCTTCTCAGCACCGTCAGGAGTGCGCGGTTGACCGAGGATCTGCCGAAGCCGAGCGTTGCAGCTATGGCGTCGAGGCTCTTGCCCCCGCCGCAGGTTGGACCGTCACCGAACATCGGGAGCGAGGCGCGTCAATAACCATAGACGTCAACATCGCATGTCCTGGGTGGACCGCGGATCTAGACACGTACAGCGTCTAGGCGATCGACTTCGACGTTTCGGATCGCTTGGGGCCACAGTGCGATGCGACCAGGCGAACCGACTTTGGCCGTTCTGCTGAAATATTCTTCCTGGCAACAAAATTCGACTGAAGCTGGTCAGGAGATGACCTCGATCGCTAGTCCTCGTCCTCGTACTCCGGTTCGGGCTCATCCGCCCATGCCTGATATCCCGGACTCTTCAGATGCAGGTGGATCGCACTGACACCCAGGTTCAGTGTGATGACCGCTTTCGGCAGATCCCACCGGATAGTTGCCTCAGGTTCGGCGCTCGTGGCTGTCCCCAGGAGTGCAGTTAGTGCCACATCGAGGTTCGTGAATCCTTCGACCAGCAACGGACGCACCACGGTCAAGGGCGTAGCATCATCTGCCACGTCCGTGACTAAGATCGAGATCGAATCCATTCTATGTTGCCGCCCGAACATGTTCGCCGTCGGCTATCTGCGAGTGTCAACATGACCTGCACCTGGAACGGACGCTCCTAGGAATTACACGCTGTCAGAGAACTCGGCCGCCGCGGAGGTAAACCTGCGCTGAACGCCGAGGTTAGAGATCCCGCGCCGAGTGTCGCAGCGGCGAGAACGCCAGTGTGCCTGCCGCGATTGCGAACACGATGGTGACGCCGATCAGGGTGGGGCGTTCGCCGATCGCGCCGACCAACAGGCCTGCTGTCACGGCACCGAGGGCGGCCATGGTGCGGTTGACGGAACGCCGGGCGGCATTCACGCGCCCGAGAAGCTCATCCGGAGTGAGCGCTTGCCAATAGCCCATCTCGTTCGCGTTCTCCGCGCCTGCTGCCAAGCCCTGCAGGCCAAGAGCTGCGAAGAGAAGGAGATGGCCAACAAGTGTGTCGGTCGCGAAGGTAACGAGAAGCCAGGTGAGGGGATACAGCGAGCGGGCGAGGATGACCGTTCGTCCTGGTCCGATTCGCGTGCCGATCGCATGTGCACTGGACGCTCCGAGGAGGCTTGCGACACCGAACGTCGTCAGAAGCAGGCCGTATGTGTAGGCGCTGAACCCGAGTGAGCGGAGGGCGAAGAGAGACAGCACAGTCAACGCGGCTCCGTTGGCGAGGAACCACACGTGTGTCGATATTGCGAGCGGGTTGAGAGTGCGGTGGCGGTAGGTGAATCTCAGACCCTCACGCATTTCGTTCATCAGGTTGCGGGAGCGAGAAGCGGGTCGCGGCTCGTCTACGTCGAGACCGGAATTGAGTGCGGCATCAGCGAGATAGCTGATTGCGTCGACGGCAATCACCACTGGAGCGCCGAGCAGGCCAATGAGTCCGCCTCCGACCGTTGGCCCCAATGTCGTTGCTACTGCGTCGGCTTGGTCGAGTCGAGCGTTTGCTTTCACCAGTTGGCTGCGTGGAACCAGGCGGGGCAACAAGGACTGCATCGCAGCGAAGCCGAACACCGAGAAGGAGCCGAACAACAGCAACACGATGACCAGAACCCAGATGTGCAGAAGTCCGGCGAGCCACAGAAGCGGAACAGTACCGAGTGCTACCGCTCGACCGACGCTGGCCCACACGAGTATCGGCTTGCGCCGCCACCGATCGACGTAGACCCCCGCGAACAACCCGAGCACCGCATAAGGGATGAACTGAGCCGCGTTCACCACACCGACTTCGAAGGGCGTCGCGTCTAGAAGCTGTACTACCAAAATGGGCATCGCCACAACTGTCACCGACGAGCCGGCCGAACTGATTACCGCGGCCGTGAGGAAGCGGCGAAACGGTGAACGATTGACGGCCGGAGAAACCTCACTCATCGCTTCTACTCACGATGCCGCCACATGTCCGACTCCGCAGGTCCGTCCCATGAAGGGGACTGTAGTCGAGCACGCCCGATATGGTGCTGAGCCCGGGACGGTTGTTTGGCATTGCGAAGTTGACAGAAGTACTCGACATGGTGACAGGGGAGCGACTCTACCGATTCGAGGGAAGGCATCACCATGATCGAAACAGGATCTCCCACATACATTTTCGTGATTCCCCGCACTGAAGAACGCGACGGGTACGAGAATGAGTGCTTCACCCATTACGTCCAAGGAATGTTCCACCGCTGGATGTTAGGGCGCCACAGGATCTTCGGCCCTTTTCCTCGCACGCCAAGCCGTCGCCAGCGGCACCGTCGAATGCGCATTGGCTGTCGGCTTCGAGCAGATGAAACCCGGCGCACTCAAGCGGGTCTGGGACGACCGCCCAGCGCCGATGTTCCGTTTCGACGATCTGATGACCGAGATCCTAGGCGTCCACGACGCGCCGCGCACAGCCCAGATGTTCTATCGGAACCATGTCGACAATGCGGTGGCAAGACCGTCCTCGGTGCCTGGTGGGCAGATCTGGTCGGCTGCGGCAAGCACGGAAGCGGGTGCGTGACCCATGGCCACGCCGTGAGCTGCCCAGTCCAGCATTTCCAGATCGTTGATGCCGTCACCGACGGCTAGGGTCCGTGTTGCCGCGACGCCCAGCTCGATGCGCAGCCTTTCCAGCATCGCAGCCTTGCTTACGCCGGCTGCGGTCAAGTCGGCCAGTGGTTCGTCTTCGTAGCACAGGCTTCGAATGCCGGGGAGGTCGAGAGTAGACAAGATTTCGGTCAGCTCCTGCCCACTGCGTCCAGGCCAGTGGATCGCTAGTCGGGTGGTCGGCGTGGTCGCAAGATCGTCGATATCGACCAGCTCGACCTCGCCGTGGTGCATATCCGCGTCGTCGACAGGGCCGGTTGCTCTGACCCCGATGCCCGGGTTCTCGGCTACGAAGATCGCGCCGGGTAGTTGTTCGCGTAGTGCCGCGATGGGAGTGCGTAAATCGAAGACCACTTGCTCCGCGATTTTCCCGGTTGCGGCATCGATCAGCACGGCCCCGTTGGAACAGATCGCGAACCCCGTCATGATGTCGAGCTCGAGTAGGAACGGTCGCGTCGCGGGGGCGAGTCTGCCGGTGCACAGCACGACGTGGGCTCCGGATCGAACAGCGGCCCGCACAGCCGATCTCACTGCGATGCTGATCGTTTCGTGCGCGAGTGGATTCGTGTCCTCGGCGACGTGCAGGGTGCCGTCAATGTCGAGGGCAATCATCATCGGGTGGCCGGATTCGAAAACCAAGGGTCATCCTTCGATAGTGTCAACTCGACAAAATTCATCGGTAGACCGTGTGTGGGTCGGCTCGGGTGCAACATACTCGAATCGGTATTCGTCGCCCAAACAGAGACGGTGGGCGCACACAAATCGTGCTGAATAGCGACACCTGAATTTCGCCGGCGAGTCCAGAGCCGTATCGCGTGGCTGCTCGGCTTATGGTGCGCGGGTGATGGCATTCGGGGGATGGGCGCGGTGGTGTCGGTGGGTGTTGTTTGGTGTGGGGTTGGTGTTGGTGGTGGGG
>NZ_JBXAFO010000023.1:0-91429 GCF_058793255.1 Rhodococcus sp. MPR-R1B
GAGGTCGGACCCGGAGAGGTCTTTCAACGATCCGAGGAGTCGACCCATCGGGGTACGAGCTCCCGCAACAATCACAGTTGTCGTGTCGGTCATGCCAGTTCAACTTTCAGTTCGGTGCCGGTTGCGGCGACTACGTCTTCGACGCTGACATCGGGGGCGAGTTCACGCAGGACGAGTGGGCCTTCGTCGCTCACGTCGATGACGGCGAGGTTGGTGATGATCCGATTCACCACGCCCTGGCCGGTCAGGGGCAGGGTGCACGCGTCGACGATCTTGGGGTTGCCGTCGCGGTCGTTGTGCTCCATGACGACGATGACACGCCGGGCACCGTGGACGAGGTCCATTGCGCCGCCCATGCCCTTGACCATCTTGCCGGGGACCATCCAGTTTGCGAGGTCACCCGTCTTCGACACCTGCATACCGCCGAGGACTGCGGTGTCGATGTGGCCGCCGCGGATCATCCCGAACGAGAGGGCCGAATCAAAATATGCTGCACCGGGGTTGACGGTCACGGTCTCTTTGCCGGCGTTGATGAGGTCAGGATCGACGTTGTCCTCGGTGGGATACGGTCCGGTGCCGAGAATTCCGTTCTCCGAGTGCAGGACCACACGAACGTCCGAGCCCAGGTATCCGGGAATCAGTGTGGGAAGGCCGATTCCGAGATTGACGTACTCCCCGTCGATCATCTCTGCAGCCGCCCGCGCTGCCATCTGCTGGCGCGTCCAACCCGTCACTGTCACTGGTGCGGTCATCGTGAGGTTCCTTCCGAAGCGCTGACGGTTCGCTTTTCGATTCGCTTGTTCTGAGGGCCGGTGTGCACAATTCTCTGCACGAAGACTCCGGGCAGGTGCACCGATGCCGGGTCGATTTCACCGGGCTCGACCAGACGTTCCACCTGCGCGATGGTGACCCGTCCCGCCATCGCGGCGAGCGGGTTGAAGTTCATCGCGGTCTTGTCGAACACGAGGTTGCCGTCGGTGTCTCCGAGAACAGCGTGCACGAGTGCGTAGTCGGCGTTGATCGCCTCTTCCATCACGTAACGCTTGGTTCCGAAGACGCGAGTCTCCTTCGGAGGCGATGCAATAGCGATCGAGCCGTCGGCGTCGTAGCGCCATGGCATTCCGCCGTCGGAGATGGGGCTACCCACTCCGGCCGGTGTGAAGAATGCCGGGATTCCGGTTCCGCCGGCGCGCAGACGCTCAGCGAGCGTTCCCTGCGGCGTCAGTTCCACTTCGAGTTCGCCGGCCAGGTACTGCCGGGCGAACTCCTTGTTCTCACCGACGTACGACGCGGTCACCCGTCGGATACGTCCCGCGCTCAGCAAGATTCCGAGGCCGTGATCGTCGACGCCGCAGTTGTTGGAGAACACCTCGAGGTCGGTTGCACTCGTAGCTGCGATCGCGTCGATCAACACGTCGGGGATGCCGCACAAACCGAATCCGCCGACTGCCAGCGTTGCGCCGTCGACGATGTCGGCGACCGCGTCTGCTGCGGACTCGTACACCTTTGCTGTCATGTTCTCTCCCTGCCAGGCGTTCATTGAGTAGACACTCACTCACTTCGATATCCAGTGAACTATCTCCAGTTCACAGGTTCAAGGAATATCGAACATCAACCGAGAACTGATCGACTACTGATCGTCTGAAGAAAATTCGTTCACTGAATGGACGCTAGGATAAAGGCATGCCAACTCACGAGCAATCGCCGGCCATGGTCGCGCGGGTGGCGGCACTTCTACGAGCCCTCGGCGCGTCCGAACCAACGGGCGCTTCCACCACGGAGTTGGGCAAGCTCACCGGCCTCGCTCGGCCCACCGCGCACCGACTGCTCACGTCCTTGGCTGCCGAAGGGCTGGTCGACCGTGACGCACGAACCGGTCGGTGGTCGCTCGGTCCGGAGTTGTACCTCTTGGGGGCGGCGGCCGGAAATCGGTACGACATCACCGACCGCGCTCGCGACGTCGTCGACGAACTTGCCCGGGTCACGGGGGAGAGCGCATTCCTGTCGGCACGTCGAGGTGACGAGACTGTCTGCATCCTGAGTCAGGAAGGCAGTTTTCCGCTGCGATCTCACGTGCTGCACGAGGGGAAGCGTTTCCCGTTGGGAGTCGCGTCGGCCGGCCTTGCCATCTTGAGCCACCTACCGGCGCGGGACGTCGACGACTATTTCGCCCGGGTGAATCTGGATTCGGAATGGGGTGAGATCCACAGTGAGACATCGATTCGAGAGCGAATCGAGTCGACGCGGGTCACCGGCTACGCCGTCAATCCAGCCCTCATCGTCGAGGGAAGCTGGGGGATGGGTGCCGCGGTGTTCGACCGCAACGGTCGCCCGGCCTGGGCGTTGAGCCTGACCGGAGTGGAAACTCGCTTCCGGCCCGCGCGTCATGCCGAGTTGGGAACGCTGCTCCTCGAGCACGCTCACACACTGTCGAACCGATTGAAAACGCATGCAGTGAACTAACTTTCGGGAACCAGGTCTTGTGCAGTAGTAGTTTTTGCCTTCGTGCGCACGTGTGCCTTCTCGCCTTGCGGGCCGAAAAGATGCAAGATTTCCACCACCTGTTCATCGGCAGGCCCGAACCAGTGGGGCTCGGCAGTGTCGAACTCCGCGACTTCCCCGGGGTGTAGGAGAACCTCGTTCGCCCCCAGGATGAGACGCAGATCCCCGGCGAGGACGTAGAGCCATTCGTAGCCGGCGTGGGTGACGAGCTTCGGTGGACGCGGACCGATCACCTGCTTGAAGACCTGCACGCGGCCGGGATAGCGCGTCAACGGAACGACGGCACTGCCGTTCTTGCGTCGGCTCGGGGTGAGGTGAACCCGAGGATCGCCCGTAGCGGGGGCGCCGACGAGTTGGTCCAGCGCGACCCGGTGCGCTCGGGCAAGCGGCAACAGCAGATCGAGGGTGGGACGACGCTTCCCCGATTCGAGGCGTGAGAGTGCGCTGACGGAGACGCCGGTGGCCTCGGACAGGCCCTCGAGGGTCAATCCGCGATCGCGTCGGAGCGTGCGCAGTCTCGGTCCGATATCGGTGATCAACTGCTCGAATTCAGCATCCATGCTGTCCATCTTTGCAGTTTCCGCAAAATTTCTACCGGCTTCGGACGCTGGAGAGCAACGATCCTTCAACAGTCGAGTACGGCAGAGCACTTCGAGAGATGGAGTCCGACCATGAAACCTTCGAGCGGGATCGAACCGCAAGTGATCGGACTCGATGCAGGGCGGCGATGGGGCATCCTGGCGATCTGCTGCACGAGCCTGTTCGTCGTCGGGTTGGACACCACCATCGTCAACGTGGCCCTGCCGACGATCGGTGAGGGATTTCGCGTCGGAACCCGTGGTCTGGAATGGGTCGTCAACGCATACACACTCGTCCTGGCGAGCTTGCTGATCTCGTCCGGAGCAGTGGCCGATCGTTTCGGCAGGAGACGAGTCTTTCAGATCGGGCTCGTCGTCTTCGGGGTGGCGTCGATTGCCTGCGCGCTCGCTCCGTCCGTCGAGATGTTGATCGCGGCGCGGATCGTCCAAGGCGTCGGCGGGTCGATGCTCAGTCCGGTTGCCTTGGCGATCGTCGTCAACGTGATGACCGACCCGAAGGAGCGGGCCAAGGCAATCGGGGTGTGGGCCGCGGTCTTCGGCCTGAGTATGGCGGCAGGGCCGATCGTCGGCGGCGTGCTCATCGAAAGTTTCGGCTGGCGATCGGTTTTCTGGATCAACGTGCCGGTGATCTTGGCCGTGCTCGTCTTGACTGCTGTGTTTGTTCCGGAGTCCCGAGCGCAGCAGTCGCGACGACTCGATCTTCCCGGTCAGTTGCTACTGGTGATTCTTGTCGGCGGGGCGGTCGCCCTTCTGATCGAGGGTCCGCGAATCGGATGGTTCTCTGCCGCGGCGACGGCAGGGTATGTCGTTGTTGCTGCAGCGTTGGCCGCATTCATCCGCGTCGAATCACGCAAGCGCGAGCCACTGATGGATCTGGCACTCTTTCGCCGCAGAACGTTCTCGTCGGCTGTGATCGGCGCTGTCGTGGTGTTCGTGGCGTTGAACGCGACGCTACTGCTCGGCACGTTCTACTTGCAGCACTCCCGCGGTATGAGTCCGGCCCTGGCCGGCGCGATCACCCTCCCGATGGCCGTTGCGGCAACGGTCTGCGCGCCGTTGTCCGGAATACTCGTCGGACGCTTCGGCCCGCGGCGACCGCTGCTGATCGCCGGTAGTTTCACGACGCTCGGTGGACTGTGCCTGGTCTCGCTCGACAACAACACGGCGATTCCGATGCTCTTGGCCGCTTACCTGTTCCTCGGTATCGGATTCGGGTTCTCGAATGCCCCGATCACCAACACCGCCGTCAACGGGTTGCCGAGATCGCAGGCGGGGCTTGCTGGTGGAATAACCTCCAGTGCACGCCAATTCGGTGCTGCTCTCGGTGTTGCGCTGGCCGGTGGCATCATCGGCGGCAGTGCATCGGTGGATGTCGCGCAGGCATCGAGGTCGGGATGGATCCTGGTTGCCGGATGTGGGATCGCGGTCCTGGTGATTGCACTCGCATCTCGGAATTCCGAGGAACTCCCCGGCTGATCACCTCGCGTGTTCGTGGGAGCTTCACCCTGCGCGGGTGATTCCAAGCGCGTGCCCAACCGATACAGATGATGGGGTATCAGATCGTCGTATCCGAGCGGGGAGTGCCATGTGCCAGACACCGAAGGACGCAACACCGGCCACAGTCACGGCGAATCGCGAGGCAGTCGCACGGTATGCCATGGACGACCGGCAGGATTTTGCCGACGCGGATCGAGGGTTGATCGCTCCGTTGCCGGGCAAGGTTGTCGCCGATGACGGGCATACGGTCTTCGATCCTGATGCGATGGCATACCTCGGTGACGATGTTGCCGCGCCGGAGACAGTCAATCCGAGCCTGTGGCGTCAAGGACAACTGATGCGCCGAGGTGGTCTGTATCAGGTGACGGATCGCCTTTACCAGGTACGGAACAACGACCTGGCAAATTTGACGGTTGTCGAAGGTGGCGAGGGACTGATCGTCATCGACTGTATGGCGGGGGTCGAATCGGCGCGCCAGGGTATGAAGATGATTCGTGAGCACGTCAGCGACAAGCCAGTTTCGGCGATCATCTACACGCACACCCACATCGACCACTACGGCGGAGTCAAAGGGATCGTCGATCTGGACGACGTGACGTCCGGGCGAGTTCCGATCATCGCACCGGGCACGATCGCGTCGTTCGACAAGTTCGCGATCGGGGAAAACGTCGTCGCCGGAAATGCCATGGCGAGACGGTCCTTCTACGCCTTCGGTGGATTGCTCGATCTCGATGCCAAAGGGATGGTTACCTGCGGCATCGGCACGATCAGCACGAAAGGTCCACTTGTCTCGTATATTTCCCCCACTGACAGCATCACGGAGACCGGAACGAAGCGTGAGATAGCCGGTCTGGAATTCGAGTTCCTCTACGCGCCGGATACCGAGGCCCCGGAGGAAATGCACATCTGGATCCCCGAACTCGCCGCGCTGACCTGTGCGGAGAATGCCAATCATTCGCTCCACAACATCCAGACCTTAAGAGGTGCGCGCACTCGCGACGCTCGGAACTTCGCGCGGTATCTGGACGAGACTCTCGAGCGGTGGGGAGACGACGCGGCTGTTCACTACGGACCGCACACGTGGCCGGTGTGGGGTAACGAGAACCTGGTGCCGTTCATCGAATCGCAAAGGGACACTTACAAGTACATTCACGACCAGGCACTCCGTCTCGCGAACAAGGGGTACACGCCGCTCGAAGCTGCCGAGGTGATCGAACTACCGGACGAACTCGGGCGCAAGTGGTACAACCGCGGATATCACGGCACTCTGCACCACGACGTTCGCGCCGTGTACACCAAGGAACTGGGAATGTGGGACGGCGATCCGGTGTCGCTTCATCCTCATCCGCCGGTCGAATCGGCGAAGAGGTTCGTCGATCTCCTTGGCGCGCAGAAGATCCTGGACGAGGGTAAGCGGGCATTCGACGCCGCGGACTACCGATGGGCGGCAGAGATCCTGCACAAGTTGGTGTTCGCGCAACCGGAGAACGCCGAAGCGAGGAACCTGCAAGCCGACGTCTACGAGCAGATGGGCTATCAAGCCGAAGGGCCGCAGTGGCGTGGGATCTATCTCTCGGCCGCATTGGAACTACGCGAGGGCGCCCAGCCTGCCCCGTACGTCACGGCAAGTCAGGACAGTGTCCTCGCGATGCCCATCGACATCCTCTTCGACTTCGTTGCAATACATCTCATCGGCGGCAAGGCCACCGACGCGGAACTGCGGATCGATTTCGTGTTCACCGATCGCGGCGACGAGGCATGGACTGCGTGGGTCAAGCGCGGTGTCCTCAATGCACGTAAGGGTGCGTCACCGAACACACAACTGACGGTCTCGGGCCCGAAGGCGGCGCTCGTGGGAGCGCTTCTTCAACCGGGCGCGGCCGCCGAACTGGCCAAGGCCGGGCAGATTTCGCTCGACGGAGACGAATCAGCGCTCGAGACGCTGGGAGGGTTGCTCGATACCTTCGATCCCAGTTTCAATATCGTCACGCCGTAACGAAGGGATAGCTTTCGATGTGTACACGCTTGGTCTACTTGGGGCCCAACGACACTGTGATCACTGCTCGATCGATGGATTGGAAGGTCGACCTCGGAACAAACCTCTGGGCATTCCCGCGCGGCATGACCAGAGAGGGCTGTGCAGGTCCGAACTCGATACAGTGGACGTCGAAATACGGAAGTGTTGTCGCGACGGCCTACGACATGTGCACGACCGACGGGGTCAACGAGGCTGGGCTGTCTGCCAATCTTTTGTGGTTGGTCGAGTCCGAGTACCCGACGTATGACGGTTCGACCCCGGGATTGTCGATCGCGGCGTGGGCGCAATACGTCCTGGACAGCTTTGCGACAGTTCAGGAAGCGGTCGAAGTGCTCGCGTCGGAACCGTTCACGGTAGTGACCGCTGCCGTTCCCGGCGAAGACCGCCTCGCAACGCTGCACATGTCGCTCTCGGACGCTGGGGGAGACAGCGCGATCATCGAGTACGTCGGTGGACGCCCGACGATTCATCACAGCCGTGAGTACCAGGTGATGACCAATTCGCCGATCTTCGATCAGCAACTCGCCGTCAACGAGTACTGGAAGCAGATCAACGGAACCGTCATGCTGCCCGGAACCAACCGTGCCGCTGACAGATTCGCTCGGGCGTCGTTCTATGTCGATGCGATACCGCAGACGGACGATCCGCGGGCGGCGTTGGCATCCACCTTCAGTGTTATTCGGAATGTGTCGGTGCCCCTGGGGATTTCGACTCCCGATGAGCCCAACATTTCATCGACCCGTTGGCGCACCGTCGTCGATCACAAACGCACGCTCTATTTCTTCGAGTCGGCGATGACGCCCAATATCTTCTGGGTGGACGTGGCGTCGATGGATCTCGCGGAAGGGACACCCGTCCGAAAGCTCGGACTCGGACCGAACGAGAGCACCGTCTATTCCGGTGACTCCACTGACCAGTTCGAACGGGCGGAGGCATTCACGTTCGCGGGAGCATAAGGCTTCGGGGCGTAGTAAAAATCCAATCGTGAAACTTCTTGACATTTCTACTCTGTTCAGATGAAACTTTGTTGCATATTCGGGTTTCGTCAACGGAGGACGGCATGGGCATCACAGTGCAGACACGGAACGATGGTGCGCAGCTCAAACGGCGCAGGGCGCTCGTCGCCGGCTCCGTCGGAAATTTCATCGAGTGGTACGAGTTCGGTGTGTACGGGTTCTTCGCGACGATCATCGCGTCGAACTTCTTCAGCGCCGACGGCTCCGGCGACCTCGAAAGCCTGATCAAGACCTACGCGTCGTTTGCGCTGGCCTTCTTCTTCCGCCCAGTGGGGGCCGCGCTGTTCGGTCGACTCGGTGACCGCATCGGCCGACGCCCCACCTTGGTGATCGTTCTTCTGCTGATGTCGGGTGCGACGACCCTGATCGGTGTGCTGCCCACCTACGAGAGCGTCGGAATTCTGGCACCGCTGCTCTTGACGGTCCTTCGAATTCTGCAGGGATTGTCGGCCGGTGGTGAGTTCGGCGGTGCAGTGTCGGTGATGACCGAGTTCGCTCCGCCCGGACGACGTGGGCTGTACGGCTCGTGGCAGTCGTTCACCGTCGCACTCGGACTGCTCGCCGGTGCGGGTATCGCAGCACTCCTCGCCACTGTCCTCGACCCGGGACAGCTCGGTGACTGGGGCTGGCGCATTCCGTTCCTCCTTGCACTTCCGATGGGTCTGGTTGCTCTGTGGCTCAGGCTCCGCCTCGAAGAAACGCCGTCGTTCGAGCGTGCTCGATCAGTCCAGTCCGAACCGACAGCTGATGAAGCGGCGCCTGTAGTGCAGCCGACTGTCGGAGAGACAGCCAAGGCGATTCTGCTCGGAATCGGGCGGTTGATGGGGTGGTCTGCTGCTGGTTACACGTTCCTCGTCGTGATGCCGACTTATCTTCAGAGTTCACTCAACGCGACTTTCCATCAGGCACTTGTTGCTTCCGTGCTAGCCAATGCGGGCTTCGCGGTGACCATTCCGATCGCGGGTGGACTCAGCGATCGCATCGGACGACGCGCGGTCATGCTCACCGGCACCGTGATAATTCTGGTCTTGGCTCTGCCGCTGCTCAACGTCCTGCAGAATGAGCAGACGTCTCTGACAGCCAAGGGATTTGCAGTGTTTGCCGCCGGCGCCGCAGTGGGACTTGTTGCCGGACCAGGACCCGCCATGCTCTCCGAGATGTTCCCCACCTCGGTCCGGTACACCGGATTGGGACTCGCATACTCCCTGTCCAACGCGGTCTTTTCGGGCTGCGCCGGTCTGATCATCACGTGGTTGATCAAGGAAACGTCCAATCTCGATATTCCGGCCTACTTCGTGATGGCAACGTGCGCCGTCAGCGCGATCGCCTTGAGTACCTTGCGAGGGAATGCCCACAAGCGGGCACTCGTCGACTGACTGCAGTTCTTCCGAATGCCGAAACGATGCGAGTAAGGGATATTTCATGAGAGTCATCGGTCTGATGTCCGGTACTTCGTACGACGCTATCGATGCTGCCGCAGCAGACATCCGGATCGACGGGGACACTCTTGTGCTGACCCCACTGGGGATGGTCAGCGAACCATATTCCGGTGAGTTGCGGGCAGCGGTGGCTGCTGCGGTACCGCCGGCGTCCACCACTGTCGGTCAGATCTGCCAACTCGACACCGAGATCGGACAGGCATTCGCGGCCGTGGCTGCGCGGGCGAACGCGGAACTGTGCGGTGGCAGTGCGGAATTGATCTCCTCACATGGTCAGACGATGTTCCACTGGGTCGAAGGAGCGCAAGTAAAAGGCACTCTCCAGCTCGGGCAGCCGGCCTGGATAGCCGAGAAGACCGGATGCACGGTCGTGTCGGACCTGCGCTCTCGCGACGTGGCGACGGGTGGTCAGGGCGCTCCACTTGTCAGCGCATTCGACGTATTGTGGCTCAACGGAAGAACTTCGGGTTCCGTCGCGCTCAATCTCGGTGGCATCGCGAACGTCACTGCTCCGGGTGGCGTCCCGACATCGACGGCAGAAGGTGCCGCAGTGCCGATTGCCTTCGACACCGGCCCCGCAAATGCGCTGATCGACGCTGCGGTAGGCGAATTCACTGCCGGGGAGCAGTGGTTCGATCTCGGTGGGGCTCTGGGCGCAGCGGGCACACCGAACGTCGATCTGCTGGCACAACTACTGAGCGAACCGTATTACGCGCGGCCCGCTCCCAAGAGCACGGGCAAAGAATTGTTCCATCGGGACTATCTGCTCGCCGCTCTGCGTGGCTACGAGTCGTTGTCTCTGGCCGACATCGTCGCGACACTGACTGCACTGACCGCCCGGACCGTCGCCGATTCCGTCAAAGCACTCGCGGCTATCGAAGTAGTGGTGTCAGGCGGTGGCACCAAGAATCCGACGTTGATGGCGATGCTCCGTGACGAACTGGGCGACATAGCGCTTGTCTCTTCGGACGAGCTCGGCGTCACCTCCGATATCAAGGAAGCATTGGCTTTCGCGGTTCTCGGCTATCTCACCGCGCACGGATTGCCCGGCAGCATTGCTTCGTGCACCGGTGCGCGTCACGCCAGTGTGCTCGGATCTCTGACGCCAGGAAGCCGTGGGCTGCCTAGAATCACATCGGTGCCGTCAGCTCCGAGAACGATGCGAATCGAGGCGTTATGACTTTGGACCGGAGTGCTCCGGCGTCCGTCGACCTGCTTGCTCGTATTCGTGCATCACTGAGTAGCCTCTCGCCTGCCGAGCTGCGGATCGCCGAAATCATCGAAGCCGATCCCAGTCTGGCGTCCACACTGACGGTCAACGATCTTGCTGAACGAGCGTCGACAAGCACGGCGACAGTGGTCCGCACAGCCAAACGGCTCGGTTTCGAGGGTTATCCACAGCTTCGTCTCGCTCTGGCGGCTATCAGCGGGTCCGGTACAGAGAACACGATCCCGCTCGGTGTGGACATCGTTGCTGCCGACTCGGCCGGTGAGGTGATGGCCAAGCTCGCCGAGTTCGAATCCGAACAACTCAAGGGCACGGCGCAATTGACAGATCCTGCTGCGCTCGAAGAAGTTGTGTCCCGGATTCGATCCGCCCGCCGCGTCGAGGTCTACGGCATCGGCGCCTCTGGCATCGTCGCGCAAGACCTCACGTTGAAGCTCTCTCGCATCGACGTCAACTGCCGGGTTCATCTCGACCGAGACGCGGCCATGGTCAGCGCCAGCTTGCTCGGACCGGACGACATCGCAGTGGGGATCTCACATTCAGGTGAGACTTCGGATGTCGTGGAACCACTTGCCCTTGCCCGCCGAACCGGGGCGTCGACGGCTGCGATCACCGGAGGGGCACGATCGACGCTTGCCGTGCAGTCACATCACGTTCTGCTCACTGCCGGTAGAGAATTCGGTTTCCGATCGGCTGCGATGGCAAGCCGCACCGGTCAGCTGTTGGTAGTCGACACAATTTTTGCGATGGTGGCGCACTCGCTGCCCAGCGCACTCTCTGCTCTGCAACGAAGCCATGATGCCATTGCTTCGAAGCGGCACTGACGAGGAGTCGTCGCTGTGAGTACTGACGAGGAGTCGTCGCTGTGAGTACTGACGAGGAGTCGTCGCTGTGAGTACTGACGAGGAGTCGTCGTAATGAATATCGATCGAGGAGGACTCGCCACAATGCAATTGGAAATGCTCTCCACCGAGAGACCCAACCCTCTGACCCGCGATCTCGATGTCATGTCGGTGTCGGGTCTGCTGACGGTGATGAATCAACAGGACTCAATCGTGGCCGACGCGGTGGCAGCGGTACTACCCGCCATCGAAGTCGCAGTCGACTTGATCGTCGCGGCCCGAGCACAAGGTGGTCGACTGATCTACCTGGGAGCGGGGACAAGTGGGCGTCTGGGAGTTCTCGACGCGGTGGAATGCCCTCCGACGTTCGGGACCGATCCGGGCGAGGTGATCGGCATCATCGCCGGTGGCCCTGGAGCGTTTCTGAACGCCGTCGAGGGGGCAGAGGACGATCCGCGAGCGGCTGGGGTCGATCTCGACGCAATCTCGTTGAACGCCAACGACGTCGTGGTGGGTCTGGCTGCCAGCGGTCGTACCCCCTACGTCATCGGGGGACTCGATCACGCCCGCGAACTCGGCGCTGCAACAGTGGCAGTCTCGTGCAACCGGAACGCGGCAATGAGTTCTCACGCCGGCGTGGCCATCGAAGTGGAGACCGGCCCCGAAATCCTCACCGGATCGACGAGGCTCAAGGCCGGAACTGCGCAGAAGATGGTGTGCAACATGCTCTCCACGGCCAGTATGGTTCGCTCCGGGAAGGCATTCCACAATCTGATGGTCGATCTTCGGCCGACCAATGCCAAGCTTGTCGATCGTGCGAACCGGATCGTCGCGGCAGCCACCGGAGTCGATACCGAGATCGCTGCGGAGACCATCGACGATGCCGATGGTCATGTGAAGGCAGCGGTCGTCATGTTGTTGGCCGAATGCGACTTCGCCGAAGCAACCGAACTGTTGGACCGCGCTTCGGGTTCGGTACGTGAGGCCATCGTCGGAGCGGGCAAGAGCGGCGAGGAAGTCTGAATGGAAATCGTCATAGTTCCCAGTCCGGAGGACGGCGGGCGAATCGCTGCAGATATCGTTTGTGGCGCAATCGAAAACGGAGCGCGGACGCTCGGCCTCGCGACCGGATCATCACCGCTGCACACGTATCGAGAGCTGATCAAGAGGCATCGAGAATCGGGAGTGTCGTTCGCGGCGATGAGCGCGTATCTTCTCGACGAGTATGTAGGTCTCACGTCCGATAAGCCGCAGTCCTACGCGCACACCATCCGCACGGAACTCGTGGATCACCTCGACATCGACAATGCGCGAGTGTTCAGCCCCGACGGCGGGGCCGCGGATCCCAGTGACGCTGCCCGGCGTTACGACGCTGCCATCGCCGAAAACGGTCCCATCGACGTGCAGATCCTCGGCATCGGCCTGAACGGACACATCGGTTTCAACGAGCCCTCCTCCTCGCTTGCATCGCGCACCCGAGTGAAGACCTTGACCGAGAGGACCCGCGCCGACAATGCACGGTTCTTCGCAGACCCAGCCGACGTACCGCATCATGTGATCACGCAAGGACTCGGAACCATCAGTGATGCACGGCATCTCGTCCTGATCGCGGACGGCGCCCGCAAAGCGCCCGCCGTCCGGGCCGCGGTCGAAGGTCCGGTCTCGGCATTCTGCCCGGCGTCGGTGCTGCAGCTGCATCCACACGTGACCGTCATAGTCGACGAGGCAGCTGCCGGCGAACTCCAACTAGCGGACTTCTACCGCTACACAACCGAGCACAAGCCTGCAGAGCAAGGTTACTGAAAAGCGGGCTGCTGAAAGCGGACTTGATCTCCAGCGCAGTTGAGGTCCTAGCCTCGGGGGATGATCAACGCCAGAGGTCCAGCGGTATCCCCGCCTGCGGCGCCCCGATTCTTCTCACCACCGCTCAGTGTCGCGATCGTCGGAGCGGGGCCGGCGGGAATCCACGCCGCCGGCGCTCTCGCCGAACTTGCGCCCGGCACCAAGACAGACGTGTTCGAGCGTCTACCGACGCCGTACGGACTGGTGCGCTACGGTCTCGCACCAGGGCACCCCGAGTCCGAAAAGTTCGCCCATTCTCTGCACACCACGCTGGTCGCCAGTGAGTTCCGGCTGTTCTGCAACGTGGAGATCGGAAAGGACCTTTCCGTCGATGACCTACGTTCGTCCTACGATGCCGTGATCATTGCAACCGGTGCGCCGCGGGATGCACCTCTCGACATTCCCGGCGTCGAGCTTCCAGGTTCTTTCGGTGGCGCCGAGTTTGTCGGTTGGTACAACGATCACCCGGACAGCTCGCCGCAGTGGCCGCTGAACGCGGAATCGGTCGCAGTGATCGGAGGTGGCAACGTCGCACTCGACGTCACCCGTATGCTCCTCGCCGAGGCGCAATCGCTGCAGGCCACGGACGTCTCCGACCAAGTTCGGGAAGGGATCGCCGGCAGTCGAGTTCGCGAAGTACACATCTTTGTCCGGCGCGGACCCGCCGACGCTCGCTTCTCCCCGAACGAGTTGCGCGCTCTCGGTGAACTACCCGGCGTAGATGTTGTCGTCGATGCTGCCGATGTCGCGCCGGACCGGCATGTCGAGCGGATGACCAAACAGTTGGCGCACACCCGACTGACAGTCGAGACACTCCGTGGTTTCGCGGACGCTGCTTCTGCCGATCGGACTTCCCGGCGCCGAGTTCACCTGCACTTCTACCGACAGCCGGCGCAGATTCTCGGCAGCGGGAAAGTCGAAGCACTCCGCGTCGAGCGGACAGACCCGGACGGATATGGTCACGTCACCGCTTCGGGTATCTGTACCGACTATCCGGTTCAAGCTGTGTACCGGGCAATCGGATTTCTCGGGACGCCACTTGCCGGGGTGCCTTTCGATCACGGACGCGGCAATGTTGCGCACCAGGGCGGCGCAGCGGTCGACGAGAGCGGCTCGCCGATCGCAGGTTTGTTTGTGACGGGCTGGATGAAGCGAGGTGCCGCCGGGCTGATCGGTGCGGCGCGGCCAGACGCTCGCCAAACCGTCGAAACCTTGCTGCGACAGTTGGATTCGGTATACGAGCGTCGAGCCGGCCACGGCCGGATCGCGGAGGTCCTCGGGGCCGGCAGAGTGGTGCCCGTCGATTGGGATGGATGGCTTCGCATCGATGCCGCCGAACGTGCCCTCGGTGTGAAGCATGGGCGTGATCGGATCAAAATCAAAGAGCGCGACGAACTCGTTCGCATCGGCACGGAGTCGGCAGTTCACGCCGAATAGATTCGCTGGGGTCTGGAGTACCACCGGGGTTACGCTGAAGTGAGTCACTCCGATTCATTGTGATCGAGGTGCGGAACAGAAGTGTCATGAATGAACGTGGTGCGCAGGCCAGTGACGCGACAATCGCGGGCGGGCCCCTGACCGAACGGGGCACCGTCACCGAGTTGCGCCCCTCAACGCTGCGGGTGGTGCGTGACGGCCAGAACGGTGCAAACGGTCTCGGCCGCCTTGTGGCGGATTGGGAGGAGGGACGAACCCCGTCCGACCTGAGCGACTATCTGCCTGATCCAGCCAAGATTCGTCGGGCGGCGCTGATCGAACTGGTCGGAATCGACATGGAGTACCGCTGGCTGAAAAATGATTGCCCGAAACGGCTCACGGATTACTGTGCCGAGTATCCCGAATTACTCGAAGAACCATTACCGGCCGAGCTTCTGTACGAGGAGTTCCGGCTGCGGAAGCAGGGTGGGGAGGACGTCGCAGCAGCCGAGTACCTCAGCGAGTTTCCCTTGCAGGCAGAGAGTTTCGAGCAGATGTTCGACCGTGATTCGATGGTCGGTCGCGAAGAGGTGATGATGTTGGGACTGTCGGGTTTCGACGAGTTCGAAATCGGGCAGCACCTGGACGATTTCGAGCTGGTGTTGGAACTCGGGCACGGCGCATTCGCCCGAGTGTTCCTCGCTCGGCAACTGTCGATGCAGCGGTGGGTTGCGTTGAAAATCTCGCGCAACGTCGGAGTCGAGCCGCAGACTCTCGCCCAGCTCGACCATCCCAACATCGTCCGGGTCTTCGATCAACGGTTGCTCGAGGAACGCGCACTGCGAGTCCTGTTCATGGAATACGTGCCGGGTGGGACCCTGCTCGACGTGGTCAAACTTGTCCGCGTGACACCGCAGGCGCAGCGGTCCGGACAACTACTTCTCGACGCCATCGACAAGACCCTGGCGAAGAAGGGAGAGATGAAGCCCAGCGAGACGAGCCTGAGGAGCGAGATCGCTGCGATGTCGTGGCCGGAGACCGTGGCCTGGATGGGGATGCGACTGGCCGATGCCCTCGAGTATGCGCGTGAGCACGGCGTATTACATCGGGACATTAAGCCGGCGAACGTACTGCTCAGTGTCGAAGGCATCCCCAAGCTCGCCGACTTCAACGTCAGCTCGAGCGAGGAGGTTTCGACCGAGGACGCTGCTTGTTTTGTCGGAGGCTCGCTTGCCTACATGTCTCCGGAGCAATTGGAGGCCTGTGCGGTGGGGGCGCCTGGCACACTCGACACCCGTAGCGACATTTACGCACTCGGCGTGATGTTGTGGGAACTCCTCACCGGGAGTAGGCCTTTCACGGACGACGGATCGGGGGAGAACCCACCGTCGCCCAAGAAGGCGCTCGAGGCCCGCCGGCGCGGGGTGGATCCCGCAGCCGAGGCACGGCTACCGGACGACTGTCCGCCGGCGCTGCGCCGAGTTCTGGTCAAGTCTCTCTCGCCGGAGAGAGACGGAAGGTGGTCTGGCGGCCGAAAGTTGGCTCGTCAGTTCGCACTGTGTCTGGACCGGTCTGCTCGCAATCTGGTGGACCCACCGGAAGGGAGTCCACGTTCGACGCTGTGGAAGTGGGCGCTGCCGATAGTGCTTGCCGCGATCGGAATTCCGAATCTTCTTGCGGCGGGCTACAACTACTACTACAACAAGATGCTGATCATCTCGGGTCTCTCGCCGCAGGCTCAGCAGCATCTCGAGCAGGTTCATCTGGTCATCGGGGTGGCTGCGTTCTCTCTCGGTGCCGCAGCGATCCTGTATTGGTGTCGGCTTGCACTCACCGTGCCTCACGGACTGCGCAACGGTCAGACGTACAGCGCGGAGGTCTTGAACAAAGCGCGTACTGCGACGCTGAACGTCGGACATCGCGCGGTCGTGATCGCATTCGGTCTGTGGGTTCTGGCCGGTATCGCATATCCGGTCGCATTGCAGATTGCCGCCGGCGGAATTCCGCAGCGAGCCTACGTGCACCTGATGTCGTCGCTGGCGGTGTGCGGCGCCGTCGCAGTCGCGTATCCGTTCTTCATCCTGACGTACTACTCGGTTCGATGTCTGTATCCGATCTTGTTGTCACACGGCGAGTTACGAAGCGACGACGGACGCGATATTCGCTCGTTGGGTCGGAGCAGCACGCGTTACCTCGCAGTCGCGGCGTCGGTTCCACTGGTGGGAATCGCGGGGCTCAGTTTTGTCGGTTCGGGTGCCGGTGAGGAACTCAACGCAACAGTCCGTGCGCTGTGTTTGGGCGGTATCGCCGGATTCATCGTTGTGTATCAACTGTTTCGACGGATCGAAAGTGACCTCCGAGCACTGCTGCGCGTCGTGTCTCTCGAGGTGTCGGCATCTCCGTAAGTGCCGAACAACCGTATTCGAGTCGGCCTATGTGGAAGTGCTCTTGCGTGGTCGGCTGCGACGAACTGCTTTGGTGCGAGGCGGAGACTTCTCTTCCGATTCTTCCTGAGGGTCGTCGCGCCAGTGAATCTCGATTTCTATCTCGACTTCGTTGCCGTCGACTTCGATCTCGAGTTCCCACCGAACCTGTTCCGGAACACTGATTTCGATCGAGTCCCCACCCGACCCCAGCTCCACTTCCGATCCACTGGCGAGGGCTTGGCCGAGGGCGATGAGTCGGTCGGCGACTTCCTGCCGTGAGAGTTCTGACTTCCTCTTGATCTCCAGTTTGGGCACGAGCACTCCTGACCTCGGCGGATTCTCCCTTTCACGGTAGTTGGACGACGGGGAGATTGTCGGAGTTTGTGGAACCACACAGCAGGACGCGTCGACGCACAACAAACCTGAAGGCGGTGTGGGGACGCCAGAAAGAGCGAGGAATCCGGCTCACTTCCAGCACGGACGAATCGGTCGGGAGGGCCCTGTCAGCGATGATTTTCGCGAAAGTCTGGGTTCAGTCCAGAAGATTGCGCAATAGTGGAAAGGTGCCTTCGACGCCGGATTATGCAGCCCAACTGCGTAACGCTGAGCTTCGCGTGACTCGTCCCAGAGTCACGGTGCTCGAGGTTGTGCATGCACGCCCACACGCAGCCACCGAGACTGTCTTCGATGCTGTGCGGGCTGTTCTGCCGGGGGTGTCGCGGCAGGCGGTCTACGACGTGTTGCACGCTCTCACCGACGCCGGGCTGATACGGCGGATCCAACCGTCCGGATCGGTGGCGCTGTACGAGTCACGCGTCGGCGACAACCATCATCACGTCGTCTGCCGGTCCTGTGGGGTCGTTGCAGATGTCGACTGCGCAGTCGGAGAGGCACCGTGTTTGACGCCGTCGGCGCACAACGGTTTCGTTCTCGACGAAGCCGAGGTCATTTACTGGGGCCTGTGTCCCGACTGCTCGACAACTCAGAGTTTGCGATCACAAACGTGATCGAAGTCCGTTCTACTCGCTCATGGAGGGATTACCGTGTCCGATAGTTGCCCGGTTGCTCACGACGGAAACACCGAGAGCACCAGCGAAAGTGAAAACCCCGCAATCCCGTCTCCGACGCCTACCGGGAATCGTCCGAGAACAAACAGCGACTGGTGGCCGAATCAGCCGGATCTCTCTGTCTTGCATTCACATTCGTCGAAGTCGAATCCGATGGGTGCCGACTTCGATTACGCCCAGGAATTCGCCAAGCTCGATGTCGAGGCGCTAAAGCGCGACGTCATCGCGTTGATGACGGCGTCGCAGGATTGGTGGCCGGCCGACTACGGGCACTACGGCGGACTCTTCGTGCGTATGAGCTGGCATGCTGCCGGCACCTATCGCATTGCAGACGGCCGCGGCGGTGGCGGCCAAGGTGCTCAGCGTTTCGCCCCGCTCAACAGTTGGCCGGACAACGCCAGCCTCGACAAGGCCCGGCGCCTGCTTTGGCCCGTGAAGCAGAAGTACGGAAAGCAGGTTTCCTGGGCCGACCTGCTGGTGTTCGCGGGCAACTGCGCCCTGGAGTCGATGGGGTTCAAGACCTTCGGCTTCGGATTCGGCCGAGAAGACATCTGGGAGCCCGAGGAGATCTACTGGGGTCCCGAGGACACCTGGCTCGGCGACGAGCGTTACAGCGGAGACCGTGAGCTGTCCGGACCGCTCGGAGCCGTGCAGATGGGCCTGATCTACGTCAATCCCGAAGGACCCAACGGGCAACCGGATCCGGTAGCGGCCGCCCGCGACATCCGTGAAACGTTCGCCCGCATGGCGATGAACGACGTGGAGACAGCTGCGCTGATCGCCGGCGGTCACACCTTCGGCAAGACGCACGGAGCCGGACCGGCCGACCTCGTCGGACCGGAACCGGAAGGTGCTCCCATCGAGCAGCAGGGACTGGGCTGGAAGAGTGCCTTCGGCACGGGTGTGGGTAAGGACGCGATCACCAGTGGTCTCGAAGTCGTGTGGACTCCCACTCCGACGAAGTGGGACAACACCTTCTTGGAGATTCTGTACGGCTACGACTGGGAGCTGACCAAGAGTCCGGCGGGTGCGTGGCAGTGGATTCCGAAGGACGGCGCGGGGGCGGGCACCATCCCGGATCCGTTCGATTCGTCGGCCGGACGCACCCCGACGATGCTGACGACCGACCTGTCCCTACGCCTGGATCCGACATACGAGAAGATCACCCGGCGCTGGCTCGATCATCCGGAAGAATTCGCCGAAGAGTTCGCCAAGGCTTGGTACAAGCTCCTTCACCGTGACATGGGACCGGTCACGCGCTACCTGGGACCTTGGGTTCCCGAGCCGCAGCTGTGGCAGGACCCGGTTCCCTCGGCCGATGATCAACTGATCGGGGACGCAGACATCGCGATCCTCAAGAGTCGACTTCTCGACTCCGGGCTGTCCATTTCGCAGTTGGTATCGACGGCGTGGGCGTCTGCCGCGAGCTTCCGCAGCACGGACATGCGCGGCGGCGCCAACGGTGCGCGAATCCGACTGGAGCCGCAGAAGAATTGGGAAGTCAACGAGCCCGCAGCTCTCTCCTCGGTGCTTCAGACTCTCGAGCGGGTTCAGCAGGACTTCAACCAGGCTGGTGGAGCAAAGGTTTCTCTCGCCGACCTGATCGTTCTGGGTGGTACAGCGGCCGTCGAACAGGCTGCGAAGAACGCCGGACAGGACATCACGGTCTCGTTCACTCCGGGACGTACGGACGCAACGCAGGAGCAGACAGACGTCGACTCGTTCGAGGTACTCGAACCCCGGGCCGACGGATTCCGGAACTACCTCAAGGGAGGCGAGAAGATTCCGGCAGAGATTCTGTTGGTCGACCGCGCGTACATGCTGTCGCTGACCCCGCCCGAGGTGACAGTGATGGTCGGCGGACTTCGCGCGCTGAACGCGAACTTCGGCAATACCCGTCACGGCGTGTTCACCGATCGTCCCGAGACGTTGACCAACGATTTCTTCGTCAACCTTCTCGACATGGGTACCGAGTGGAAGCCGTCGAAGACGGACGAAAACGTCTACGACGGTGTTGATCGCGTGACGGGCGATCCGAAGTACACGGCAACTGCGGTCGATCTCGTTTTCGGATCGAATTCGCAACTGCGTGCACTCGCCGAGGTGTACGCCAGTGCAGACGCCAAGCAGAAGTTCGCCGAGGACTTCGCCGCAGCCTGGACCAAGGTGATGGACCTCGACCGGTTCGACGTGAACTGATCCAGCAGATCGTCGACGACGCCCCGCGAGCTTGTTCTCGGGGGGCGCCGTCATTTCACGCGCACGATAGCGTGGTCGTGTGGCCGATCAATTTGCGCTGGTACCAGCGGTGTACGTGCTGTTCTGTCGAAGCAACCCGGTACAACGGCGCGAGGTGCTGCTGCAATTGCGCGAGGGCACGGGATTCATGGACGGATACTGGGCTCACGCTGCTGCGGGCCACGTCGAACTGGGGGAGTCGGCGATCGACGCTGCCGTTCGGGAGGCTGCGGAAGAACTTGGTGTCGAGTTGCTTTCCTCGGAACTGAAGCCGCTGACCGTGTTGCATCGCCGCCACGCGGACGGGAGCGAACCGGTGGATCATCGAGTGGACTTCTTCTACGAATGCCGCACGTGGTCGGGTGAACCACGCCGGATGGAGCCGTTGAAATCTGCAGATCTGCGGTGGTGGCCGGTTGACGAACTCCCGGAGAAGTTGGTCGACCACGAGCGTTTCGTAATCGAAGCCCATCACTCCGGTCAGCTCGCACCCATCCACAGTTACGGCTTCTGACCGGGTGACGATCTGATTCAGGCTTCGCTGGCAACGATGACCGGGCAGTGTGCTTTTCGAATCATCGCACTGCTCGTGGTGCCGAGAGCGGTGTCGTCGAACGAGCCTCGCCCACGCCGACCCACGACGAGAAGCCGTGCCTCGGTGGAGAGTTGTTCAAGAATGGCAACCGAGGGGCCGTCGAACTCGATCTGACGGATTGCGACGCCAGGGTAGAGCGTGGCCCAACCCGACAGTTGCCACGTCAGCGGCGTCGAGTGCTGGGGCGAGTGCCCGGATGCGAAGTCTCGACGCAGCTCGGCCTCTGGCGGCGCTGCGTGCACGACGACCAGTTCGGTGTTCGCTGCCTCTGCTTCCTTGAATGCGATGGCCAGAGCGCTTTCGCTGTAGGCGCTTCCGTCCAAACCGACGACAACCGGCAAGGCTGCCGCAGCGCTGCTTTCACGCGGTGTTCCGACTCTTGCGAACGAACATGTCGGTCCAGGTGCGGCGGGATCGTCCTGTGTTGCGACGATCAAGGCGGCCTCGGACGTCAACGCGGTGAGGATTGCGGTGTTTTCCCCGGAGATCAGATCGGTCCGGATCCGAAGATCTGGCGACACCGACTCGGCGATCTGAATGGCCTCCATGAACAGGCCGGTCGGCGATGCCGAGGTGTTCAGATCGGCGCTCGGAGCTACGAAAACGATTCGCATCCAGAGACCGTGGCGATGTGCGAACTCAGCCGCCCACGTGATCACGTCGGGGCGCACCGGGGATCCGTCGATGCACACGACCACCGCTCCGTCCGCGGACCACTCCGAGGTGATGAGATCAGTCGATAGTTCGGGCTTCATCGTGAACTCCTCGAGCTGTGTCTGTTGAACGCGAACTAGCTTGCAGGACAGTGCCGAACAGCAATCCTGCGACGACTATCGAGCACGCGGCAGTCGTCAGGGGCAACCACACGAGCGTCGTGACAGCGAACATGAGCACGAGCAACGGGGCGAGGAGATGGCCGGGTTTCGCTCGGCGTTCGTGGTGCTGCTTTTCTGCCCAGGCTCGGTGCTTCGTGCCGTCATTCATGTTGTTTCACCTCAGTTCTCACGTCGGAAACCGACTTGTGACCAAGCAGTCCGACATGCGCCTCGTCGCGCATTCTTTCGACCATGTGGGGGTAGTGCAGTTCGAATGCCGGCCGCTCACTGCGGATTCGGGGGAGTTCGGTGAAGTTGTGTCGCGGTGGTGGGCAGGACGTCGCCCATTCGAGCGAGTTTCCGAAGCCCCAAGGATCGTCGACGGTCACAATTCGGCCGTACCGGTAGCTCTTGAAAACGTTCCAGATGAACGGAATCGTCGAGGCTCCGAGCACAAACGCGCCGATGGTCGAGATCGTGTTGAGAAGAGTGAAATTGTCCGATGGCAGGTAGTCCGCGTACCGCCGAGGCATGCCCTGGGCGCCGAGCCAATGCTGGACGAGAAATGTTGCGTGAAAGCCGATCAGGGTCAACCAGAAATGGATCTTGGCGAGCTTCTCGTCCAACATCCGGCCGGTCATTTTCGGGAACCAGAAGTAGATTCCGGCGTATGTCGCGAACGCGATTGTCCCGAAGAGGACGTAATGGAAATGCGCGACAACAAAGTACGAGTCGGTGACATGAAAGTCCAAGGGCGGGCTGGCAAGGATGACGCCGGAGAGTCCGCCGAACAGGAATGTGACCAGGAAGCCGACGGAGAACAGCATGGGCGATTCGAAAGTCAACTGCCCCTTCCACATGGTGCCGATCCAGTTGAAGAACTTGACTCCGGTGGGAACTGCGATCAGGAAGGTCATGAACGAGAAGTAGGGGAGGAGAACGGCGCCGGTTGCGTACATGTGGTGCGCCCACACAGCGATCGACAGTGCAGCAATTCCCAATGTTGCGTAGACCAATCCGGTGTATCCGAAGATCGGCTTGCGGCTGAAGACGGGGAAGATCTCCGAGACTATGCCGAAGAACGGCAGCGCCAGAATGTAGACCTCGGGATGGCCGAAGAACCAGAACAGGTGCTGCCACAACATGACTCCACCGGTGGCGGGGTCGAACAGGTGCGCTCCCAGGTGCCGGTCCACCCACAGTCCGATCAAGGCAGCAGCGAGCAGCGGAAAAACGAGGAGGATCAGCATGCTGGCGACCAGCGCATTCCACGTGAAGATCGGCATGCGGAACATCGTCATACCCGGGGCGCGCAGGCAGACGATCGTCGAAACGATGTTGACTGCGCCGAGGATGGTGCCGACGCCACCGAGAGCGAGACCGATGATCCACAGGTCGGCGCCCATGCCGGGGGAGTGGAGTTCGCTGGTGAGCGGTACGTAGGCGGTCCAGCCGAAATCTGCCGCACCACCAGGTGTTACGAATCCGGCGGACGCGATCAGGCCGCCGAAGAGATAGAGCCAGTAGCTGAAGGCGTTGAGTCGCGGGAAACACACGTCCGGCGACCCGATCTGCAGTGGCATGAGGTAGTTGGCGAATCCGAAGAATACCGGGGTCGCGTACAGCAGGAGCATGATCGTGCCGTGCATGGTGAACAACTGGTTGTACTGCTCGTTGGACAGGAATTGCATTCCCGGAACGGTCAATTCCATGCGCATGAGTAGTGCCATCAGTCCGCCGATCAAGAAGAAGGCAAACGAAGTCACGATGTACATCAGACCGATCATCTTGTGATCGGTGGTCCTGAGGATCTCGACCAGTTTCGAACCCTTCGGAGCGGTTCGGGGAATTGCATCGGCGGGGGAATCGACCTCACCGACCGGCCGGGGCGCTAGATCAACCACGACGGCCGCCTACGCACATCGACGTGACGAAAGACCGAGAATGCCTGGGACTGTGGAACATAACGCAATGATCGTGGCGACCGGGAACTTGGACGAGGGGAAAAGGTCCCTAGGATCGGAACAGAGGCATGGCGTAGATCACGTGGTCCGGTACGGTCGAGAGAGTTGTCTTCACGAGCGGAAAGAAAGCGAGATGGTCATGGCATGTCGTATCAGTGAACTGGTGCTCGGTTGCCGGGAACCCGAGGTGCTGGGCCGGTTCTGGTGCGAGGTCCTGGACTTCGTCGTGCTCGATCGAATGGACGACGGTTCGTTGGAGATCGGCCCACGCGAAGGGTTCGGCGGTCCGCAGCCGACGATCATCCTCAGTCGCAGAGACGAACCGGAGAAGGGTAAGCCCCGCCTGCATATCGACGTCAACGCCACCGATCGCGATCAGGAGGCCGAACTGGAACGCCTGTTGAGTCTTGGTGCGCGGCCGGCCGACATCGGCCAGACAGGGCACGAACAATGGCATGTCCTGGCCGATCCGGAAGGTAACGAGTTCTGCCTGCTCAAGGCCCAACTGGATCCGCTCTGACGCTCAACGATGCTGGATCGGCAACGGACTTCGCCTGGGGCTCAGCGGAACACGCCACACCAGTTCGGTGACACCGTTCTCGCTGGTGATGTTGCTCGAGCCTCCGCACTGACGAGCGCGGGTCGCCAGGTTGTCGAGACCGTGGATTCTGGTTGCCTGGTCGATTCCCACACCGTCGTCGACGATGCTGATGACAAGCTCCTCGGTGGCCCGGATGGTGACGTCGATGGCATCGGCATGTGCATGCCGCAGAGCGTTGCTCAAGCCCTCGCGCACAACGGCTTCGGCGTGCGGGGCAAGTCGAGACGGGACGGAACTGTCGATGGTTCCCTCGAAAGTGACGCTGGGAGTGATCGACGAGTGGCCGGACAGACCGTTGACGGCATCGAGTAGTCGCCGCCGCAGGCTTGTGGGAGTAGACATCTCGCTCGTATGGAGGTCGAAGACTGCGGTGCGGATTTCACGGACTGTTCGATCGAGTTGATCGACAGAGGTGTCCAATACGGTTCGAACGGTGTCCTCGTCGCCTGGACGTTGCAGCACCCCCTGCAAACTCAACCCGGTGGCGAACAGCTGTTGGATGACGTGGTCATGGAGATCCCGCGCGATTCGGTCGCGATCTTCGAGGACGTCGACCAGTCTTTCTTTCCGTTGCTGTTCTGCGAATTCGACAGTGACAGAAGCGATGTCTGCCATCGCCGTCAGTTGCTCGATCTCGTCCACTCCCCACGGGCGGTTGCTGCGGCGTGACGCGAAGAGAACACCGCCGCCGAACGAGGTCCCGGAGAGGGGGAGTGCGACCACTGATTCGTCGCCGGAAACATTCAGTGCCGGAACGGAACTGCCATGTGGTGCAGAGATCGGCCGCCGGCTCCGCGCAGCGTCGTCGATCACGGTCCCGGACAGATCGACGGCTGATCCGGTCGCGGGGACAGGCTGGGAATCAGCAGCATCGGCGACGTGGACTACCGGCTCTCTGCCGAGGTCGTAGCGAACGACGCACACAAGATTTCCATCCGTGAGGTGCCGCGTCGTCCGAACCAGTTCCGATAGCGTCTCGTCGCGGGATCCGCCGCTGAGCAGACGTGCATTGACGGCGGCGACGGCCTTGAGCCAGGCTTCTCGCGTCCGGGATTCCTCGAACAGACGCGCATTGTCGATGGCGATGCTCGCAGCATTTGCCAGAATCTGGAGTACAGCCTCGTCGCGGTCGTCGAATGCAGTCCGTTCCGAGCTGTCCGCGAGGTAGATGCTGCCGAACACCTCGCCCCTGACGAAGATCGGAACACCGAGAAACGTGTCCATCGGCGGATGATTGGTCGGAAACCCTGCCGAGGACGGATGCGAGGAGATTCGGTCGGTTCGAACCGGGCACGGTTCTCGAACGACCAGGCCCAGCAGGCCGTGTCCTTCGGGAAGATGCCCGATTTTGGCAACCTGCCCCTGAGTCAAACCGGAGTGGATGAATCGGGACAAGCGTCCGTCGGGGGATTTCACGCCGAGCGCGCCGTAGTCCGCTTCGAGGAGATGTCGCGCGACGTCGACTATCTGTTGCAGGGTTTCGTCGAGCTGGAGTGTGGACCCGACGGTCAACACGGCACTGAGCAGTTTGGGAATTGCAGTCGGGTTGAGAGCAGTCAGCTCCGCGCTTCCGGCGATGTCGCCGAAAAGGCTGAGCATGAGCGCGTCGCGGCTACCTGGCATGGTGCGTGCCCGTGGTGGCGGAGAAGGGCGAGCCGGACGGCGTCAGCAGGTGAGTGGTCGCCTGGCCGGAAGGATCCGGGTGCGAAGTGCCCGCACGAAGCTTTGTCGCCAGAACTGCGGCCTGCGTTCGACGTTCGAGACCCAGTTTCTCGAGGATGCGTGAGACGTAGTTCTTGACTGTTTTCTCCGAGAGTTCTGCGTGCGAGCTGATCTCTCGATTGCTCAGTCCCTTGCCGATCAACTCGAAGATCAAGAGCTCCTGATCGGTCAACAGGGCTGCCGCAGTACCCGACTCCTGTTCGGACCGGATGCGCCGGACCAAACCGATCACCGCCTGGGTGTTCAACAGCGACTTGCCGGTAGCAACCGTGCGGATCGCCGACACCAGGTCGTGGCCGCGGATGTTCTTGAGGACGAATCCTCGTGCGCCGGCGATCAGGGCGTCGAGCAGTGCGTCGTCGTCGGAGTACGACGTGAGCATCAAAGTGGCGGCGCTCGGGTAGGTCGACGCCAGTTCTCGGCACAGTTCCACACCGTTACCGTCGGGAAGTCTGACGTCCATGACAACCACGTCGGGTCGGCATTCGGGTATTCCGGCCGAGGCTTCGCGAACACACGACGCCTCGCCAACAACGTTGAATCCCGATACCTGATTCAACAGGTCTGCCAATCCACGACGGACGATCTCGTGGTCGTCGACCAGATAGATGCCGATCGTCACGGTGGTCACCTCTTCCAGCTCACGCCTGCCGTCGATGTTACCGGACGGTAATGTCCCGACAGGATCGGGTTGTCCGACCGATGGTCGACAAAAAACCCGCGTCGAAGGGTGCGAGACCGAGTCTCGATTGCACAGAGTCAAAGGTCCCGACCGTCACGAGATCTGAATCACCCAGATCTCGTGAGGCGGTGGGTGTGAGCTGAATGTGATTGCACCGGTGGCTGTTCGATCCGCTCAGTCGACGGGAGCGAGTTCGACGGAGACGTAGACACCCTTGCCTTTTCGGTGTGCGAGTGCCTCGCCGGGGCGATCGATACCGTCCAGTTGGAGAACGATCGGACCTTGTTCCGGGTAGAAATTGCGCCACCAACTCTTCTTGTCCGGCATGGCAACGCCGATCGTCACATGGTCGCCTTTTCGTTTGTAGGACACGGGCGCGCTGAAGGTGCGACCGGACTTGCGTCCGACGTAGGTGATGACGGTCATGGAACGGCCCAGTAGTTTGCCTACGATCGGAGCGCCGATCAGTGGTTGGACCACTACGTTCACGGCGGCGGATACACGTTGGAAAGTGTTCACGAGAAGCCCTTTCACGACGAATGCTGCACGAATTCGAATCCTGCACGGAAATGGTGCGTGCAGTAGTTCTATCCTGCTCGACCGGGATTGTCGCGTGGGCAGAAATTGGTACAAACCGGTGTGCCGAAGCGAGTAGCGTGGGGTACGTCGAGGGTCATTCGAATATGCGCGGTCAAGCCATGTCGTCCTCGACGCCAACCCGGTCTGTGGTCGAACGGCCGAGAACTGGAGCGCCGGTATGGCGTCGAACCCGTCCGATGTGTCGAATGCACGAGGGCAATCCGAGTCGACTGACGAGGATCAGAAAACACCGTCGATCTGCCCGGCGTGTCAGCACAGTATGAAATCCCACGATCCGCTCGGGGTTCGCTTCTGCGCAGTGACTGCCGACCGCGGTCTCGATCGAAAGTGCATCTGCGCTGCAGATCGCGAGGAGATGCAGCACTATTCGCGCTACTGAGGTGCATCCTGCATCCCAATCGGAGACGCACCGACCTGTAGTCGCCGACAGTGCTGGATGCCCCGAACCCGCCCTCGTCTATCGACGATCAGCACGTGGTGGTGATGCGTGCGTAGTGCACTTTTACCTGTACGACGTGCAGGGCTGCAATGTGTAGGTGCGCTGCCCGCCGCGCTCAGAGGTGACCGGATAGACCGCCGGTCGCGGTGTGTGCTCGCTTCGCCGAACGACTACCTGCTCCAACGCTGCCGTGCTTACTCGATCAGATCCACCTCCCAATTCGTTCGTTGAATCTGTGTATCGACCTCGCGAATCTCGCGGGCGAGGTCGTCCGCGATTGCCCGAAGTTCGGTGACGGGGACTGCCGCGACATAGACCAATTCTGATCGGAGTTGACGACCGTAACCTCGCTCTTCGCGCCCCGACGCGGCGTCCGCAGCGGCATTGACTGCAGAGTGTCTCAGACGCAGCACATCTCGATGGGCGAGTGCATCTGTGACAGTGCCGTTTCCGAGGATCGCCTGCGCATTGGTTCGATTGATCGCGCGCATCAACCGTTCGAGTTCGCTCAGAGTTGACGTCAGCTCTTCGAGAAGGACGGCGGCGTCTTCGGCGGGAACTTCTCCCTCCTGGTGGCGTGCATTGTCGACGATCCGCTCGCGCAAGTGCGCAACCTTGCGAGTGGTGTCACTGCGTAGCGCCAGTGCCTCTGCCAGTTTCATGGATGAAGCTCCTGCTCTGACCTGAATCGGGAACTCCAAGCTAGCACTCGGTTGACAACCTGGGTCGGATTCCATTGTCTTGCTGCGTTCTTCCCAGTTCAGCATTCGAATCATCTTGGAGACAGCTGGTGCTGCGTGTCCTTCGATGAAGCGATGCAGCCGGTGGAGCACGCTGCGCACGGTCTCGGGTCGACGGGGCGGGCGAGGCATACGATGGTCCGCCGTCGATCTCGCGGTTCAGACTGAAATAGTCGCCCCGCGACGAGTTAGAGTGCGCCTTTCCTATTTGTTCGTCTTCGGGAGGCCAGGGGGATTGACCAGCGACTTGTCGACTGCCTCGTTGGTGATCTTCCATCGCTCGAGAACTTGCTCGTATGTGCCGTTTTCGATGAGATGATCTATCGCCTCGCTGATCGGTTGTACCAAGCCGTTGTCTTTCTTGACCAGTACACCGATCTGGCCCAACGCGGCCTCACCGGCTCCGGAGAACTGACCGATCACTTCGTTCTCGCCAGTCTGTGCAGCGTGAAACTGCGATGACGGGTTGGGGCCGAAGTAAGCGTCGATTCGACCGGAAGACAGCGGCAGGTAGTAGTCAGTGGTCTTCTGGTACACGGTGATTTCAGCGGGAGCACGCCCAGCTGCGAGGTTGTCCTCATTCCACTTCACCAGCAACGCCTCCTGATTGGTGGCAGCGCCGACTCCGATCTTCAGTCCGGCGATGTCTTCCGGCTTCTCGAGTGAGAGATTCCTGTCCTTTTTGACCTCGAACGCGAGAGTGTCGAGGCGGTACGTCGCGAAGTCGTATTTCTCTTTGCGCTCTTCGGTGACCGTCACGTTGGAGATGAACGCATCTGCGTCTCCCGAATCGATCCGCACCGAATTCTGCGCCCAATCCGCGACCTGAAGGTCGATTTTCAGCCCGAGCACCTCTGCAATCAAATACGCGAAGTCGGTCTCGGAACCGATGACAGTCTTGTCGTCGTCGGCATAGAAGCGCAACGGTGGAGCGGTTCCAGCGTTGCCGGTGATTCGGATCGTGCCCCGGTCGCGGAACTCCTGAGGGACCTTCGCTGCGATCGAATCAACCTTGTCGGTGCTGATGCGGTTCTGCTCGGCCGACAAGTTGATACTGGATGTTGTTGCACCGGAGTGTTGCCCGGTCGATTCTTCATCTGGGCTTCCGCAAGCGGTACCCAGGAGAGTAACTGTGGCCAGGGTAGAGATCAGAAGCGTTGCGGTGCGAGGACGGGTGAACATCGGGTTCCTTCCGGGAAGAGGGTTTGTCGAAGCAGGTTGTCGAGATCACGAAGTGTGGGCTAGCTCTTCCACGCATCCACGAAGTCCACCGAGTAGAGATCGGCTTGGATGCGCAGGTCGTGAACCGCGGGAGTCGTCGCGTAGATCAGCGAAGAGGCGTGCAACGGGATCGCCAGTGCCTGATCGGCAATCAGTTCCTGAATCTCCTTCAACACTCCGTTTCTCGCATCGACGTCTACGGTCTGAGATTGTTTGACCAGCAATGCATTCAGCTCCGGAGTCGAGGCGATGCCTTTGGTCGAGCCGAGAGTGGGACTGAACACCAGCAGTACGTCACCGTCGGCGCGCAAGCTCTGGAAGTAGATCGATTCCCATGTGCCGTCGGTTCTCGCGGCGTTGTCCTCGGCAGTCGAGCGAGGTTGCAAGTTCACTGCAACTCCGATGTCGCGCAGCTGAGATTGGATCAGTTCGAACTGCGATTGGGGGAGGTGGTTGCGGTAGGCCAATTCGACGGTCAGTTTCTCACCGTCCTTGGTTCGGAATCCGTCACCGCCGACTGTCCATCCACTGGCGTCCAGCAGTGACTTCGCACCCGACGGGTCATAGGTGTACTCGGACCACAGATCGGTGTAGCCGGGCGCTTTCACCGACAAGATGCTTCGCGCTTTCTCGTCACTCGGTGTGTAGGTGGTGTCGATGATCTGCTGGGTATCGATGCCCTTCACCAAAGCACGCCGCACGTTCAGGTCCGCAAGTACCGGCGCGAACGTGGGGTTGAGCAAGAGCGAGTCGTTGATGCCGGCAGCAAGGGACGGGATGACAGTGAGTCCGGCGCCTTCTGCCCGGTCGACGTCTGTGCTCGGAATGTCGATCGCGGCGTCCAGTTGTCCTGACGTCAAACCGCCGATTCGCACCGAGGATTCGGGGACCACCAAAAAGGTGATCGAATCCAGATAGGCCTCTCCCTTGTTCTTGTTGAGTGAGGATCCCCAGTGGTACCCGTCCCGACGAGCGAGTACGACCTTCGCGTTGGTCTCCAGTTCTTTCTGTACGAACGGGCCGGAAGCGATAACGCCCTGGGCGCAGCGTTCTTCGGGCGTCTTCTTCAACGATTCCGGTGCGATGATGGCGAGCGTGTCGGAGCGGGCGGCTTGAAGGAAGCCCGCTGACGGTTCCGAGAAATTGAGTGCGACAGTGGAAGCGTCGAGTACCTCCGCTCCAGTGAAGTTTGCGAGATGTGACTTCGCAGTGGTCGCGAAGCCACTGTCTCCCAGTCTCTTCTGGCTTTCGAAGTTGTCCGCGACAACCTGCGCATCCAGACGCTCGCCGTTGCTGAAGGTCACGCCGTCCCGCAGAGCGAAGACGAATCGTCGACCGTCGTTCTGGACCTCCCAGGACGTCGCCAACCAAGGCACTATCTCCCCGGTCTCGAGGTTCTGGTCGACGAGTTTGTCGTAGAGTGGATGGAATGCCGTAGCAGTTTGACCGTTCAGGGTCTTGTCGATGCACGGTGGAAACGTATTGATCGCAAAGGTCAGATCGCCCCCTGACACGGGCTCGGAGTCGGCGCTCGCAGCTGGCGTTGCAGTGCTGCAGCCGGCTGCAACTGCAAGCGTCGACGCCAGGATGGCGACTCGGATCGGTATGGATGAAAGCCGCGACGTCGTCATGGGCTGAGTTCCGTTCATCGTGGGGAAGTGCGAGTGGTGTCGAAGATGTGGGACCGCAGGGTCGTTCCGGTGTATTCGCGCCGGAACACGCCCCGATCTTGCAGAAGTGGCACGACGGAACTCGCGAAGTCGTCGAGCCCCCTGGGGAAGTGGGTAGCGGTCAGGATGAAACCGTCAGCTGCTCCCGATTCGAAGAGGTGCGTCAACTCGTCCGCCACTTCTTGCGGCGAGCCGACAATCTCGGGAGTGAGATCATTGCGCGCGAACAACTCTGCGGTTTCGGCGATGGTGAGATTTCGGGATTCGATCAGGCGTGCCAATCGACGCGAGGGGCCACTACCGCGGTTGAGAACTTCGGCGATCGGAGTGGACGGATCGAACTGCGACAAGTCTAGTCCTGCGGAGTGGGAGACCCACTCGATTGCCGCATCCGGATGGATCAAGGATCGCAGGTACTCCTGCCGTTCCTTCGCGATGCTCGTCGTCTCGCCGACTATCGGTTGCACAGCGGCGACGAGGCGCACCGAATCAGGGTCGCGTCCGGCCTCTTCCGCGTAGCCGCGAATTGCCTTGCGCTTCGCTCGAAGATCTTCCTCCAACGGGTCGATCGCAAAGACCAGATCTGCCCACCGCCCACCGAATTCGCGCCCTCTCACAGATTCACCTGCCTGGATGAAGACCGGGCGGCCCTGAGGTGATTGTGGCAAGGTGAGTGGACCCTGCACCGACAAGTATTTGCCCTTGTAGTCGGCCGCGTGAATCTTGCTTGTGTCTGCGTAGATTCCGCTGTCGCGATCGGCCGATACGGCGTCGCCGTCCCACGACGACCAGAGTGCGGTGGTTGCTTCGAGAACTTCGTCGCCGCGCTCGTACAGTTCTTCTCTCGGAAGCCGATCGACTTCGGGAAAGTTGTCGTTAGCCGGGCCGGGTGCCGTCATCACGATGTTCCAGGCCGCGCGCCCACCGCTGAGTATGTCGAGGCTGCCCAGAGTTCTCGCCAGGTTGTACGGGCTGTTGAAGCTTGCCGAAAGGGTTACGCCGAGACCGATACGATTTGTTGCGCCGGCCACCACTGCAGCCAACTGCGTCGGATCATGTTGAAAGCCGGTCAGCAGACCGTATTTGGTGTGGCCGTCGACGTAGTGCACACGCTCAGGTATCAGTATCAGGTCGAATTTTGCTCGTTCCGCTGCTTGCGCGTATCGCTCGTAGAGCGCTCTGTCCTCGAAGGCATTCTCCGAGTACGAATGCCGCCACATTCCGGCACTGTGCATACTCGGAAAGACCATGTAGGCGCCGAGGATCATCTGTCGCGTCATCGCTGGTCCGGATTCCTTGGTGTGTGATGGATGTCAGTGGAGACGGGTCGTTCGGGGTCGGCGCTCCACCCCGACCACGACGCGACGTAGACCGCGGAGCTGATGCCGACCGCTGCAAGCGCCAGTGCGTTGTGCGACGCGGCAACTCCGCCGCCGCAATAGGACACGACGGTGGCACCACGCTCTATTCCGAACTGGTGGAAGTATTCTCGTAACTCGCGGTCGGGAAGTAGGAATCCGTTGTCGCCGAGTTGGTCAGTTGCCGGCGCTGAGATAGATCCGGGGATGTGGCCGGCGCGGAAACTGCTCGATCCTCGGGCGTCGAGCAATCTGCCGGCCGATGCCGCGCGCAGGGCGTCTTCTGCGTCGGCGAGTGTCGTGCTAGTGGTGGAAGGTGGTACGGGAATCGAATCGTTTGTCGATATGCGTTTCCGGGCTGTAACCCATCCGGACGATCCGCCGTCCAAGTACCGCACTGAACGTCCTGCCCAGCGAAGCGTGAACCACGCGCGGGCCGCAAGCAGGGGGCTGTGCGAACTGTAGACCACGATGTGAGCATCGGCGGATACTTTCAGATCGTTCAGTGTTCTTCCGAATGCGTCGAGGTCTGGCAGCGGTCGATTCCCGTCAGTCCCGCCGCCACTGCTTTGAAAGTCGTTGATCGACAATGTGATGGACTGCGGCGCAGTAATGATTCCGGCTCCGCCCTCGCTGTTGTCTCGTACCACGTTGACGACGACGAGCGTCCGATCGGAACGAATGAGTTCGCGGAGTTCGGTTGCGGAAACAATGACTGCGCGACGCTCGATTCCCCCTGCTTCTGACATGAAAGATATTGTGTAACAATTGCTTCAGTCAAAAAAGAGATAAGATCGTGGCAATCTTTACTCATGGCGCCACGGCTGCCAGCACTTGTCCGGCATCGATGACATCTCCCACCGTTACTGTCACCGCCGAGACGATTCCGGGTGAGGAAGCACGAAGGGCAGTCTCCATCTTCATTGCTTCTACGACCGCGACGACATCACCTTCCGACACCCGCGTTCCAGTCTGCAGCACTGCCAGCACGGTTCCCGGCATCTTCGATGTGATCTCTCCGTCGCTGAGATCGGAATCCTTTGCTGTATAGACTTTCTCGTCCACCTTCACGGTCCAGCCACCAACGCACACCCATGTACCGGTGCCGACTCCGAGGCGCCCAGCGGTGGTTGTCAAACCATCGGCGACCAGGCTGAGTGTCACTTCGTCGGTTCCACCCCTGACGACCACCGAAATGTTCCGGCCGTCGGCGGCGACAATCCAGTGGTTGCTTCGTTGTGAGATGACGGTTGTCGGCACGACGCGGCCATCGGCAATGAGTTCGCGTCCGATCGGGTCGGATCCCACCTTGTGCAATGTCTCTCGATGTAGTCCGTGGGGGCCGGTCCATGACGACCCGGTGACCGGCGATTGTTCCTCGACGGAAGTCCACACCATCGCAACAGCAGCGGCGGTGGCCTGGAGCTCTGCAGAATCCGGGATCAACCGAGTGAGGTGCTCGTCGACGAAGGAAGTGTGAATGTCATCCGCGCGCACAGCCGGTGTCGCCAAGAGAAGTCGGAGGAAACCGATATTCGAGGTTCCACCGAAGTAACTCGAGTCGGCCAAAGCTCGGTCCAATGATTCCAGTGCGGTTGACCGCGTCGGACCGCTTGCTATGACCTTTGCGATCATCGGATCGTAGAACGGCGGAATGCTGCCGGCACCCTCGAAAGCACTGTCGATGCGAACCCCCGACGGCCAGGCTATGTCCACGGAATGTGAAGGTGCGGGCCGAAACCCGTTCGACGGATCCTCGGCGTAGATTCTGGCTTGCACCGCGAAACCCCGCAGCGCGATATGGCGCTGCTGTAACGGCAAACGGGCGCCGAGGGCGATGTCGAGTTGCAGTTCGACGAGATCGACGCCGGTCACTTCCTCGGTGACCGTGTGTTCGACTTGTAGGCGCGTGTTGACTTCGAGAAAGTAGTAGCGGTTTTCGGCGTCAACCAGAAATTCGACGGTTGCCGCATTCACGTAGCCGACGCCTCCGAGTAGTCGCAGAGCGTCGTGCTGCATGGCTCCCAGGACCGATTCGGGGACAGAACTTGCCGGTGCCTGCTCGATGATCTTCTGGTTCCGACGCTGTAGGGAGCATTCACGGGTGAAGAAGTGAACTCCTGTACCGAAGGAATCGAAGAGGACCTGAACTTCGATGTGACGCGGACGCTCCACCAGCGTTTCGATCATCAGGTCGCCGCGGCCGAAGTTCCTTTCGTTCAAACCGATTGCAGAGGTGATGACCTCTCGTGCGTCATCACCCGGATGTAGTCGAACCATCCCCTTGCCGCCGCCCCCGAACACCGGTTTCAGCAGCACCGGCACGTCGAGAGATCGAACGTGACCGAGGACGGTATCGGGATCGGCGCTTGCCTCGCCCCACGCGGTGAGAGTCGGGATGCCGGCGTCAGCGGCGGCCTTCTTCGCTCTTGCCTTGTCTCCGAGTAGAGCGATGGATTCAGCGGCCGGACCGACGAATGTCAGACCTGCAGCGACGACGGCTTCAGCGAAATCGGAGTCTTCGGAGAGGAATCCGTAACCCGGGTGCACGGCATCGCAATCCGCGGCCAGCGCGGCCGCAATGATTTGATCCGAATCGGTGTAGGACTCCGAGGGGATGTCTCCGTCCAGAAGCACGGTGTGATCGGCGAGGCGATGCCACTGTGCGTGTGAATCGACGGGGGAGGAGATCGTCACTACCGACATGCCGAGACGACGGGCCGTGCGCGCGATGCGCGTGACGATTTCACCCCGATTGGCGATGAGAAGTCGAGTCATGTTCTCACATCCTGAAGACGCCGAAGCGCGTTGTTCCGTGATTGCGGGGAAGCATGGACAGCGCGAGTGAAACCCAGGATCGCGTGTCGACCGGGTCGACGATCGCGTCAACCCATAGCCTGGATGCGACGTACACCGACTCGCCCTGCCGGTCGTAACCTTCGCGTATCGGCCGTTTGATTTCCTCGATTTCCTCTTCCGTGAGCGGAGTTCCGCGTGTGCGCGCAGATTCGATCTTCATCAATGCCATCACCGACGCTGCTTGCTCGGAACCGACCACGGTGGTCTTCGCGTTCGGCCACACGGCCATGAAGTCAGGACCTATCGAGCGTCCGCACATCGCGAGGTTTCCCGCCCCGTAGCTTCCGCCGATGACGATGCTGAGCTTGGGAACCCTGGCGCAGGCGACGGCATTGACCAGTTTCGCGCCGTGTTTGGCGATACCTTCCGCCTCGTACTGCTTCCCGACCATGAATCCGTTGACGTTGTGCAGGAACAACAATGGGATGTCTCGTTGTGAGCACAGTTCGACGAAGTTCGCGGCCTTGAGGGAGTCCTCCGAAAAGAGCACACCGTCGTTCATGATGACTCCGACGGTGTACCCCTCGATGTGGCCGGTCCCGCAGACGATGGTTCGGCCGTAATTCGCTCGGTACTCGACTAATTCGCTGGCATCGAGCAGGTGGGCCAGAACGTCGCGCGCGACGATCGGGGTTTTCGAAGAGGCCGGGATCACCGTGTCGAGATGCTCGGGGGAGTGAAGAGGTGGTCGCGGAGATCGTGACGGCGCCCGTACCTCCCGTCGATCACCGCGGGCGACGATGTCGGCGATCATGCTCAGAGCCTCGATGTCGTCGTTGGCGATGTGATCGACGACGCCGCTGATCACCCCGTGCACGTCGGCGCCGCCGAGCTCTTGCGGTTCGACGTCGACACCGGTTGCAGCCTTGACCAACTGAGGGCCGCCCAGATAGACGGTGCCGGTACCGCGGACGATGACGGTCTCGTCGCACATCGCTGGGATGTATGCACCTCCAGCCGTGCAGGAACCCATGACTGCTGCGATCTGAACGATGCCGTCTGCCGACATTTCGGCGATGTTCTTGAACATCTCGCCGAAATGGTGCTCGTCGGGGAAGATCTCGTCCTGCATCGGAAGGAAAACACCTCCGGAATCGACGAGATAGACACACGGCAGCCTCAGCCGACGAGCGACGGATTGCAATCGCAGTTGCTTCTTGACGGTCAGCGGGTAGTAGGTGCCGCCCTTGACGGTGGCGTCGTTCGCGAAGATGGCGCAGAGTGAGCCGCGGATGAGCCCTACGCCCGTGACCAGACCAGCCGACGGGAGTTGCTCGTCGTACACCTCGAATCCGGCCAGTTGTCCGATCTCGAAGAACGGGGACTGCACGTCGAGAAGAGCATCGATGCGTTCGCGAGCGGGCAATTTGCCGCGAGCCCGGTGCTTGGCGACCGACCGCTCGGGTGCCCCGTGAACGGACAAGTGTTGCGCGTCCGCAACTCGCTCGCGAATTTCCTTGTATGCCAGTAAGTTTTGCTCGCGGGTACCGGGGTCGAGTTGTGCGGTGCGTTCAATGACGGGCATGGGACGTACCTACTGTCGGTTCGGAGGAAGCTGTGCGGAGGGAGAATACGAGCGCAGTCGCTGCTGCAGTGATCAGTGCGACGATTGCCGACCACACGCGCTCATCGGATGCGAGAGGTCCGACTACAGAGGCGATGCCGGCAATTCCCTGCTGTACGAGTCCGCAGTACGCGACGGCGATGGCTCCGCCTTCAGCAAAATGCGTCACTGCTGATGCTGCCGAGTTCGGGAAGAGAAGCGATTGCCCAAATGTCAGTGCGATGTATCCGAGCAGGAAGACCGCGAGCAACGGCGTGGAACCGAGTGGGGGATACCAGCAGAGCATGAGGACGAGGCCGGCAAGCAGCATGCACAGCGCACCTCGACGCATCAACTTCTCTGAACCGACGGTTGTGGCCCTTCGATTGACGTAAAGCGCGCCGCTGAAGTAGGCGGTTCCGTAGAGGATTCCGAAGGCTCCGAATGCCCACGGTTGCAAGTCGAATCGATCGCTGAACAGGAAGGGGCTCGATTGCTGCACAAGGACTATCGCGCCGAAACCCAGGCCCCCCGCAATGGCTGGTTTGTAGAACTGGGGTGTCAGGACTATGGCATTCCACCGAACAACGCGTTCGTTGTTGTCGCGGACTGTGGTGTTCTCGGTCCTCAGTGCCACCGCAGCGAGTGCTGCTCCGAGTACTCCGAGCACGCCGAAGCCGGTTCGCCACGAGGTGAACGACGCAAGAGCGCCGCCGATCAGTTGGCCACCGCCCAGTGCCACCACAAATGCCATCGACAACAGCGACAAGCGGCTAGCCAACTCCGAACCGGTGAACTTGTCCTTCACCATCATTCGCACGATGATGGCCGCACCTCCTGCTCCGATGCCTTGAACGATCCGGCCGATCAGTAGTACGGCGGCGCTCTGGACCAAAGCCAATGCAATGCAGGCGATCACGAACAATACCAAGCTGGACAACAGTGCCGTCCTGCGTCCGAGTCGATCTGCCAACCGCCCCCACACGACCACCGGAAGTGCGGCACTGATCACGAAGAGTGTCACCGACCACTTCACCACGGAATCTTCGATGCCCAGATCCGTCGCGATCTTCGGCAGTGAAGGGAGGTAGATGGTCGTGGCCATTTGTGCTGTCAACACGACGGCACAAGCCAGCGGTGTCACTGCGACAGTGCGGTCGTCGCTCATTCCGTGACACTTCGTAGGACGTCGGCGAAGCGCTCGATCGTTGCATGTGGAAGGTCCGCCCGAAGCATCAGTCTCAGCCCGGCTTTGCCCCGGCCGATGACAGGGAAGAAGACCGCCGATGTGTAGAAACCGCTAGCCAGCAGTTTCTGTGCTGCGGTGATGGTTTGTTCTTCCTCGTGGAGCGTGACGAAGCGGATCGGGAGTCCATCGCCCGATGCCGGCGTGTCGACGAGCGAATCGAACAGTTCGACAACCGTGCGGAGTTGCCGCTGCCGCTTGTCGACCTCTCCGCTGCGGTGGAGCTCCACGGACGCCGCAATAGCACCCAGCCCGGCTACGTTCACACGCTGCGACCACGTCAGCGGGCCGCCGTAGCGAAGTGCGAGATCACGATTTCGACTGCCCCCGTTCCGACCGAGTGCGATCGCACCGCCGGAAGCACCGAATCCCTTGTTCAGTGATGTCAGCAAGAATGTTCGATCATTGAGGCTGCCGATGAGATCCAGGACCGCGCCACGCCCGTTGTGTCCGATGACCGAGGTGCTGTGCGCCTCGTCGAGAACGAGAATCAGTCCGTATTTGGCCTGTAATGCAAACAGTTCGTTCAGGGGCGCCTTCCCGCCTGTGCTGTAGACGGTGTCCGCCACGTATGCCACCTGAGAATTTGTTCGGCAAAGACTTTCGAGTTCATCGACGTCGTCGTGCCGAATGGTCACGATCGTCGTTTCGTCGGCGACGCTCGCCTTCATCGCATTGAGGCAGAAGTGTGCGTTCTTGTCGAACACCATGAGGGGAGGTTCACCGCCGGTGAGCAACCCGGACGCAACGAGGGGGAGCAAACTCCACGCAGCGTTTGCGGCGGATCCGAGGGTGAGCACATGTGCGTCAAGCAGTTCGCTCAACGCGGCCTCTGTGTCGTCGAGAAGGCTGGAGTGGACTCTCATCCGCGAGATGGAACTGTTCAACGTTCGTTCGCGCTCGAGAGCGGCGATCGCACCCGAACGAATTCGGTCGTCGGTGTCGAGCCCCAGATACGAGTACGTGGAGAAGTTCTCGAATTCGTATCCTTGGATCGTCCGGTGTTCGAAACCTGCGACGCGATCGGCGGTGATATCGGCCAGACCCTCACTGACTGCGCGATCCCAGAATGGGTTGCTCAAATCAGCAGCACGCCTGAGGTTGGAGTACAGATTCCTATCTTTCAAGCTCTCGGCAACCGTCATTTCGCGGCTGGTCCCTTCACTGGATTCGATAGCGGAATTACTGCGTTGATGCACTGAGATGCATCATCGTCAGTTGACATCGCTCATTGAGAACGAAAGACAATTCGATGTCAAGCATTACGGAATCGAGACGCCGAGAAAAAGGAAGAAACCCTATGGTTTGGAACTAGTTGAATCTGTAACTTAAGGCGTTGTTGCAGTTCAGAGACGGTGATGATTTATCACGATTTCCCGTGATAAATCGGATAATGCCGTGAGTCACAGACTTGTGTGCACTTCCGCGTGATGTTCGAAGAATATTATGATCCGCATGCGTCAAAGGGTTGGCACGGAAGCGATAAGGCTTCTGTCTCATATTTTTCGAGGATCTCGTGGAGGTTCGGCAATCAGGCGATCCTGTATCTGGAATCGATTTTCTTCTTAATGAATTTCAAAACGTGTTAGGTCCGCTTATCGAATTCTTTACTCGGAGTATGGATGATCCGGCAATGATTCATCCTCGTCGCGACCACTTGCCGCGCAGAAGCATCAGTGCGGTAAGGGTGAGGCCCCATCCGATTGTGGACAGTGCGACGCCCACGCCTGCCTGTCCGGTGACATCGGCACTGGCGTCGATGCTGAATGCTGTGGTGAATCCTGCAGCAGTGCCGGCAGCGGCCGTCATACCGCCCGCCTTCATCCATCGCGAGCAATGTGCGGAACCGAAACACGCCAGAATCACTGTCAGTCCACAGGCGACGACCTGCCAGGTGGGGAACTGTGTCGGGGCAGGCATGCCGGGGCCGCGGAATCCGCCTTTGTAGTCGGCTGACCAGCTGAGCCAGCCCACACAAGACAGAAAGCCCAGTGCAAAGGCCAACAGGCCGGTGCGCCACAGTCCGAGTGAGCCCGATCCCGTGTGCCCGCCGCCGAGGGCGGTCGTGGAGTGCTCCAGGCCAGTTCGTTCCGAACGCCAGATTGTCCAGATGATGCTCGCGCCGATAGTTGCGGGCACGCCGACGAAGATGAATGCAATCCAGAGAAACTGCGGCCAGGAGAACTCGAGATCGACAGTCATGGTCGGAGTATGCGCGTACTTCGAATCATGTGCGCCCATCTGTCAATCTGGCGAGTTGCGGGTCAACCTTCCTCGACCTTCTCCACATGTGTACTTGTAGGGTCCAGGTCGATATTCCGTGTGTTGATCAGTCGAAGCCTGGGAACCGGATCGCCCGTGGTGTCGTCGATCAAGATCGAGTGTGGCTCACCGTCATCGAAGGCGTGGCGCTCTCCCCACTGTCGCAGGCTAATGATCACGATGAACAGATCCATACCGCGTTCGGTCAGGATGTACTCGTTGCGGGTACCTTGCGCGTTCGGTTGGACTTCGAAGATTCCCTGCTCGACAAGGACTTTGAGCCTGTCCGTGAGAATGTTCTTTGCGATGCCCAGGTTTCGTTGAAACTGACTGAATCTCGATGACCCGTCGAAGGCGTCACGCACGATCAGCAGCGACCATCTGTCGCCGATGATGTCGGCCGCTCGGGCAGTCGGGCAGTGCGGGTCCGTCCATTGTGCGCGATCCGGCATCGAGTTCCTCATTGGTTGCGTTTTGAAACTGTATTGACGTAACCTCCAAATGGTATCAAAACGCAACCAAGTTGAGGTGGAAGTGACTGCACGTCATGCTGTCGAGAACGCGCGGGGCAAGTTGAAAATGTCTCGCGGACTTCGCCTGTTGCTCGCAGTGCTCTGCGGGGTCTCGGTAGCCAACATCTACTACGCACAGCCGCTCCTCGGGCAAATAGGCTCGGATCTTTCCATTCCTCCGGCCGGCCTCGGTTTCGTAGTCGCACTCGCCCAACTCGGTTATGTGGTGGGGTTGATCGTGTTGGTGCCATTGAGCGATCTCGTGAATCGAAAGAAATTGATCGCAATCCAGATCGTCGCTGCTGCAACGGGAACGATGCTTGTTGCTCTGGCCACCACGAATCTGCAGCTGTTGATCGGGATGGCGGTCGCAGGCACGTTCTCGGTAGTTGTTCAAGTCATAGTTGCCTATGCTGCGGCAATCAGTGACCCGGACGAGCGGGGCGCAAACATCGGTGTCATCACCAGCGGCGTTGTCGTCGGCATCATCCTCGCTCGGACTGTCGCCGGCGCAGTTGCGGATCTGGCAGGCTGGCGGGCGGTCTACGCGGGATCCACTTTCATTTCGGTACTGGTCGCGGCCGTCGCGCTGACGATGCTGCCGAAAGATCCTCGTTTGCAACACGATAGGCGTTCGTACGTGCGTGCAATGGGGTCTGTCGTGACGTTGACGCTTACGAACCGACTGTTTCGCACCCGGGCCCTGATCGCCTTGTTCCTTTTCGCGTCCTTTGGTGCTTTGTGGAGCGGAATGGCCCTGCCGTTGAGTGAGGAACCATGGCGGTTGTCGACCACACAGATCGGGCTCTTCGGAATCGCAGGATTGGTTGGAGCATTGGGCGCGGTCGGTGCCGGTCGGTGGGCCGATCAAGGCAAAGCGCAACGCGTCACCGGGGCGTCGTTGGTCGTTCTCTTGCTGTCGTGGGTATTCAACGCGCAGGCGACGCACTCGCTGGTGTTACTCGTAGTCGGTGTTGTTGCGTTGGACTTTGCCGTGCAGGCTGTTCACGTCACGAGCCAGAATCTGATCGTCGCGAACACACCGGAATCGTCCGGGCAGATCATCGGTAGTTACATGGTGTTCTATTCGTTGGGCAGCGCGGCTGGGGCGGTTTCCACCACTATGGTTTTCGACGCGGCAGGGTGGGGCGCTGCAAGTATTCTCGGCGGCGCCTACGCGTTTGCAGCCTTGATCGCATGGACGATCGATCGATTGCGGACCCGCAACACTCTAGGGAGTTGGGAGCCACGTCCTGGCCGCGACGACCAAGGCGTTCACACCGATGGTCAGGGTCGGCTCGATCACGGGAGCGTAGTGCGGAGAGTGGTTCGACGGCACGGTTCGCAAAGCCGGATCGGTCATGTCACCTGTCGTGAACAGTGAAGGGTCGGTACCGCCCAACAACCAGTACGACAGTGGCGCACCGGCACTGGTCGCGAGAATGCCGACGTCTTCACTACCTGCTCCTGCGCCGGGATCGAGAATCTTGTTCGTCCCCAACCATTCGGCAAACGCATCGAGTGTCTTGTCCAGCGCCGCCGGGTCATTGACGACGATCGGAAAGTGCTCCGTCTCGTTGATGGTCGGTGGGGTGGGAGCGCCGGCGGTGGCCGCTTCGCCCCGGACGATGCGGTCGACGCTGTCCAGGATGCGCTGACGCACAACTGCGTCGTAGCTGCGGATGTTGAGTTGCAGTTCTGCTTCGCCGGGAATGACGTTGGCGGCATCTCCAGCATGGATGGAGCCGACGGTGAGGACAGCTGTTGCAGTGCTCGGGACCTCGCGTGAGATGACAGTTTGCAAACGCAACACGGTTTCGGCCGCCATGACCACGGGATCGACCGAGTTCTCCGGCATAGATCCGTGGGCGCCCTTTCCGACCAGTCTCACACGAAGTGAGTCCGATCCCGCATACGAGGGGCCGGCGTGCCCGGCGATCGTGCCTGCCGGTAGCGGCGATACGTGTTGGCCGAGAACGATGTCGGGCTTCGGGAATCGCTCGAACAGTCCGTCGTCGACCATGGCTTGCGCACCCGCGCCAAGTTCCTCCGCCGGTTGGAAGACGAGGACAAGAGTGCCGGACCAGGTCGTCGTGTCCTGCGAGAGGATCCGGGCTGCACCGAGTAAGCAGGTCGTATGCAGGTCATGGCCGCACGCGTGGCTGACCGAGACGGTCTTCCCCTGGTCGTCGGTCGTTGTCACGGTGCTGGCGTAGTCCAATCCGGTTTCTTCCCGAACCGGGAGGGCGTCCATGTCCGCACGCAGCAGCGCTGTGGGGCCCGCTCCGTTCTTCAGGACTCCGACGACTCCGGTTGTCCCGACACCGGTGGTGGTGTCGAATCCAAGTGCTGTTAAATGTCTTTCCACCAGACTGGATGTTCGTTGCTCGTGAAACCCCAGTTCCGGATGGCTGTGGAGGTCCTTGTACAGGTCGATCAAATCCAGATCCACGGAGATCGTTTCGTGCACTGACGAGGTCATGAGTGTCCTCTCGGTAGCGTCTTTTCAGGCTAACCGGGATGACGGGTCGGTAAACAGGACCTTAGGTCCCACGGTGCCGGTGATGCGGAGTTCTGGTGCTACGGCACGTAGAACGATGTGACACCTGGGGTGATGATGGATCCGGCCACAGACAGCACGGCAACAGCGACTTGACCGGTCCCGGTCTGCACGATCGCCTCTGCTGGGACTCCGTTGAGACCGTCCGAGAGCCGAGCGGAGCCGGAGGCCCCGGTCGAAAGGTTCAGCCAGCGCACTTCGGACGAGAGCAGGCATCCCCACCGGCCTTCATTGCCTCCGGTGATCGTCACCGTGCCAGGTAGTTCGCCGACGACAGCTACGCAGCGGACTGCCGGCGCGTCGAAGCTGCCGTTCGGGTTGCCGTACGGCGCAGGGTTGACCTGGAATGGAATGGTCACCGCGGCGGATGCGAGCGCCACCGACGTCAGAGTAGAAGCGATCACGACGGATGTGCAGACGCTCAGTCGGCGAACGAGATTCATCACGGAGGCCTCCAGCCATGTCCAGGTGATTTACTTGTCTTCCCCGACGTAACGTCTTGGTCGCAGCTTCCCTTCTTGCATCGCCGCATTGAAGACGACAGCCTCACCATATCCGGTTGCACTGGAGAATTCAGGTACTCGTCGCTATTCGCTACATGTGGCGGCCTCAGATGCCGTCCGTCGAACCGCCTCTGCCGTCGTCGAAGCACGTACTACGGCAACCGGTGTTCCGGCTGCGGGATCGAAACTCCAGTCCTGCCGATAGGACTGGAGTAGATCTGGATCTGTGATCATCGCACCTGGCGACAATCGCTGGGCGAGCGTGTTCAAAGCGTCGACATTGACCATGATCTGGTTTCAGCGTTCCGCTCCGAGATGTGAAACTCATTGTGTCCAAGGCATGTCCGTGGACCTGAGAGTTGAAAGTCAGTATCTCGAGTGCGGTTGAGATCCACCGAATATGGCGTACGTCATATGTTGCTGAGGTCGGTCAGTACCTGATCGAAGGCGCCGGTACGTCCAGGTGTGACTACCTTCTGAAACAGTGTCAGGACACATTCGTCAAGGGCGTCCGTTGCCGTGAGGGTTCTTCTGGCGACGGTACTTCTACCCGACCATCGGCCACGTTCCATGTGTGCCAATGCGATTCCGTCACGCCGGGCTGTTGCCTTTCGGCCCGATGAATGAACGAAGAGGTATGTTCTGCCCGCGATATCGACTTCGCACAGCTTGTTCTTGCGGCGCATGGCCTTGGGCTTCTGGTCGATCAGGGTCCCGATCGTTCCGTCGGACAATCGAAGTGATGCAGGTCGGCCTTTGCGGAATGTGAGCCTGGATCGATCCTGCTCGGCTGTTGACGATTTCTTCCGCCCGCCGGCAACGCTCTCCGATCCGTCGTCGGATGCGGGAATCAGTTCGCCTTGAACGTTCCCCGACGGATCGAATATCGATACGGCCGAACCACCTTCGGCGAGGTTGACGAACCAGCCGGTCTCTGTAGGGGTGTTCCATTTCATGTAGATGATTATTCTTCATCAGTGCCGAGGAACATCAGCCGACAGCCCGAGACGAGGATCGCGGTCAGGATTCGACAGTCACCTCGACGACGCCATCGTCGCCGTTGAAGCGAACTGCCGGCCAGTACCCGTCCATGAAATGCAAACCGCACGAGTCTGTCAGACGTTGACAATCGCTTCGACGGCCAGACGGTGAAGAGCCTGGTGATGCTCGAAGGCGTGGCGTAGGCGGGGAAGCATGCCGCGTGCAAGGGTGCCGAGCGTTTCGTCGACGATGCCGAAGCTGGGATTTGTCCTCACGTGAGCAGCGTAGACATCGAAGAAGGCAAGCCGCGATTCTGCTGGGGCGGGCACAACGCCCGACCCGTGGCAGGAGCCGTTCTTCGCCAATCCACTCGCAATGTCCCGCTGACTGGGCATCCGGAACCTTCTGCGCCGCGACTGCCTTAGCGTTCTACGTCGATAACCACGTGAAGGGATTTGTTCAATGGCGAAGAATCAGGCACCCCCCGCGACACAAGCCAAGGACATCGTTGTCGATCTACTGGTGATCGGGTCCGGTACCGGCATGGCTGCCGCCCTCACCGCGAACGAGCTCGGCTTGTCCACGCTGATCGTGGAGAAGACGCAGTACGTTGGCGGTTCGACGGCGCGGTCCGGTGGAGCGTTCTGGATGCCTGCCAACCCGATCTTGGCGAAAGCCGGTGCGGGCGACACCGTTGAGCGCGCGAAGACATACGTGCGGTCGGTGGTCGGTGATACTGCCCCTGCCCAACGTGGGGAGGCATTCGTCGACAACGGTGCGGCCACCGTCGACATGCTTTACCGCACGACGCCCATGAAGTTCTTCTGGGCCAAGGAATACTCCGATTACCACCCCGAACTGCCGGGAGGTAGCGCCGCCGGACGTACCTGCGAGTGCCTGCCGTTCGACGCGTCGGTACTCGGCGCGGAACGCGGTCGCCTGCGGCCCGGTTTGATGGAAGCCGGACTGCCGATGCCGGTGACAGGTGCGGACTACAAGTGGATGAACCTGATGGTGAAGAAGCCGAGCAAGGCTTTCCCTCGCATCATCCGCCGCCTGGCGCAGGGCGTTTACGGCAAGTACGTACTCAAGCGTGAATACATCGCAGGCGGTCAGGCGCTCGCCGCCGGCCTGTTCGCAGGTGTGGTCCAGGCCGGTATCCCGGTGTGGACGGAAACGTCGTTGGTTCGGCTCATCACCGAAGATGGCCGCGTAACGGGTGCAGTTGTGGTGCAAGACGGACGTGAAGTGACGGTGACCGCTCGGCGTGGTGTCGTTCTGGCAGCCGGCGGGTTCGACCACAACATGGAGTGGCGCCACAAGTACCAGTCGGAGAGCCTCGGTGAGCACGAGAGCCTGGGCGCAGAGGGCAACACCGGCGAAGCGATCGAGGCAGCACAAGAGCTCGGCGCAGGTATCGGATCGATGGATCAGTCGTGGTGGTTCCCCGCGGTGGCAAGCATCAAGGGCCGCCCGCCGATGGTGATGCTCGCAGAGCGTGCGCTGCCAGGCTCGTTCATCGTCGACCAGACCGGTCGTCGATTCGTGAACGAGGCGACGGACTACATGTCGTTCGGCCAGCGCGTGCTCGAACGGGAAAAGGCCGGAGATCCGGCCGAGTCGATGTGGTTTGTTTTCGACCAGGAGTACCGCAACAGCTACGTGTTCGCAGGCGGTATCTTCCCTCGTCAGCCGCTTCCGCAGGCATTCTTCGACTCCGGCATCGCGCACAAGGCGAGCAGTCCGGTCGAACTTGCCCGCAAGGTCGGTCTTCCCGAGGAGGCTTTTGCCGAGTCCTTCGAGAAGTTCAACGAGGCCGCTGCTGCCGGTAGCGATGCGGAATTTGGTCGCGGCGGAAGTGCATACGATCGGTACTACGGCGACCCGACAGTGTCCCCGAACCCGAACCTGAGGAAGCTCGACACGAGTGCCCTCTACGCGGTGAAGATGACGCTCAGCGACCTCGGCACCTGCGGCGGTGTGCAGGCAGACGAGCATGCACGCGTGCTTCGTGAGGACGGCAGCGTGATCGACGGCCTGTATGCGATCGGCAATACTGCGGCCAACGCATTCGGTCACACCTACCCGGGCGCCGGTGCAACGATCGGCCAGGGGCTGGTTTACGGATACATTGCCGCTCACCACGCAGCCGAGAAAGTAGCTTCGACTCAGCAGTAGATCCACTAGGCAACAGATCGCCGAACGGGAGATCAGCACGCGTTTCCGATGCCGGGAACGTGCACTGGTCTCCCGTTCGGCTTGTAGGAGCAATGCCGCCTGTATGTCCCATCTCGGTAACGCTGACGCGCCAGGTGACCAAGACGCGGTATCGTCTCCAGAAGTGACATGGGGCACTGGCGATTGTTCGAACAGATGCCATCAACCGAAGGCGCGCCTGATATCGACCGGTCGGGTCGAATGCGCAAAAACAGGTATGTACCCAGGTAATTCAACCGTGGTGTGGAGCGTCGTGAAGCGACAGCGTATGAGGTGATTCCTCATCCGCAACGCAAGGATCTCCATGTTCCACCCCCTTTCCGACCATCCGGGTAGACACCCACCCTGTCGATCTTCGAATGAGAAGCCTTCGGTTTGTTCCGGCATTCGTAGTCCTCGATCAACGATCGATTCAGGCACTGCCTCGATGTAGAACCCGTATCTCCTGTGCTGTCACCAGGAGATGCAGACCTGCGGGTCTATGCGCGCGCTCGCGTTCGAGAGCGGTCACCGTACCTCTCTCCATGGCGCGATCCGAACATCTCACTCCAACGGAGTCTTGGTGCGATACACCGAGTAGCTCAGCACGTATTGAGTGCTGTCTGCGGGTAGAGCCTGCACCTGCTCCGAGCACATCAGTCAAGGAAAACATGAGTAAGCACAGAAAACACAAGCCTTCCAGCACAAAACGATTCATCGCCGTAACTGCGGGACTGGGCGCCCTTGTGGGGGCCGGAGCAGTAGCCAATGCAGGTACCGCCGGTGCGCAGGGCTGGTCGGCGAGTTGCAATTGGGAGTGGCCGGTAAGCGGATCACTTTCGCAGGGTTACCACGCGGGACATGACGGAGTCGACTTCGCTGTCAACGTCGGCACCGCGCTCCACGCGCCCACATCGGGCACGATTTCTGTTGCCGGACCCAATGATCCGGGTGGATATGGAACGTACATCCAGTTGGAAGCGGACAGTGGCGAGCAGATTCAGATGGGCCACCTCTCCGAAACATGGGTCGGTGTGGGGCAACACGTCGAGGTAGGCGACGAGATCGGGGCAACGGGTAACACCGGTAGCTCCACCGGCCCACATCTGCATCTCCGCATTCACAGTGGAGGCGCCGTCGATCCCATGTCCTTCCTGAGTTCGATCGGGGCGTGCGATACCGGGTCGAGTATTGTTCCCGCGCCCGCGCCGGCACAGGACGTAGCACCCGAATTTGCACCGGAACCGGCGCCTGCTCCCGTTGTCTACTCTGAGACATCCGAATCTGCACCGGTAGAAAGCATTCCGGAGTCGGAGACTCCAGCGCCCGGCTCAGAGGTAGTCGTTGCAGCCGGTGATACATTGTTCGACCTCGCGACAGAACGAGGTCTCACCTGGCAGCAGGTGTGGGACATGAATCCGCAGATCGTCAATCCCGATCAGATCCTTGTGGGCGACGTGATCAACTTGTGAGAGTTGATAATTCGATACTGATCCGGGGATGAGTCAACGGCTCGTACACGACCGGTTTCAGTACCCCAGTTGACTCCGAGTTCCACTTCGTGCGCGTGAGCGCTGCAGCCGGGCCGTGCATTTCACGGTCCGGCTGTTTTGCGCGCTCCGAGAAGTGATTCCTACCGAAGTACTGATGTGTGGTGGTTCGCTTCTTGGGCAGCCACGGCCAATCGCTGGGCATCTTGCCGATACTATTGAGCCCGTGAACCGGTCCGCGATCACCTCCCTACGTCGACGTTGGTCAGATGAGGGCGTCGATAATTTACGGGCGCAGCTGCTCGATCAGTCGCGGATCGTCAAGCCGCCCCACACTCTCGTCTCCCCATGGGCGGAGACCGATGACGGGCTGATCGATGTGCGTGGCCTGACAGCGGGTAGCGCTGGATTGGACATCCGGTATCTCACGTTGGAACGGATTGATCTGAGTTTCGCTCGGGGTTCGATCTCCGTCTTCGAATCTGAATTATTCGACTGCCGTTTCGATTTCGTGGCACTGACCGGACAGCCCCGTTTCAATCGCCGATTCGAACGGTGCAGTTTCCGGGGTGCGACGCTCTCTCGTCTGGCGCTCGGACCGAGGGTCGTCGATTGCGATTTCACTGGAGCCAAAGCACGCGGGCTCCGCTCCGTGCCCAATACTGTGTTCGAACGATGCGCATTCGACGACACAGACCTGACTGGTGCGCAGTTCGCCGATACCTCATTCGTGGAGTGCACTTTCGGCGGCGCACGATTCTCGGCGGCCACGAGTTTTGTGCGGTGTTCCTTCACCCGGACCGCTGTCGAGTTCTCCGAGGCGCAAGTGTCGCGAACAACGTGTGACGGCACCGCGATTCCGGATCAATGGGAAGGTGAGGCCGATTCAGCAGTCGCACTGGAGCGGTATGCCGGTCGATATGCCCGAGCACTTGGCGTGGGGGACACAGAGGGTATGGCCCTCGATCCTGAAATGGATGATTCGTAAAGGGGGCAGATCGATGACTCGCGGGGTCACGTTCAGGACAGTATTCGGTGGACCGTCGGTGCCGCTTGACTTCATCGAGGAGTTGACTCGGCTCAGACACCGGCTGAGGGGCATCGCGATGCAGTACGACTTCGATCTGTTTGTTGTCGTTGGTGGCGACATCTCCGTGGTGACCGATCCGACCGGGATCCGGCTTCCGCGTGTATTTCTGGGCAGGCGTACCGCTACGGCGCAGGTACAGATGAACACTGACGACGTGATGGGGGTGCCCGACCCGCGTGCATTTCTGTACACGACGATCCATGCGGCACTGACGGAACTGATCACGCGTGTCTCAGACCGCGACAACGACTTCGATGCGGACGGGGAGCGAGCGAAGATCGAGTTCTTGATCCTCGATGACATTGGCGAGCGCGAATCAAAGCTGTGATGGCAAATGACAAATGCTGCGCTCCCGAATTCGTCAGGCCGTTGTCACTCTCTGGCATCAAACACTGCGGTGACCACTTCACAGAAAATCGCCGGGTGCCGGCAATGGACGAACCTCACTATGAGTTCTGCGGTGCGCGGTAGCGGTGACAAGTAGGTAGCGTTCAGCTGCGGCGTAGTCGGTGATCGATGTTCCGTCGGGCCCGGGGGTTTGAGTGATCAGGTCGAGGTATCGGCGGCGATAGAGGTATGCGTCGGGCTGGGTCAACAGGTACTCCGCGGCAGCGACGACGTCCAGGCTCGGTGCGGCTCGTCTGAGCCGGGTGCGCGTCGGCTGGTACGCAGCTCTGGCGTGTTTGGTCGGCCCGGTGGCCGTGTAGTGCCCGTCGCTGTGGTCGTCGTCTCGGGCATTGTCATTCATATCGTCGCCTTGGTGTGAATGAGCTCGACGTTGCCGTTGTAGTAGCCGAGGACACGGTGATCCATCATCCGCCGCCACAGTGGTGGTACGGCAGCGCAGACGATCATCACCGCGTATCCGGCAGGGAGTTGCGGAGCGGTTGGAGCGCTGCGCAGAGATTGGTAGCGCAGACGCGGATTCGCGTGATGGTCACTGTGTCGTTGTAATTGGTACAGGAACAAATTGGACAAGAGATGATCACTGTTCCAACTGTCTTCGGGCCGGGCTTTGACAAAGCTGCCGTCTTGTCTTCGCGCACGGAGCAATCCGTAGTGTTCGAGGTAGTTTGCGGCCTCGAGGAACGTGATCCCGGCCAAGGCTTGCAGGAGCAGCCAGGGCAGTATCTGCCACCCGAATAAGGTGATCAACGTCCCGAACAGTGCGGCGCTCAGCGACCATGCCTGCAAGATGTTGTTTCGAGGCGACAGTGCGGGTGAACCCTGCCGGCGCAGGCGTGCTGATTCGATCCGCCAGCCCGATTTCAGACCTCCGAATACGCTGCGGGGCAGGAATATCCAGAACGATTCCCCGAAACGAGCACTGGCGGGATCGCGCGGCGTCGCAACGTTGACGTGGTGACCGTGATTGTGCTCGATGTAGAAGTGCCCGTAGAACGATTGAGCGAGCACAATTTTCGCCAACCGCCGCTCGAGGCGGCTGCTCTTGTGGCCTAGTTCGTGTGCGGCATTGATACCGACGCCCGCAACGACGCCGACGGTCATCGCCAGTGCGATCTTCTCTCCGGTTGCCATCGGGGCGTGCGCCCAACACCATGCGGCGAAGACGAGGCCAGCGTATTGAAGTGGCACGAACAGGTAGGTACACCAGCGGTAGTAGCGGTCGTCCTGCAATGCCGCGATCACGTTGTCGGGTGGGCTGCGGCCATCTGCGCCGACTGCGACGTCGACGATCGGGATGACGAGAATCAGGATCCAGGCACCGGTCGCCCAGAACAGGCCGAGGTGCAAATATTCGACCAGCAGCCAGGACAGGAAGGGACTCAGCGGGATCAGCAATCCCAACGGCCACCAGTAACGCTTCCGATCCCGCCATGCAGGAGCGTCGACACCTGCTTCGGCGCTCGCTCGAATGTCGTCGGTGTCTGTCATCGAAACTTCTCGAGCACGGGAAAGTGGAATACGGTCATTGCTCTCCAACGGTTCGTGCGGACTTTCGAAGTGGTGTGCTGCGGCGTCTCAGGCGGTTAGGCCAGGTCGGCGAATGCGATGATGTTGTCGTTGTAACTGCGTGCGGTTTCGTCGAAGGATCCACCGCACGTGATGATCCGGAGTCCGGGGTGGTCGATGTCGCCGTATACGACGTCGGTGGGAAAGTCCTCTTTGGGGAAGTGTTCGACACTGGTAGCGGTGAACACTGCGCGACTTCCGTCTTCGCGGGTGACGATGATGTCGGCTCCTGTTTCGAGATTCCGCAGATCGAAGAAGACCCCGTCGGTGCCTTGCCAGTCGACGTGGCCGGCGATGATTGCCGGTCCGACCTCACCGGGTGCGGGAGCGCCGGTGTACCACCCTGCGTCCTTCCCATCCGGTGGGACCTCGAGTGCTCCATCGGTATCGAGTCCGAGATCGATGATGTCGGTGTCGACGCCGATGGACGGGATTTCGAGGCGCGCGGGGCGGTGTTCAGCAGTTACCGGCGCCCTTTCGGGCAGTGCAGAGTCAGTGGCGCGTGGCGCGGATGTGGTGTCTTGTCGAGGCGACGAGTGTGGTTGTGAATTTCCGCTGTCGGATTGTCCACCGGCGCATCCGACCACCGTTACGAGTACTGAAACAGTAAGGGCGAGAGCCGTGATGGCTCGGCGAGTTCGCGGAGCCATCACGGAGTTTTCGTCTTTCATCTATCGACTTGTCCGACGGATGACGAGGGCCGACATAGCCACGACGCTGAAGAAGCCGACGAGCAGGGCGATCCACCCTCCACTGGACTGTCCGTCGCGTTGGGATTGTGTGCTTCCGTCACCGGTGTCGACCGACCCTCGTGGTACCTGCTGCACCTGAGGGGCTCGAACATTCGGGGATTCCGGGCCTACCGGTTGAGTGGTCGGGGTACCCGTTCGAGAAGCTGACGTCGTCGGCACCCGAGACGGGACGGTTACCGTCCCGGGAACGGTGGGAGGTATTCCCGGCAGTGGTGGGAGACCGGGAATCTCGGGTATGGACGGAATGTTTCGGCTGGTCGTGATGATCGGCGGTACGTCCACAGTGGTTGTAGTCGTGCCGTTCGGCCCTGGTGTGGTGGTCGTCGCTTCCACCGGTGTACCAGTCGTGGTTGTAGTCACCTCCGGCGGGACGACCGTCGTGGTTGTAGTCACCTCCGGCGGGACGACCGTCGTGGTTGTAGTCACCACCGGCGGGACCACAGTCGTGGTGGTAGTCGTCGCGGTGTCAGGCGGGACTGTAGTCGTCGTAGTGGTCGGAGTCGTGGTCGTGACAGGAGGCGCACAGGTCGGGATCGTAACGGTGTTCGTATCCAGAGTGACCGCGCCATTGATCGCCAACAGTCGACCCTCGACGGTTGCCTCGGTTGTGGCAGTAATGTCTGTCAGCGCCAAGAGGTTTCCTCGGAAGACGGAGTTGGTGCCGAGGGTGGCGGAACTTCCAACCTGCCAGAAAACATTGCACGCCTGCGTTCCGTTGATCAGTGCAACGGTGCTGGACGACGATGTGATCAGCGTTGATCCCGCTTGGAAGACGAAGACTGCATCGGGGTCACCTTGCGCGTCGAGGGTGACGGTTCCCGACAGTGCGATCGACGAACCGGAGTTGTAGACACCCGAAACCAGTGTCCGACCGGTCAAGTCGTCTCCCGTCGGTTGTGTGGGTCCCTGACCGGCAAGAGTGTTGTAGGCAGTCAACACGTCGGGTTTCGCTCCCTGCGATACCGCGTCGCCACCATGATTGGTGCCGGTAATCGTCAGGTCCGATACACCGGTGATGGTTGGAGTCGGATACGTGCCGATATCGCCGCCGAGGGTTGTCGGTCCGGTGTTGGTGATTCCTGCTCCGGCAAGGACTGCAAAGGGCTCAGCGGTGCCGAGTCCGACAGCAGTCGCTTCCGCGCCGGCAGTGCCGGCCGGCAAGACGAGAATGCCGACGGAGAAAACGGAAATCGTTGCAATACCCGAGAATTGAAAGAACCGCGAGCGTCGTGTTGCGGTGGGTGCTGTCATGTTCTGTTCATCTTCGATCCTTTGAAGAAGGGACTCATGCGACGAAAGTGAGTCCGTACGTCCGCGCCGACTCCGGCGCCGGGACGTATCGATGAGCGCCCACGTAAATCCGGACATTCCGGGTATACGATGTGTGTATACGTTGTATGCATAGGGCGTATCCGAACAGTAAACCAGCCGTACTGTTCTGTCAACGCGTAGGCATACGATGTATGTTTTGTGAATGACCGGACACTCGCCAGATCGCACTAAGGGTTTGATTCCCGCCGCGGACCGCGAGGAGCCCCTCACCAGGGCGCTCGTACTCTCGACGGCGTTGGCGATCATCGACGAGGAAGGTGCCGACGGCCTCTCCATGCGCCGACTGGGCAAAGCGCTCGACAGAAATCCGATGACTCTCTACAGGTACGCGGCCAACAAGGCGGCCCTGCTGGACGGGGTCGTCGAGACCGTGCTCGAACAACTGGTCGTCGACCCGTCCGATCGCGACTGGAGGGGGCAGCTGCACGCAGTTGCGTACGGGTATCGCCGCCTCGCGCTCGCGCACCCCAACGTGGTTCCTTTGCTGGTCACTCGGCCGCTGTCCACCCCGCTCGGATTGCGTCCTCCCGGGACGTTGCGCTACGTCGAAGCGATTCTCGAACTGCTGATACGGGCCGGTTTCACTCCTGAAGACGCATTACACATCTACCGAGCAGTGTTCGGCTTCCTCAACGGGCACATTCTCAACGAGCTTCAGGAAATAGTCGAAAATCCCGAGGAGACGGACGATCTCTTGCGGCTCGGTCTGCATCGGCTTGCGCTTGCCGAGTTTCCGAGACTGCGGTCGATGGCTACGATCATGGCTCACTACGACGGGCAGGACGAACTCGAGCGCGGTCTGGCAATCCTTCTGGAGGGTCTGGCGACGGCATCTCCTCCGACGAGGGTTGAGGGCTGACCACTTTCAGTTTGGGTATAGACATGAGACGACCTCGACGGCCACACAATTCAGGGGACCGACGAGGTCGGTAAGCGTCAGCGCAGTCACTGACGTCTACATTTCAACCGTACGAGTCACGGTTGGCAGGTGGCGGCGAGCTTCGTCCTTGTTGTGTGAGTGTTTCGTCCTGCTTCGCCCATTTCGGGCGGTTCCTGACCTGCTGCAGGTGATGGCTCTTCGGTTCGGCCGGAATGCTTCATCGAGCTGAACGTGTGTAGAGCGCCTGTAAATGTCTTCCGTCCGCCTCGGTGGACGGACGGAAGGCATCAATTCATTTGTGGGTGACCGTATTCGGCGAACACGGTCTGGTTTTGTCAGGGTTGAAATTCTTCGTTGGTGGGGTTCTCGGGCGGGGTGGCCGCGAGGATGCGCTTCCACCAGCCTTGCCGCTGCGGGTCTTCGTTCCAGACGACCGGTTCAGCCAGAGCTGCGGCGGGGGCCATGATTGGCGCGGGCATAGTGGACCTCCTGGATGAAAGGCTCTCGTACAGTCGATTTCGTGCCAAGCCGTTCAGGTCAGGCTTCGATCTGTCCTTGGGTTTTCACCTCGGAGTTTGCGGTGCGGGACGGCGGTCCCGACGAGATTTCGATCCGCCGCGGTTTCGCCTTCTCTGCGATCGGCAAGGTCACGGTCAACACGCCGTTGTCGTATGAGGCGACGATCCGTTCGGAATCGATGTCCTCACTGATGGACAGCTGCCTTCTGTATGTTCCTGTGAAACGCTCACCGGCCAGCCACGTCACTCCCTCTTCGGAAATGGCGCTGCGGTGCGCGGTCAGGGTGAGGGTCGAGCCGTCTACCTGTACGTCCACTGATCCTGGGTCGACGCCGGGAAGATCGGCGTGAAGGACGTAGTGGTCATCGATCTGGTAGAGGTCCATCGGCATGAAGCGTGGACTTCGGCTGCTGCCGGTTCCGGTGGCAAGCAGGGACTTGGTGATCGCGTCGATGTCGGTGAAAGGATCGAAACGAAGCACAGCAACACACCTCCCGTATCGTCTAAGAAAGGTCACCGTCACCTCGACGGCGACCGAACTTACTGTGCGAGAACATGATAACCAGCCAAACTGGCACTCTGCAACCTTGAGTGCCAGATTTTTTCGGTGAACTTCGGTCCGATTTTCGGAAGTATCCGAAATGGCGCGATCAGTTCGCCAGGGATGTCAGAGGGTCCGGCGAAACACCTTGTCTTCGTCGACTGTGACGGCACCGGATGCGATGAGTCGTTCGAGGTGTAGCTGAGCTGTCCGTCGTTCGACGGCGTCGACGTACGGTGCCGATACGTGGGGGCGGTAGACGAGTCGATGAGCGACTATGTCTTCCAAGAGTTTTGGTTCGCCGAGGAATTGGATGAGACGGTCTTCGCGGCTCAGTAATTTGTCGCGGTATGCGGACAACCGGCGACGGAACTCGTCGCTGCCCTCGACCACGCCCTTCTGATGGAATGTTCCGTACCAGCGTGCGTCGATCGTTGCGACGTGGTCGATGGAGTCGAGGAAGTCGTTGACGCTGCTACCCAGGTCGCCGTACATCGGGCCGAAGGAGGTGAGGTCGATGTCGGCGACGTAGAAGAAGCCGTCGGGTTCAACGAGGACCCCGCAGTGTCCGCGGGTGTGCCCTGGCAAATGAATGACTGTCGCAGTGCGGTCGCCGAGGTCGAAGACGTGGCCGCCCGCGATCCCCGACACGTTCTCGTGGGTCGGGGGTATGCCGTATTGCGTAGCAATCGACTGCTGGACCTCGTCTCGTTCGTTCGGAGGAAGGCCGTAATTGGTGAGCATCGTGTCGAGGGATGCGACTGCGGGTGCGTCGAGATGGTGCGCATAGGCCGGGGTGTCGAAATGGCGTAGTCCGGCGATGTGGTCCTCGTGCCCGTGGCTGACGAATACGAGGTCTGCGCCGACGGGGTCGCGGTCGAGGGAGAGCGAAGGGTCGATGACGAGCGTGCTTTCAGATCCGTGCACTACCACGGTGTTCCCGTAGGGGACGGCACCACCGTTCTCAGGAACCAGTACCGAGACCTTGCCGAATTCTGCAGGTGTGAACATCTTTCGCCTTCCTCGTGACGATCGTGTCGTGACGACACCGGCTTGCAGGCTCGAATCAGTGGAGATGTTGTCGAGACGTCTCGACAGTATCCGTTGCCCAAGCGGCGAGGTGCATCGGATAGTGGCAGTAGATCCAGTCAGTGTGCAGTGCCGGTTATTTCGTCGAGAGTCCGTTCGACGGCTCGGGCGATCTTGCTTGCAGGTGGGAGATGCTCGGCATCGGCCTGGATTCCGATCCAGAATGTGTCGTTGTAGGACGCTGCGGTGAAGCCGACGCGGACATTGCCCGCCAACGGGCCCAGAGGCCAGAGTTCGACTAGCGCTGCCCCGTCGAGCGTGAGCGGGCCGCGCGGTCCATGGACGTTGGACGCGACTGCACCGATCATGTGCTGCCGCTTTGCGAGCTTGTCGAAAACGCCGGCGATACGCGGTGACCGAAAGGTTGTTCCCGCAGCGCGTGCGGAAGGTTTGGCCGCAGCGGTTTGCTTCGCGACGATCGCGACTGTGCGTTGTGGGTCGGTTTCACGAAGTGGAAGGTCGATGATCATGAACCCGACGGCATTGCGTGCGCTACCGATCGCTGTGACTGCGACGGGTACCGATACCGCAATCGACTTGGGGATGGGCTCGCCGCATTCTTGGAGGATGAATCGCAGTCCGCCGCCCACCGCAACGAGGTAGGCATCGTTCAAAGTGCCTCCCGCTTGCTGCGCGGCATGCTCGATCAGAGAGGTGCGGACGTTGACGGACGAGATCGATCTCGTGGGACCAATGGCGCCCAGCAACACCCGTGATCGGATTGGCCGGTGCAGGAAAGTACCGATTCGAAATCGGAGGAGGTCGAGGGAACCGGCGGCCTTCGGAGGGATGTTCGGCACGGGAGCGCCCGGGTCGGTACTTTTCGAATCAGGTGAGGCGAACAAGCGCTCGAAAAGGTCGCTGGCTCTGGCGCCGTCGAGAACCGCGTGATGCACTCGGATCACAATGCCGCACAGACCCGGTCGAGCTGCAGGAACGAAGGCGATGTGCCACAACGGTCGGGTGGTGTCGAGGGGTTGCATCACGAGTCGACCACAGACGGATTCGAAGTCGGGTTCTGTAGGCCCGCGTTCGTCAAGCGAGAGATGGAGGTCGAAGTCGATGTCGTTTTACGTCCACCACCATGACCCGTTCCGCATGATCGGTCGCTGCCGCAGTAACGGCTCCTGCGCGATGTGAGCGGCGAGAGTGCGGTGAAGTCGCACTAGATCAGGTCGACCGTCTCGATCGACGAAGCCACCAGGAGCGAGCAGTCCGGCAATAGTGACCAGGTAGGGCTGGACGTGCACACCGAGCTGGAAGCTCGCAGCGTCGACGGGTGATATCGGCACGTCGGGTGTGGTGTCGACCATCTGCTGAGCCTAATCGAGGCGACATGGTGGACGGCGCTGTTTTCGGCTAGCGGATCACCAAGTCGTGGTCGGTGGCGCTGAGCGTGATCGCGGCAATGGGGTTTCCGTGCATCCAGTCCTGCACGAACGCGTCCAGAGCGGGGTTCGATGCCCGATCCGCGTACGCGTCCGACGGGATCTCGATTGCCCCGACGAGGTGGCGCGGATCGGCATCGAGGCCGGATGCGCGGGGAGTCATCCGTAGTCCGTCGGCGGTGTGCAGGACGACCGGAAGAACCGTGCCATCCGGTGCAGTCACGGTCGCGGTCCGCGTGGTGGCGACCGGGTCGAAATGGTCCACGTCCAGTCGGTATCCGGACGGTTGTGCGTGCTGGCCGATCGCGTCGAGCATGCGCGGATCCACCACAGAGTACGGAAACCCGATGTCGATCAGAGTCTGACCGTCGATGGCACCGTCGCGGGCGGGCAAGGTCGTGGACAAGTGCCAGGGGGCAGCGGGGGACAGGGTATCCGTCGACCGGTCTGTCGGCGCGTTTTCGACCAGTGCGCCGAGGAGAGACGCGCCGGTCGGCGTGAACTCCCAGTCGCTGCCGACGAGATCCTTGTGCCAGAAGCCGGATTCGACGCCGCGGAGACCCTCGACACGCAACTCCCGCCGGTTCGGGCCGGGACCGAGTGAGTGCACACTGATCGCGGATGTGACTTCACCGGGAATTTTGGGCTGGTGCACCCAGTCGGGGGCCGGAAGTTGGATCGCGGCGGTGTTGCGGTCGAGTGTTTCGGCCACGAGGTTGGGTGCCGACGGCTTGTCCGACTGATCTTCCCAGCTGTAGCGGAAGAAGATCGAGTCCGATCCCGAAGAATCGAAATCAAATGTGCGGGTGTACATGTCACCGTACTTGTTCATCACGAAAGTGGTCGAGCCGGCCGCCGACAAGGACTCGGCCTGGAACCGTCCGCCGAGCGGACCGCCGATCTCGTAGCTGTCGTCGTTGGGCAGCCACGGGTCCGCGTAGGTTATTCGGCTGCCGTCCCCGGTCAACGTGGGGATCATCGTCATCTTGGCGAGTCCGACGAAGTGAATCCGTCCTGCGACGTCGGTGAAAGTTTGGTTGTCCCAAGGCGACGAGACGCTCAGTGCCCACCCGTTCGGGTGGTCTCCGGGGAGTTGTCGGCCGGGACCGCTCCACAGCGGTGCGCCCCATGCCGAGGTCCAATTCCACACCAGCGGATCCTGGGATGCGTTGTCCATCGTGTAGATCCAGCCGTTGTCGTCGACCGCGACGAGTTCGTCGTCGTCCAGTGATATCCCGACCAGTCGTCCACGCAGGCACTCGGGCATCGGCACGAAACGCCACGGTTGAGCCGTTGATGCGCCGGTCTCTCGCGGCCGAGCGAGTAAGTCGTGGTCGACTAGCGCAAAGTCCCAGAAACGATTGAATTGCGTAGTTGGCGTGCGGATCTGGACCGAGCTGGGGGCGGTTGAACCGGTGAATGTCGGTAGGTTTGCCAACCCGACTCGACCTCCACCGGAAGGCGCACCTGGTGGCAGTTGGGCGGTTCCGAATGATATGCAACTGGCCGGCCCAGGTTCGGTGGGCGCGGCAGCGGCGAGGGGAGTGGACCACAGGAGGGCGGCGGAGAGTAGGACGCCGACGCTCAGCAGTCGCGGTCGGTGCGGGTGCGAAACTCCACTCGCGGTCTCGTTCACCGTCCGATTGTCGCATGATCGGCACGTTGAATCTGCGAATTGTGAGGTTTGTCCATCTGTGTCGGTTGCGGCGAGAGTGCCGATCGCTGCGTTGGTTGTTGTGAGTGGAACGAGAGTGCTTGTACTGCAAAGGTATTCGCCGTGTAGCTGAGTTTGCCATGACCTGCAGATACGGTGGGGTGATGAGAAGGCCGAAGTCGCTGGGTGAATGGTTGGTAGCTGACCCTCCGGAGTCGTCCAAGCCGCCGGGGCCGATTCTTTTGGTATTCACCGTTGTTCCGCTCATTGCGTTGGTCTGCCGGCATTACGGTTGGTGGCCTTCGCCGTTCGGGGAGTACAGATGGTTGGATCCCTTCCTCGTCAGCGCCGCGGCTCTGCTCATCTTGATCGTGGTCGGTCTGGTGTGGGCGATCCGCACCCTCTATGTCCTTGGCCAGGACCGGCGGTGGTCGTGGTGGATTCTGTCCTCCCCGATCGCCGTCATCGCTGCAGTCGCTCTGGTGTTGTTGATGCCGCCGGCAACTTTCCTCGACAAGAGCGGAGAGTTCGAGACCATCGCGACTGGTCTTTTGGAGCAGCCTGAATCGACCGTGGAAGAGCTCGAGATCGGCCAGTTCGATATCAGTAGTGCCCATGTCGTGCGGCCGGATGAGGTCTACTTCATCGACAACGACAGCATGTTCATCACCTCGAGTGGGTGGGTGTACTCGCCCAGCGGCCCACCATCGGGGTTCGATGATTTCTCCGCAACTCACCTCGGCGGACCTTGGTACGAGTTCACGGCGGTATGGCGTGACTGATAAATCGAGTGGCCTGTAACGCAGGCCTGTAGCTACCATCGCGGTGTGGATACGTACACGGTGACGCCCCATGGGCGTGAGGGGGTTGTCGGCGTCGTCTTCGCCGGCGACAGATAGCGCATTTCGGACCCGACAGCACTTGGTGCTGATCGGGCCATGAGCTGTACCCACCTTCACCGAGCCACGATTGGTATACACCCATGATCATTTTGACCGATACATCTATTCGTTCCAGCCTCGTCAACGCGAGTCGTAAGGAGAAGTCCGATCTCACCCTGCCGGACGGCTTCGGCACCATCGACTTCGACGCTCTCGACTACCTGGGCTGGCGAGATCCGAAAATGGGCCGACGCGCCTACACGATCGTCCCGACACTCGACGGGGAGACCATCGGAGTCTTGCTCGTTCAAGCCGAGGCCACTCCGCGATCGCGCGCCCAGTGCTCCTGGTGCCGCGACACGCGACTCCCCAACGAGGTCGTCTTCTACGGCGCCAAGTTGGCCGGGCCCGCCGGTCGACGTGGCAGCACGGTCGGAACACTGATCTGCCGAGACTTCCAGTGCTCGTCCAATGTTCGTAACGACCCCCCGCTCCCGTATGCCGGCTACGATGCCGCCGCTGCGCGCCAGAACCGGAAAGATGAACTGGTGCTGCGGGCTTCGAGTTTTGTCGAGCGGGTGGCTCGGCAGTAGAGCGGACCAAATCGGGGACGAGGTAGCACCCTGTTGCGACGTTCGTCCCCCTTCCTGACTCAGGGAGGGGGACGAGTTGTCTAGACGGTTTTGATCCGACGAGCACTTCGAGACGACGCGACATGTGGCGTCGCACATGATTGCGCGGTCACGGCGTTGCTCGACGCAACGTCGCCCAGGCTCCGGCGATGCACGCGATGGCAAGGGCCAGAGGGAGTAGCGCCATCGGTACCACTCGGGGAGTATCGACAAACCACGAACCGATCGCCGGCCACCACCCAGCCCAGGTGATCGCGATCGCTGACAAGCCGAGCAAGCCGAAAAGCCCGGTGAGGGAGGCGAGTAGACCGGTGATCCTCCACCGCTGGTAGATAGCGCCTGCCAGCATTGCGATCGAACTGGTCAGCAGCAGCGTCGCGAACAGTGCGAGCAACTGTACGGCGGTGTTGTCGGTGAAATAGCGTGCGATGCCGAACATGCGCATGTGCACACCCCAGCCGTTGGTGGCGGACTCCAGCACGGACAGCAGTTGCAGCGTGATTGCGAAGACTGCGGACTGTGCCAGCGCCATAACCGTGGTGGCAGTGAAGAACTCGCGGCGAGTCACGCTCAGTCCGAGCGCGAATGGGAACGTCTGCGTCATCGACTGGAGGTAGAACGCCAGCACGAAACCGTAGACCGAGAACACACTGCCGGTGAATCCTTCACCCTCCTCGTTCCCGACGATCGCGTAGATAGTGAAGCTGATCAGGAACGAGATCAACAGGATGCCCACCGGCCAGGCGATCAGCAACGGCCACGCGACCGTGTGCAGTTGTAGGACGGCACCGATCCTGGACCGAGCGGGCGTCTTCGGGACCGTCCGTGGCTCTGTCGTTGCGATACTCATACGGTGATCTCCTTGCGCTGCGTCGAAGTCGCGATGACAAGTTCCTGCAAAGATGCCGGTTCCACTTGGACTCCTGCCTCCCGCAGTCGGTTTCGCTCGGTCTCTGTCACATCGGCCTGCAACATGATTCGGCTGTGGGCGCCCAGTGTCTCCCGGCGCAGGACCCTGCCGGACGCAGCAACGGCATCCACCGCATCAATGGGACCGGATACCACCACGGCGCGGCTACGCAGTGCATCCGCGTCTGCGTCGACGACAATCCGGCCGCCGTCGACGACAATCACGTGCTCGAGTAGATTGGCTGCCTCGTCGATCAGGTGAGTCGAAAGCACCACAGTGCGAGGATGTTCGGCGTAGTCCGCAAGCAGGCGATCGTAGAACAGTTGGCGTGCAACGGCATCGAGACCGAGATACGGCTCGTCGAAAAGCGTGAGCGGTGCACGGGAGGCAAGTCCGATGATCACTCCCAACGCTGACCGCATGCCGCGCGAGAGCTTCTTCACCTTGCGGCACAGGGGAAGCTGGAAGTCGTCGAGCAGTGTCTCGGCGAACGCGTGGTCCCAATTCGGGAGTAGATGGCCGGCAGCGACGAGTACGTGCTTGACCTTGAGGTCTTCGGGGTACGTCTGGCTTTCCTTGACGAAGCACACGTTCGCCAGGACGTCGGCATTCTCGAAAGGGGCGGCCCCGAAAACTTCGACGTCGCCGCTGGCGTGCAGGTCCTGCCCGGTCAGTATCTGCATGATCGTCGTCTTGCCTGCGCCGTTACGGCCGAGTAGGCCGTAGATCTTGTTGCGGCTGATCTCGAACGAGACGTCCGCGAGCGCGTCGACATCCCCGTACTTTCTGTCCACGGAGCGCATCGAGGCGACAAGTTCAGTTTCGTCGAAACGCCTGACTCGGGGCTCGGTCGTTGTCGTGCTTGCGTTCATCGGTCCGCCTTCCTGTCGTCCAGCATGGATTTGAGTTCGCCGAGGGAAATCTGGAGCCGGTCGGCCTCCGCGACCAGCGGCTCGATGTACTGGCGCGCGAACGCTTCTCGGCGTCTGAACCTGAGTGCGTCGCGGGCACCGACCGTGACGAACATTCCGATTCCCCGTTTCTTGTAGAGGATCCCCTCGCCTACGAGCTGATTGAGGCCCTTGGCTGCCGTCGCCGGATTGATTCGGTGGAACGCCGCCAGTTCGTTGGTTGAGGGCACCTGCCCGTCTTCCGGCAGGGAGCCGTCGATGATCGAGCCTTCGATCTGCTCGGCGATCTGCTGGAACAGTGGTCGTCCGTCGTCGATCACGATGATCGATGCCCGATGTTCACTGGTTCATTACTCATGTAATGAACCATAGAACGTCGTGGGGCATGTTGGCAATGAGATCGCGGAATCTGGCACCGATGACTTGGGTCTCCGAGCGCTACCCATCGGGACATTCATCGCAGAGGCTGATGGAACAGGCTGGATATGGACCAGTTATGACTTCCAGATCCTGACCAAGCGGTCAAAAAGCACAACCTCGATGGCGCGGGCGTACTGGCCGAATACCCGCCCCGAACATCACCCACGCACCGTCGTCGAACTCGATGTCGACGACCCCGCGGGCGTTGCACCACAGGCATTGAACTTCTGCGGAACCATGGAACCGCCGATCTAGGTGGTCGACCACGGGACGGGGCACCTTCGGGTGGCCGGTAGTTATCGCCTCAATGAATTCGGCCACCTCGTCGAAGGCGGCAACTATGTCGCGGGGGTCATTCTGCATGGACGTTGTCGATGGAGAGTTCGCTATGTGTTGACGCAAACACCCGTCAGCATCGGCAGTTCGCCACCCACCCGTGAAGCAGGCGAAACCACCAGCCTCGGCTTAGGGGCGTAACCCGTAGTCGTAGAACGGAAGCCGGACCGCACGCGGCGGTCGGGCCCCTTTTCGTCAACCCAAAGACGGAGTCGTATCCACCGCAAGTAGGGACTTAGCGCCCCGTTTTGGTGTTTCTGTACTGATTTGCAATCCCGATACGTACGCTTCCGGCCAGGGAATCGGACACTCGACCAGCAGGGGTATCTATGCCGAATGTGACAGTGAAATTCGGGGGTTCAGACCCGGAAACAGCAGACCTCGCACGCCGGGCACTGCAACCAGTACTCGACAGCATCTACCGCACATACCGCAGGAAACCGCTCCCATTCGTCGAAGCCGCACTTAGACGCGCAGGTCGAGGAAGCTTCTCACAATCAGGAATTGAACGATTCGCCGACTACATTTCAAGAGGAGACCGACCGATTCTCACCACATAGCGGCCGCTCGTGATCAGGCCGAAGACCGAAGCGCTTCCACCGGCTACCTGTTCGACGACCTAAATTGGTCAGTGCCAACTAGGTACAGGTCCATCGTGGTCAACATCAACATCAAGAGACAGCGCCCGCGTCCGAGATCGGTAGCTTGCCTCCCCGTAGCAAGGGCACTCGAGCCAGCAGACGTATTCGATCAAACGGAGCTGAGGAGGCTGATTCAGCAGATGCACATTAATCGACCTCTGTGTGAATTCTGCTCACGGTGCACACTCGCGTGATCAAACCAGTCGGCGCTGTGACATTCGGTTGCTGATCCTATTCGGGGCGGCCTCGACCGACTATTTGAGACCTGTCAAACATAAGCTCCCCTTCCTGGCCAGGTAGGGGAGCTTATGTTTGTGACCACCGCACGATCCACGCATCTTCTGATATGCAGGTTTCAGGCAGAGCTGAAAATGTCATCCACATGCGGTCGGCCGATCTTCTCTACAAGTCGGGAGCGGTTAGTGGCCCTGCGCCTTCTAATGAGAAGGGGATCGTGGAACCGTTCGCCATCGCCACGATCATGTTGACGATAGCAAAGAGGACGTTATCCATTTGAATTCACCTCCTCGCTCCGTCTAGGGCCCGGCAAGATTCGCTACTGCATACAGGGCAGATGTCCTGCTATCGAAATTGGGACCTGCAATGTAAGCGGGCGAGCCTGGACCGAATGAGGTGACTGTCCTGATATATCCGAGGCGATTCGAGGAGTTGTAGTCCACCAACCAAGGTCCACCAGAAGCACCTGCGCCAAAGTTGCCCGGTTTGGGAGTTGCGTGAGAAGCCGTAGCTCCGAACGTCATAACCAGGGAAGGCGCTGCGATGCTGCGGGGAATAAGGTTTCGACTCTGGACACTTACGGCCTTCTATCGAATTGGGGCCAATCTGCCGGTTCTAAAGATCTTCGGGAAGGTAGCACGACGCTAATGTGACAGTCCTCGAAACTGGCGTATTTCTTCGAGCTTTATCCGGCTCTCTGGATCCGGAGTGTATGGGTTGATCCATGGATGATCCGAGCAGGCACAAGATGTAGGTTGGTGAGTTTTTCAATGTGCAGAGCGAGGTCGTACATTGGCACTTACGGTTAGGGCGTCCGATACTTAGGAAGAATACGTACTTGATTCTTTTCGAAGGTGATTTTTGACGGACTTGGGTATTTTCACAGTTGTGATTGTGAGAAGATCTGCATTCTTGCATGAGTTGTGGTCCCCGGTGTCCGGGTGCGCTACGGCAGATCGGTTTCAAAAACTTCAACTGATAAGCGCGCGGAGTCCGAGCGGAGACAGTTTCCAACCCCATCGGTTGGTAGTCGCGCTCGAATCACTGATGGACGGCAAACGAACCGAGGTACCGGCGACCATCGGCTTCGAGGTCGACAGCACTCTCCTGACAGTGCGCGCAATGGACACCGATTCAGGCCGGGGGACGACCAGTCGGACTGCATCGATGAACTGCAGAATTCCGAGACGCGGTCCTCTAGCACCCCCATTTTCGTTGGATTCACATTGACTGATCACTGAATGGAGGGGTTGTGTACCTGCCGTGTACCTGTCACAGGATTGGGTCCCAAACAAGCGAAGTTCGACTGCCTCAAAAGGGCTCTGAACTGCGGAGAATCTGTGGAGCCGATGACGGGAATCGAACCCGCGTATTCAGCTTGGGAAGCTGATGTTCTACCATTGAACTACATCGGCGTCGCAGCCGACCGGACGTGTTTTCACCGCCGATCAACGTGCTTTCCGAACATTATCAGACGAGCTTTCAAGCGGCGGTGTCCCCGGCCGCCATTGATCAACACAGGCGTGTCGAAGTCGGCGCCTTCGGTAAATGATTTGCCCAAAATTTTTGCGCAGGAACACCTTTCGGGATGGAGAACTTGAGATAGGTGGGGCTGGGCTCTCCCGTGGGAGTCCAGAACCCGCGCATCGTGTTCGGTAACCACAGTGTGATCGCCCCGGCGATGGGCCGGCACTGCCCGCAGAACCGGTAACCTCTACCTGTGCTGCTCTCCGATCGTGACATCCGTGCCGAAATCTCCGTTGGACGTCTGGGTATCGACCCTTTCGACGACTCCATGGTGCAACCGTCGAGCGTCGACGTGCGCCTCGACGGTCTGTTTCGGGTTTTCAACAACACGCGGTACACGCACATCGACCCGGCACTTCGCCAGGACGAGTTGACCAGCCTGGTCGAACCGGCAGAGGGCGAGCCGTTTGTGCTTCATCCCGGCGAGTTCGTTCTCGGTTCGACTCTCGAAGTGTGCTCACTGCCGAACGACCTCGCCGGCCGTCTCGAAGGTAAGTCGAGCCTCGGGCGCCTGGGCCTTTTGACGCACTCCACCGCCGGCTTCATCGACCCGGGTTTCAGCGGCCACATCACACTGGAGCTGTCCAATGTCGCAAACCTGCCGATCACGCTCTGGCCGGGAATGAAGATCGGACAGCTCTGCCTGCTCAAGCTCTCGAGCGCTGCAGAGTTCCCCTACGGAAGCTCCGAGGCCGGATCCAAATACCAGGGCCAGCGCGGCCCGACACCGTCGAAGGCGTACCTGAACTTCAACCGCGGCTGAACGAACGAACTTCGGGGGGAGTCGGATGATCGGAATTTTCTACGGTCTGGTTTTCATGAACTTGTTGTTCGTGACCAGCACCGTGTGTTTGATGAAGCCGTCCAAAGCCAGTGTTGTTGCGACCGCCTGTGCAGGGGTGGCGTGGCTGTTCTTCAATGGACCGCTGGAAGGTCAGGTCTTGTGGTCGTTGAACAGAGAACACGGTCTGACGGTCTCGGATCTGATGTCGCTTGTTGCCTTCGGCATCGCCGCTCGTGGTTGGAATCAGGTTCGCAAAGCCCGTGAAACCGTCGACGCAGATCGTTTCTGACCTGCGCGCTCACCTGGATTGACCGCCACGATTCGGACAGATGTTTCGACCTGGAGCACAACAGTCGTCGAATCGGGCACAATTACTGGTTATGTGGTGGATTGTCGGAGGCGTACTACTCGTATGGGTCGTGTGTTCCATTCCGATTGCCATCCTGGTGGGGCGGGGTATCGCGCGTCGGGACCGCGCGGAATTCGACGGGCGAAATCAACAGTGGGCCGACGAGGTTGTCAGGTCGATCGAGAAGCAATCGGAGCAGGACAATGCCGATCGACGTAAGCCACCACTGATCAGCTGACCAGCTGGACTTTTCCGGAGGTGAGTGGGCATGGAACTTCCATCCGATACTCCCGACGACGTCGTGGCCGCGGCCGCCGGCGGACCAAGGGTTCCGCAGTTCGATCCCACAGTGGGGATTCCGGTAGTTCCGCCAGGGGGAGATGCTCCCCACCGGTTGGTGGTCATCGGCGATTCGCTGTCGCAGGGATTCCAGAGCGGGGCGATCTTCAATACCGATCTGTCGTATCCGGCGATCATTGCTCACCAGCTGGGCCGGCTCGACCAGTTCCGCTTTCCCCGTTACGGCGGCCCGGGCGGGCTTCCGCTCAACATCGAACTGTTGCTCCGCACCCTCGAGGAGCGCTTCGGCCCACGGCTCGACCTCTGGGAGGTTCCGCTCGCACTCTTTGCTGCACGTGCGTTCATGGATCAGGTGGAGGACTACTGGGAACGCGGACCGGGCAGTGAGGCGCCGACGTTCTCGGCAATCAACCACAACCTCTCGGTGTACGGGTGGGATCTTCGTGACGCTCTGACCAAGACGGCGCAGGGCTGCGAGGATGCTCTTCACCAACCGCACGACGATTTGATCAGCCAGATCGTCGAGAACAACGGTGAGCGCGCCGCACTGCGGGTTCTGCCGCGAGGCTCCGACGCCGAGAAGCGTATAACCGCGTTCGACGCAGCAGCGGAACTGGGCAAGGAAGGCATCGAAACTCTGATCGTCTTTCTCGGGGCCAACAATGCGCTCCGCACCGTCACCGAACTCCGAGTCGAGTGGAGCGGCAACAACTTCCGTGACCCGGACGGCAAGCGCGAATACACGGTGTGGCAGCCCGAGCACTTCGCGTCGGAGTACGCCGAGGTGCTGGCCGCGATCCGCAAGATCAACGCCCAGCACGTCATCCTCTGCACCGTCCCACACGTGACCATCGCACCGATCGCCCACGGGCTCGGCGGCAAGATCGAAATCGGATCCCGCTATTTCCCGTACTACGCGCGACCGTGGGTGCGCGACACAGACTTCGACCCACAACGCGATCAACACATCACCGGCGCGCAGGCATGGGCCGTCGACAGCGCAATCGACATGTACAACGACGGAATCGAGCAAGCCGTCGCGAATGCCCGTCGGGTGGGGAAGGACTGGTACCTCTGCGATATTGCCGGGTTGCTCGAGCGCGTGGCCTCACGGCGCTACGTCACCGACGTCAATGCGCGGCCGTCATGGTGGACGCCGTACCCCCTCCCCAAAGCACTGACCGACTTGCAACCCGTGCCGGACTCGCTGTTCCTCTCCGCCGACGGTCGCGGCGGCCGCGCATCGGGCGGCCTCTTCTCGCTCGACGGCGTTCATCCCACGACAGTCGCGTACGGGGTGATGGCGCAAGAACTGGCGAACATCATGGTCACGGCCGGGGTCCAGTTCGACCGCGCTCAGGTCGATTTCGACCGACTCGTCCGACGCGACACCTTGGTGCGCACTCCGCCGCAGAATCTCGATTCCACGCTCGGCGTCATCGGCTGGGCTGACGAGCATCTCGGCTTTGCCAAACGTGTGTTCGGCCTCTGATTTTCAGCTTGCCTTCGACATCGTCGGTGCAACGATGCGTTCCGCGTACTCCCGCAACAGCACGACCAGGTCTACGTCGTCGACGGAAAGTCTGCCGGTCGGACCTATCACAGCCAAGGCACCGACGACACACCTTTCCGCGTCGTGGATCGGGACGGCGACGGCGGAGCGTCCGACACGAATCTCGTCGACCTCACGGGCGGCCTCACCGCGCCGGATCCGCGAGAGTTCGAGTTCCAACTGGTCGCCGTCGGTGATGGTGTGTGCGGTGACCTTTCGCAGTGGGGCCTCGGCCAATTCGGGTCGGTTGGCGAGGAGCAGCTTCCCGATAGCCGACGCGTGAACGGCTGTGACCAGTGTCCGTTCACCACTGAGTTCGTGGTCGGGATCGCGATCGACGAGCCGAATTCTGTTTTCTGCAAACGACGCGAGGTAGACGCCGAACCGTAGCTGCTCGCGGAGTTCTTCGAGGAGCACCGAATTGTCGATGGGTGTGGGTTCGGCGGCAGCCCCGGCTAATTCACGGGTGCGTCGGCCTAGTGCGAAGCCGGAGAGGTCGGCGATCCGAACCAGGTAACCGTCGGCGACAAGGATGTTGAGTAACCGATACGCAGTGGCAGGTGGGATGTCGGCCAGGGCGGCAATGTCCTTGGCGGTGGCTCCCGATCCGAGCCTGGCCGCCGACTCGAGGAGGGCAAGGGCGCGCTGAACCGCTCGGGGTTCGTGCCCACCGAGGTCGCGTGGTCGGCCCACCATCAGCGGGCGCCGGCAGTCGGCTCGCCCACCAGCACGATGTTTCCGGCTGCGTCGGTGGCGAACACCCCAGCTCCTGGTAGTACGTCCTCGGTTTCGGGACTGTCGAAAGCGCCGACGTGCAGCAGACTTTTGGGGCTTCGGCGTCGCAGGTAGAACTGCCAGAGTGTGCCCGAAGTCAGGATCACGAGCACGGCGATCGGTGCAACGTACGCGTGGTCGATCGTGTTGGCATAAACCAGGTAACCGAGGACTATCGCTCCGGCACCACTGCCACACGACGCGGCCGCGAGAACGCCGGGAGTGTGCTCGCCGATCCGTGTCAGGAAGACAACGGATGCGATAGCCGCCAGTGCATAGGCCACGATGACGGCGCCGCGAACAGTCAGTCGAACGTCGTCGAAGATTTCTCCGCGCCCGAGAACGGCAAAGGTTCCGCCGCCCAGCAGGACGGTGCAGACCACGGTAGTCAATGCGAAGTAGGGCGTACGGAAGGCACTGTGAACCGAGGCGAACCGGCGGGGGAGTAGGCGCTCGACACCGAACGAATAGACCAGGCGTGACGCAGCATTGGATGACGCCATCGAGGACGCCAGCCACGAGCACCCCAGACCGACGTTGAGCGCGATCACGACACCGGGGCTCACGCCCGTCGCCGTTCCGTGGAGATAGGCGTTGACGAGGGTGTCACTGCGCCCGGACCAAGCGGCCCAGCCCGCGAAGATGAAGAGCGATCCACAGATGATCGGAGTGAGAAGGACTGTGCGGGTGACGGTTACCAGCGGGCGACGGGCCTCGGGGCCGAAGAAGGCCGCGCTCTCGAATCCGGCGAGAGCGAACACGGCAGCCAGGGCGGTGAGTAACAACCCGTGGCCGGAGGTGGGTGGAACGATCTGTGCTTGTTGACTTCCGGAACCGCCCAGGATCATGAGCCCGACGATGAACAGAAGTGAACAGCTTTCGACGACGAGGATCGCGAGCGCGGCAAATCTGACACTTCGCACGAGAGCGCCGAGAATCAGCAAGGCTATCCCCAGATAGAGCGCGATGACGTGAAAAGTCTTGTCCACGTGCACACCCGCGAAGCCGAGCAATGCGATTGCGGCCTGTCCGCCGTGATAGAGCGTCATCACCGCGCTGCCGACGTACTTGACCAGCATGGCGATGCCGGTGGTCAATGCTGCCCGGGTGCCCAGGCCACGAAAGACGAAGCTGTGCAATCCGCCCGACGCAGCCATTCGGCGAGTGAACTGCGAAACGCAGAAGGCTATGAGCGTCACCAGCACGGTGGCCGCGATGATGGTGATCATCCCGCTCAACAATCGGCCGTGTGTCAGCATGGTGACGGGCAGAACGACCATCGACACAGCAGGGGCAGTGGTTGCCACCGACTGGGCCAGCACTTCGGCGCCCGAGAGTTGCCGACGGCCCAACGCCCGCAGCGGTGATCGCGCCGGGGGCTGCTTCTCGCGCGTGGTGAAGGACCGCGCGATGGCTTCGGTTAGAGCGGACATGTCGCGTCACGCTAGTCCGGTTCTGTAACGCCGATATTGCGGGCATGCTTCCGCTGATCGCACTCGGGTGAGAGAGCAAGATGCGAACGCTCGCACGTTTCTCACTCGGTCCCCACCGACTGTTTCCTGCGCGTCAAGTTCCGGACCCAACGCTCCTGAAGTCTGTGTTCAACACCAACCACCCGGGTCACCGGGAGCACACTGGGGAGCTCGAATGCCATACACACGTAGATCTTTCATGCGCAGCCTGGGAATCACCGGCGGCGCCGGCCTGGCACTCGGTGCTATGTCGTCCATCGGCCTGGCGCCGGCAGTGGCGTCGACGCCGAGGCGATTTCAGGCACCTGCTGCGGGTGACCTGATCGGAAAGGTCAAGGGAAATCACTCCGTCGTGATCCTCGGCGGCGGACCGTCCGGGCTGTGCTCCGCCTACGAACTGCAGAAGGCCGGATACAAGGTCACCGTCCTCGAAGCACGCAACCGCCCGGGTGGTCGGGTGTGGTCGATCCGCAACGGCACCGAAGAAACCGACCTGAACGGTGAGACACAGACCTGTTCGTTCTCCGAGGGGCACTTCTACAACCTCGGTGCGACGCGTATTCCGCAAAATCACAACACCATCGACTACTGCCGCGAACTGGGCGTCGAACTGCAGATGTTCGGAAACCAGAACGCGAACACCTTCGTCAACTACACCGGCAACAAGCCGCTGGCGAATCAGTCGATAACCTACCGAGCAGCCAAAGCCGACACCTACGGATACATGTCCGAGCTGCTGCAGAAGGCCACCAATCAGGGCGCTCTCGACCAGGTCTTGAGCAAGGAAGACAAAGAAGCACTCTCGTCCTTCCTCACCGACTTCGGTGATCTCTCCAGTGACGGCCGCTACGTCGGATCCTCGCGTCGAGGGCACTCCGCGGAGCCGGGCGCCGGCCTCAACTTCGGAACCGAGATCGAACCATTCGGGATGAGCGATGTCATCCAGGGCGGCATCGGGCGTGCATTCTCCTTCGAGTTCGGTTACGACCAGGCCATGACGATGATGACCCCCGTCGGCGGCATGGACCGGATCTACTACAAGTTCCAGGACGCGATCGGGATGGACAACATCGAGTTCGGCGCCGAAGTCAGCGGCATGAAGAACGTGCCGGAAGGCGTCACCGTCGACTACGTCGTCGACGGCAAATCCAAGTCGATCACCGCCGACTACGCAATCTGCACGATCCCACCGCACCTGATCAAGCGGCTGAACAACAACCTGCCCTCCGACATCCTGCTCGCGTTGGATGCAGCCAAGCCGTCGTCGTCGGGCAAGCTCGGTATCGAATACTCGCGTCGGTGGTGGGAGACCGAGGACCGCATCTACGGCGGCGCGTCCAACACCGACCGCGACATCTCCCAGATCATGTTCCCCTACGACCACTACAACTCCGACCGCGGCGTCGTCGTCGCGTACTACAGCTCGGGTAAGCGTCAACAGGCTTTCGAATCGCTCACCCACCGTCAGCGGCTGGCCAAGGCCATCGCCGAAGGCGCAGAAATCCACGGCGACAAATACACTCGCGACATCTCGTCGTCCTTCTCCGGAAGCTGGCGTCGCACCAAGTATTCGGAATCCGCCTGGGCATCATGGGCCGGCGCGGGAGATTCCCACGGCGGCATGGCAACTCCCGAGTACACCAAGCTGCTCGAACCCGTCGACCGGATCTACTTCGCCGGCGATCACCTCTCCAATGCCATCGCCTGGCAGCACGGGGCCTTCACGTCCGCGCAGGACGTCGTGACCCACCTGCATCAGCGTGTTGCGCAAACTGCCTGACGTGCTTCGTTTTCCATCACTTTCTCTGGAGGTCACATCATGAAATCTCGCAGAACCAAGGTCCTTGCAGCGGCATTCGCCGCCACTACGCTACTGGGCTTCGCCACTGCCTGCTCGTCTGACGAGGCGGACGCCGAGACCACATCGAGTTCGTTCGTCTCGAAATCGATTCTCGAAGCGGGGCAGGCAAACCCGATGATCGCTCAGGGCGTCGCGATCGGCGGCGACACCGCAATCTACAAGACCAGCGGCATCGGTCCGTCGGCAGGAAACAAGGCGGCGCCGGAAGGTTCGCCGGAGTCGTACATCGACGGTCAGTTCTCCGGCGGTGTTCTGCCGACCGGTGTCACCGTCACCGAGGCGCAGGGCATCAATGTACTCAAGAAGATCCGCGACAACCTCGAAGCTCAGGGATTGAGTCTCGAAGACGTCGTGACGATGCGCGTCTTCCTCGACAACGCGCCGGGATCGGACAAGGCCGACTACACCGGATGGAATCGCGCGTACCGGCAGTTCTTCGCCAACACCAATCTCGACACGGGTGACACCGAGTTGGTGCCGATGGGCACGGCCGAGCCGATCGCTCCGATCGAGCGAAACAGCGCCCGGCCCACCCGCTTCGCCCTCGAGGTTGCCGGACTGCCCGTTGCCGGTTGGCTCGTCGAGGTAGAGGTCGATGCGGTGTACCCCGACGGCAAGGAACCCGCCTGATGGGCGCGCTCAGCCCGACTCACTGGGCGATCGTCGCAGTAGTGCTCGTGGTGCTGTTCGGTTCGAAGAAGCTGCCCGACGCGGCCCGGGGCCTCGGCAGGTCGATGCGGATCCTGAAGTCCGAAGTCGGTGAACTGCAGTCGGATACGGACCTCGCGTTGGAGCAGCGAGACTGACCCCCGTGCGCGGTCGAGGAGTCCCCACACTCCTCAACCGCGCACAGGTCTACTAGATCAGACCTTCGGAACGAGCTACCGACGGTGGTGACGGCGGACCCTTCACGAAGACATCGATCAGCACGTCCTCGTCCTGGTACGACGCGAACTGCGCCAACCCCGGCGTCTGGCGCACAGCCGAATGAACGGCGTCACCGTTTTGCGGGTACTCCGGTACGACGTGACGCCAATGGGCGCACAGCAGCGTTCCGCCAGGCTCGAGATGCTCGACGACCTGCAGCATTGCCTCGATGAGCTTTTCGAAGGTCAGGTAGTAGCCGACTTCGCTGATGACGACGAGGTCGAAGGTTTCGTCGGACCAGTCGTCACCCAACGCCCAGAGCCGAAATTCGGAGTCATGTCCGGTAAGCCTCGCTCGAGCGCTCTCGAGTGCGGTCGGGACGATGTCGGTGGCGAGAACGCTGTCGCAGCGCTCGGACAACTTCTCGGTGAGAACCCCGATCGAGCACCCCGGTTCGAATGCGCGACGGTATCGAGGTTTCGGGAGCATAGCGACACTGAGTGCGTACTTCCGCTGCTCGTACCAGCGGGATTCGAAATCCCATGGGTCGGACTGTGCGGCATACATCTTGGCGAAGTAATCCGCGGGGAGTTCACGATCGCTCATACGAACACCGTCTCGTACGGCCTCAGTAATCGTTCCATCGCGTGGCGGGGGAGGATGGGTGCATCCGCGGGATGATCGGAAAGCGGAGCGATCTGTGAAGTGAACTCATTGGTGGCAGCAGATTTCGCAGCCTGAACGTCGGAGGGCAAGGTCACCTTTCGTGCTCTTTCCCACGGGACTGCCGCATGATCCGGCGCGGCCCAATGCCACGCCCAGATGGGATACTCGATCAATCGCGATCCAGTGTCCGCGCACGCCCTCGCCGCCGCGTCTCCGGTGGCTTCGTGGTCCGGGTGGCCGTCCCCGCGCCACGTGGAGGCGCACCAGGTATCCGCCGAGGAATCACCGAGAATCGAGCTGAGGCGGTCGGTCAACTCCTGTCGGTTCTCGCCGATCTTTCCGTCCGGGATGCTCAATCGAACCGGTGTGGGAATTCCGAGGACACGCGCTGCCCGATCCGACTCGGACCGTCGACGGCGTTCCATCTCGGGCTGAGTCACGGTCGGTGAATCGGGATGCGAAGCTCCGCCGTCGGTGACAGATACGACCTGAACACTGATGCCGGAAAGTATTGCCAGAAGAGCGGTTCCGCCCAGACCGAGTATTTCGTCGTCGGGATGGGGAGCGACGATGATCAATCGTGAGCATCCGGTGAGATCCAGTTCCGGAAAACTTCTTCCCCACTCCCGCCATGTCGATTCGGGAGTACCGCCGTCGTCGACAGGTTTCTGCGCGAACAGTTTCGAGTTCACCACGGCCGTTTCCCCTTGGCTGCAATCCGGCCCAGCTCGGCGAGATCCTTCTCGGCGTGACTCTGCCGCAAGTAGACGGTGAGATCGGCTACCCGTGCGGCGTGCGCGGCGTCCATGCAGAGCGGTGCGGCGCCGAGAGCGCGTCCCACCCGATCCAGGGTCTCGGTAGCGGCGCGCTCGACAATTGCGCGCACACGGAGTGCCCGATGCATGGCCTCGGCATTTTCGTCGAAGGGATCCGCATCGATCTCGGCCGCCGCGACTGCGAGCGCGTTGCGCGCTGCGGCGAGCGCTGCATCGACCGCACCGAGGTGTGCGAGTACGTAGGGGTCTTCGCTGCTTGCAGCCTTGTCGTACAACGGATCAGCGACGCCGCAGGCGCCGCCGTACCAGCATGCAGCCACGCCGATCGCGCCGTGCCAGAACCCCGGGCGGCTCAGGTAGTCGCCTGCCGTCCCGACCGGTATGGCCGGAACCATGTCGAAGTCGACCGCGCTGGAGTCGCTTTCGGCCATACCGACGGCCTTCCACGAATCGGGAACGGGATGCACCCCAGGTAGTCCGAGCTCGACCGCGAAGAGGGAGGGGACACCGTCGACCAAGGCGGTGATCAGTGCATGCGTGCAGGTGTTGGCGCCGGAACACCACAACTTGCGACCGGTGAGCGTCCAGATCCCCACGTGCTCAGACGCATTCACCACAGGTTGGGGTGGCTCGGCCGCCCACACTCCCCACAGCTGCCCGGGTTCGGGATCCGGTCCGTCGAGTTCGGTGAGTATCGCGACGGCATCGGTGTGAGCCTCAGCCATCCGGCCGAGAACCACATTCTCCCGTGTGAGCTCTGCCAGGGAGGTCCACCGTGCGGCCGTCGCGCCGCCGCCGGGCAGCGGCAAGTACAGTCCACCTGCGTCCAGGAGTGTGTGTAGTCGTTTCATCGTGCCAGCTCCGCTTCTTCGTTATCGGCGGTCGTACCACCCAGGTTACGGATATGTCCGGCAAAGCCGCCCGGAGTTCGGCCGTCGAGACGCGCAGACGTGGTGACCGCAATGTCCTCTGCCCACGCGATACAGGCACCGGCCTCGCTCAACCGCCGGACGAGATCGACATCCTCGTCTTCTTCGAGATCGCAGAATCCTCCGACGTCCCAGTACATATCGGCGCGGACACCGAGGTTGGCACCGTGGACGTGACCGTGTCGACCATAGGGATGTGCGTGGTACATACGTTCGTACCGTTCGCGAACGGAGTGCGGATGGCCTTCCCAGTCTGCGATGCGAACGGTGCCCGCGACGACGTCCGCAGTACGCGCATACTCCAATTGGCGCGCAATCCAGGTGGGGCCGACCACCGAATCGGCATCGGTCGTGGCGAACCACGCTGAGGCCCCCAAATCCGAGCCGAACGCAGAGAAACCCGTCGCTCGCGAACGGCCGACGTTCTGATGCTCGACGCGGAGTACTTCCACCCCGTCGGGGATGACCCCCGCGGTTCCGTCCGAACAGTTGTCGAGGACGGCAACCACTCGGACGGGGACAACGCAAGCCGACGCCGCTGTTGCGAGTGCACGAAGGCAATTGGGGAGGTCTTCGGCTTCGTTGTGGGCGGGAACTACGACAAGAACCTGGTCGATTGGCACAGTGACGATCCTTTCCTCACCCTGGTACGGTCGGGTCTTCTTTCGTCCCGGTTCTCAACAGATAACCACATTTCGGACGGGTGCCGCCGCGCGACCGCCAGCAGCCGTGCAGGTCGAAAACTGTTTCGGTGAAACATCTCTGGATACGTTTGAGAGATGTGCCGGCGGGGTACAAGACGGGGTTTTGCGACTGTGCTTTCGGGTGCAAAACGGGGTTTTGCACCGAAGAATCTTCAGAACCGGCGGTGGCGCACCGAATCGACGAGCATCCGGGCCACCTCGTGCAGTTTCACGTTGGTGTGCTGCGATTGCTGAACGAGCCGGCTGAATGCTTCGTCGGCGTCGATGCCGTGGATGGCGATCAGCACGCCCTTGGCTTGTTCGATCTCGGCACGAGATTCCATGGCGCAGTGCAACTGTTCGATGTGCTCGTGTGCCTGACGCCAGCGTCGTGAATCTGCGATCGCCGCGCCCGCACCGGCGGTGAACAATTTCATCAACTCTTCGTCGAAGGGCTTGAACTCTGTCGAGGCGAATCCGTAGACGTTGAACGCGCCGAGAAGTTCGGTGCTTCCTTCGCCCATGGTGAGCGGCACGGACAAGTAGGACCGGACACCTTGTTTCCGGGCCTCGGCGGTGAATTCCGGCCATTTGTCGTCGTGATCACCCACCTTCGACCGAACCGACGACATGGTGCGCGCGGCGTCAACGCACGGACCACGATCGGCGGAATGCTGGGCATCGTCTATCGCGGAAAGGTAGTCCGCGGTAGATGCAGCAGTTCGTGGGCCATCGGCGGACAGCACCGTCACGCTGACAGCATCGGCATCCGGCAGCGCTTTGACCGCCGTCTCGGCCAGACGTTGGAGCATGGAGTCGAGATGCGCGTCCGTGTTCAGAGTGGACCGGAGTCCGGCAATCGCTTCGGCGAGGGTGTCGAGCGAATCTGCTGCGGAAGCAAACGCCGCGGCTCCCTGTGGGGTGTCCGCATTGCCTGTCATGATTCAGGTCTACTCCGCAAATTGCGGCGATGTAACCGTTCCAGGCGGTCTTTGCTTCGATGTTGCATGAAATCCGAGGTTCCTGGGTAGCCGCACGCAGCGATGTGCGATGTCGCCTGAAAAAGAGGAGCCGATGATGATCCTGCGTTTACCTGGTGTGTATCCACCGCAACACGACACGTCGTTACTGGCGGATGCGCTGCTGTTCGAGCGCCTCACCGCTCGCAGTCGGGTGCTGGATCTGTGCACGGGGACCGGCGCCCTCGCTGTCGCGGCATCCGCGGCAGGCGCAGGCCACGTCGTCGGGGTCGACATATCTCGCCGAGCGTGTGCCAATGCTCGTCTCAACGGGATCCTCAACGGAACCTCGATCGACTCCCGTCGTGGCGACCTCACCGAGGCGGTGCACGGCGAACTCTTCGATCTGGTGATCTCCAACCCGCCGTACGTCCCTGCTCTTGCAGATGATCTCCCTACCGCTGGAATCGAACGTGCTTGGGACGCAGGCAAGGACGGACGCGCCCTCATCGACAGGATCGCAGCCACCGTTCACGAGGTGCTCGTCCCGGGCGGCACACTGCTTCTCTTGCAATCGGTGCTGTGTGGGGTCGACAAGACCGAGGCGATACTCGAAGAACACGGTATGGCCGTAGAGATTTCAGCCCGGAAGTACGTTCCCTTCGGGCCCGTGATGCGCGAGAGGCGCACCATGCTCGAGGCACGAGGGTTGATCACCACCGGTCAGGAAATCGAACAACTCGTGATCATTCGCGCAACGAAGTCTTGCCCTTCTCCCAACTCGATGTGAGGTGATCGCCGAGAAGATCGTCGAACGCCAGGCACGCTGCGGCGCCGAACAAGATGTCATCAGTGCGGTGCGGCTGCGAAGAGGCGAGACCGCCGGCAAGTTCCCGAACGGCGATCTGTTCGTGAACGGAATCCGCTTCCACGTGCTCGTCGTAGAACAGTGTCGCGTCCGAACCGAATCCGAGTCGGCGCAGTCCTGCGCTGTATCGTTTGCTCGGCAGCGCAGACGTGGTCTCGACAGCGCACAGGTGCCCGACCAGCGTTCCGAGATGGCGGCGATGAAAACCGAAGAGCGAGAGAGCATTCAACGACGCCAACGTTACCGCGGGAACAGAATCGATGTAGTGGCCGTAGCGGTCCGAAAGACCTACAGCCCGCATGGTGTCGGCAAAAAGACGCGAATGCATTCGCTCTGCGCGGCCGCCTCCGTACTCGTCGCTCTGCACTTCGACGAGGGCGGCCTTGACGGCACCGGAGAGGCGCGAAATTCCGAGGGTGTGCACATCCGCCTCGCGGAGCTGATTGAGCGAACGGTGAATCAGCACCTCCGAGAACTGATCGATCGTTGCATCCTTCGCCATGAAGGACGCAAGACCGGGGCCTGCACTGGGGGCGGTCATCGACCAGAGGTCGGCCACGACGTCGCCAGACGACTCCACTGTCCCCACGAGTTGCGCGATGGCGGACTCGAAACGCTCTTCGAGCCGAGACCGCACCGCGAGCAGGTCCGGATTCCATTCCCATTTGTCCGAGACGTTCTCGATTCCCTGCAAATGAAGCTCGTAGAGGAGCGTCAGGGTCAGCTGAGCGTCGTCGTCACGAAGAATGTCGTAGGTGAGGTCGGTGGACTGTGCATCCTCGTACGCGTCAGCGGCAGCCGTAATCTCCCTCGGATCGGCCGAGGAGCGCAGAATGGAAACGAGAGTGGCGCTCAGTGGGCCGCGGGCCTGTGGAACAGGCATGGAAGTGGGCACGCCAGTGGCCGAATCGAGAACTGAAGAGGACATATGACCGCGTTTCCCGAATCGTCATCTGCCGAAACACCGAGTGTTCCCGGTAACAACACCACCATAACCGCCTGCACGGACGGCCCGCTGCTGGTGCGTGGTGACTTCGAGTTGCTCCGTGACGACGGAACCCCGATAGAGAACAAGCGCTCTACGGTTGCATTGTGTCGATGTGGGCGGACCGGCATCGCGCCGTTCTGCGACAGCTCCCACAAGAAGAAGCGGGCGAGAGCGACGTAACCGGTGCCAATTCGGAACAAGCCCGACCCGTGAACCAAGACGATCCGGAAACCAAGAAAAGGCTGGATGCCGGCACCATGCGGTGCAGCGTCCAGCCTTTTCAGTCTGAAGTCAGACTGGGATCGAACTCAGATGGCGCGAACGTTCTGAGCCTGGGGGCCCTTCTGGCCCTGTCCGATCTCGAACTCGACCTTCTGGCCCTCGTCGAGGGACTTGTAGCCGCTGCCCTGGATCTCCGAGTAGTGAACGAACACATCCGGTCCGCCACCTTCCTGCTCGATGAATCCGAAGCCCTTTTCACCGTTGAACCACTTGACACTGCCCTGAGCCATAACCAAATTCTCCTGGATCCATCGAGCCGAGCCCTCCCATCGAGAGTCCGGTCTCACACCTGATCCTGCCATGCTCTTCTTTTTCTGTCTCCAATTACATGCATGGCGAGTTGCAGTATTTGACGGCTTTGTCCCGTTCCGGGACCACGTCGCAAGCAGGTGATTGTTCAACTATGCGCGTTCACCTGCTGTGATGTATTCGTCCCTTCGATGCAGCGTGAAATGACAACACCTGTGTTAAATCTGGATTCGCGGCGCAGAATGCCACCCCGATACCGAGGAGGGGACCAAATACCCAACTCGATCGGGGTCGAGATCAGTCCGAATCGTCGGGTTTGGTGTGCCCGTCGAACGTCACATGGATGTTCTCGTGGGGAACCGCGCGTTGTGCTTTTGCTTGATCGGCGAAGGTGCGCCGATCGCCTTCGATGAGTTCGGTGTTGTCGGTGAACGGAGCCAACAACGCCCGCGGATGGAGTTTGTCGACTCGCACGACGTTGATTTCCGCACACATGACGATCGAGGCTGCAGCGAGGAACAAGAAGGCCAACAAACCCAGAACGATGGCAAAGACGCCATTGGTGGTAGAGGCACCCCGCACCACAGAGGTCACATAGAGGGCACCGAAGGACTGAAGTGCTTGCCAGAGAACAGCAGCGGCGATCGCTCCAGGTGCCACATCGGCTACCGAGAGCGGGCGGGCGCAGGTGAGCCGGAAAGCGACGATGAAGATGCCCGCATTCAAGACGACTACCGCAAGGGTCAGCAGGAAGCTGAACGAACCGCCCAGATGAAGCGCACCGCCGATGTTGGAGACAGCGGTGGTCCCCAAGATCGCGAGACCGATCGTGCCGAGGAGTAGTAGCCCTTGGAGACGCCCGCGGATGGGATCCGGTCGCATGTTTCGGGGCACCGACCACACCGTGTTCATCGCGTTCTGGCAAGCCAGAGCGACACCGAGGCCACCGTAGAGACCACCGACGATTCCGATCACCAGACCCGTGACACCGCCGCCGATCTGTTGCGCATTGCCCAGGTCGTCACCGATCACCGGAAACTGATGCAGCGCGGAGTCCAAGATCTGTTGCTGAAGCTCAGGGTTGCCCGACAGCACGAAGCCGAGAATGGTCGAGAGCAACAGAAGAAGAGGAAAGAGCGAGACGAAGCCGTAGTAAGCGATCAGCGCGGCTAGATAAACACCTTGATCGTCGAGGAACTTGTAGAGGACCGCTATCGGGAACCCCAGGGCCGGATGCTTCTGTTGCAAGGCATCGAGGCGCTTGGCGATTGTCATTCTCGGTCTCTCTCAGCTCGTCGGACAGCCCGACGAACCTTAGTCGCTGCGAGCGCCTGGCGCTCGACGCCGGGGCAGCCGTGGCGTCAGGAGGCTTCGAGTGACTTCTCTGCTTCGTCGAGCGCGCGCATTGCTCCCTCGACAGAGTTGGTGACCGGGAATTCCTCTTCCGCCCGCGCCGCGCGAAGCAAGCGTCGAAGCGGGTGTGACCCGATCGCGGCCCACTGGAAGTCGTTGGCTCGCGAACGGGAGTTCAGCTCGGCGAACAGTTCGAGGCAGACCGCACCGACGAACAGTGAGTTGGACAAGTCCAGAATGACGCGAGGCCACTCCGCAGCGTACGAGTTGAGAAGTTCTCGTAGTTCTGGGGCGGAGAGTTTGTCGAGGTCGACGTCGACCCGGATCAGGACTGTCGAGGGCGCTATCCGCCAGGCCGCGAAACCATGCGTTTCCACGATCGGCCCCAATTGTGTTGAGGGATCGATGGAATCGATCGGTGTGTGGTCGAGTTCATTCAGATTCATGGCAGATCCGGTCTGTGTGCTTTCATCGAAAGGCTGACGACCGATCTGGCGGCGCGGAAAGTGAATGCGTCCAGGCGTGGAAAGCTTTAGAGCTCAATGGAAATGAACAGTACAGATGTGCGCAGGAAATACTCACCTGATCCAGAGCCTTGATGCGAACCGAGCGCCAGTGGCTTCAACCCCGGCTGTATTCTCAACCTCGGTACCGTTCAGTGTAGCTCGAGGGCGTGAATCGGTCCAGGTGAGAGGTCGAATATTAAGCGGTGCAATGTTTTTGGCTCGACGCTTCGGTATGGTGGAAGATCAGCGTCACCGGACGAAGGGAATCAGATGAACGACCGCGATGCACTCACGGCCATCTCGACCAAGCTCGACACACTGATCGGCGCGGAGACCAACGGTTTGCGGGACGAGGTTCCGCCCGGTTCCAGTGTGCAGCGCACCGAGCAGGACGGCGAGCACGGCCGGTGGGGGCACGATTACCGCCTCGCCAACAAGTATCTCGAGGCCCTCGACATCGGCCAGCCCGGTCTCATCGATCGAGACGAGCTGGAACGTCTTGCGCAGGAATACATCTGATCCTCGAGACGTACCTTCAGAAGATTTCACCCATCTCGGTGCGTAGCTGCTTCAGTGACTGAGTGAGGATTCTGGATACATGCATCTGAGAGATGCCGACCTTTTCGGCAATCTGGGATTGGGTGAGATGGCCGAAGAATCTGAGAACGACGATCGTGCGCTCGCGCTCCGGTAGTGCCAGGAGCGCGGGCCGCAGGGTTTCGTGATTGTCGATCCGACTGATCGCTTCGTCGTACTGTCCCAAAGTGTCTATCAGAGTCAGACCACTCCCGTCGCCGGCGGAAGCGGTGTCGAGCGGTGTGGTTCGGTACGAATTACCGGCGGTCAAACCTTGTTCGACCTCGTCCGGTTCGATGTCGAGTTCCTTGGCGAGTTCCGCGACTGTCGGTGCACGGCCGAGCGTCTGGGACAAAGTCGTGAGCGCCCGGTTGAGGGCAAGGTGCCGTTCCTGAAGGCTACGAGGCACTCGCACGGACCAGCCGTGATCGCGAAAATGCTTGCGAACCTCACCCATGACGGTCGGGACGGCGAACGAGAGGAAATCCGATCCTTTGTCGACGTCGAATCGCTGCACGGCCTGTATGAGCCCGACGCGAGCAACTTGCTCCAAGTCCTCGAAAGGCTGGCCACGCCCCTGGTATCGGCGAGCGACGTGTGTGGCCAGGGGTAGGCACAGTTCGATGATCGAGGTGGTTATTTTTTCTCGGCTGGGATCATTCGGCGGAAGCGAGGCCATCGAGACGAACAGTTCGACAGCTGTTTCGTACTGGTCCTTCTTGTCCGGTGGGACAGCGGTCACGCACGCTCCTGGGGCAAGCCCTTTTCAAGCGTCATCGTCAGGGTGATGTGACCGTCCGCGTCGATTTCCGACTGTTCCAAGCGGACGGAATCGACCAGCGCTTCGAGAACGAACCATCCGAAGCTGTGCGACTTGTCGGGTATCTCGGAGTGCGCGATCACGGACACGACAGTCCGAAGTGTGCGGCCGACGGTGTCGAATCGGCAGGTCAAGTCGCTGGACGGTATCGCGTGGCCGATGAGGATGCTCGCGACTTCGTCCATCGCCAGAGCAAGGTCGGCTGTTCCGTCGACATCGAGTCCGGTGTTGTTGGCAACCGTTCGGGTGATTCCGCGCAGAGTGGGAAGTTGAGAGTACGACGCGCGGACGCGGAGCGAGGCGATGGAGTCGTGAGTTAGTTCGGTTTCGGTCGGACTCGACAGAGGGATCAAGGGGCTTCCTGTAGGTAGATGTGGCGTAATTCCGGCGGACCGAGGCAAGGACCGGTACCGGCCGTGCGTGCCAGCCATCTCTACCCCGGAAGTATTCATGGCCTTGGATTACCCTTCGCCCGGCGAACTAACCCTCTTTACCCGAACTAGAGGATGAATTGTGAGACACATCACCTGTGGTGCGGACGTACCGAATCCTCATCTTTCATTTTCGCGTCGTTCGGGTACAGCCGCTTCATGGACACCCATTCGGACAGACAGATCCCCGTACACATACGACCGGAAGGTGTCACTGATGACGAGGTGAAGGCGGCAGGAGTGCTGTCGAACGCCCTTGAAACGGTGGAACGGGCACGCGGTGCTCTGTACGACTTCCATCAGCTGATAGGGCATGCCGATCTGATGCTCGACGAGGTCGTCGAGCTACTGCGATCCAGCGGCAACGACGACCTGGCCGATCAGGTCGAGGGCGAGTTGATGGGCCGGAACGTGGTCGAGGGGCGCTGGACTTTCCAGTTGGTCGAAGAGTTCGACGAGAACTACTGGTCGTTTTTTCGTGAATGCGAGAAAGTGGTGCGCGACAAGCTGGCAGGCGGAGTGCCGCACCTCTTCGAAGCCGAGATGAAGGAGCGACGCCGCACGCACGGTTTGCGGCACCACGAGGCCAGGCCCTGAGGTTCCTATCTACTCTCGTGAGCTCGTCGCGGCACTGATCAGTGGTTCAGTTCGAGCTTTGCGCAACGATTCTCGCTCGGTCGCCGTCATGCCGCCCCAGATTCCGTGGGGTTCCCCGGTCTGGATGGCGTGCACCAGGCATCTCTGCACGACAGGGCATCTGGCGCACACCAGCTTCGCCGAACTCTCGCGCTTCGCTCGCCTGGAGCCGCGCTCGTTCGTGTCGTCGTAGAACAGAGCGGGGTCGGTGTCGCGGCAGGTGCCGGACAGTTGCCAATCCCACTCGTCGGCAAGGGGCCTGGGAGATGTGTAGGAGCGCATGAACATGGACGTTCCCTTCGCTGCGTGACGAACTCGACTCGGATCGCGGATCCAGGTCGGGTGTTAAGGCAAAGCTCGGTCCCCCCGGCCTGAACCGGCGGGACCTTCGAGGCTCCTCCCTCGAGGGGGAAGATTTCGGGGGTACCTCTGGTCGGTCATTACCCAGCCGTACAACTTTTGAATCCCGGTCGTCAGGAATTCTTTCGATCCACGGCACGTCGTTCTGCTGCGGCGACAAGACCACCGGCGATGTCGCGCACCTTGACGTTCCATTCCTGCGACATCTGGACCAGAAAGTCGAAGGCTTGGTCGGCCGAGCACTCACGCTCGGCCATCAGTAATCCCTTGGCCTGCTCGATCAAGGGCCGAGAATCCAAAGCTCTTCTCAGTTCGTCATTTTCCGCGCGAAGGCGGGTGAGGACGTCTGACGCCGAACTGGACTGCTGAGCCAGCGGTCGTTGAACCTCGTATACACGATGAAGCACACCGATGACCCTGCCGTCATCATCGGTGACGGCGGAATTCACCGTATTCCAATAGCGGGTGACAAACATCCCGCTCCCGCGCTCGTCGCGCACGTCGTAACGCTGAGTCGGCAGTGCGTCCCGAGTTCGGGACCGCATCGTGCGCTCGAATGACGCTGTCAACGAGAAGATTCCATCGGCAAACGAGTCGTCGGGATTGTCGGGGAAGGCTTCGAACACTTCCACTCGGTGCAATTGATCGAGGCTGCGACCGGATACGGCAAGGTATTCGTCGTTTGCGCCCTGGATACGAAAATCGCTGTCCACGAGCAGAAGAGAAGAACTGCTTGCCGCAAATCGATCGCTACGAACGATCGAGCGGAGAGTGCTCGAACTCATGATTGTGTCGTTTCTGTCCTGTCTTCGACGGTTGCGGCCCCTGATATTTCAGAAGTAGGTGATCGCGAGAACTCCGAGGGCGGTGCCTGCCACGATCGATCCGAACAACAAACGCTGCTGCAACACGAACATCTGATACTCGCGACGTGTTTGTGTCGACGTGCCGCGCGAGTCCGCAGACATGCTCTTGCCCTTTCCTGTTGTGGGGAGTGCGGTTTCGGCCGACCCCCGATCGGCCGAAACCGCGGACGGTGTGTCAGTTCTGACGCGCCTCATTTGCGGCATCCTGCTCGGTGGACGCGCCTTCGTGTACGAGGCTGCCACCCGAGTTCTCGAGGTGAGCACGAACGAACCACTGGAACTTTTCCAACTGCGCCGTCTGGCCGATCAACATGTCCTCGGTGATCGGATCGATCTTGCCGACGCTGTCGATTGCGGTGCGACTGTCGGTGATGATCCCGGTGTAGACGAGGTCGAGCGCAGCGAGGTGCGCACGAGCGTCGTCTCGGCCGACGGAGTAGTCGTCCCACGTTCGATCGCGCTCGATTGCTCCCGCAGTGCCCTTGGGCGAGTTACCCAGTGCCGCGATACGTTCGGCCACATCGTCGGCGTAGCCGCGAACCAACTCCACCTGGGGGTCGATCATCTCGTGCACGCCGATGAAGTTGGGGCCCACGACGTTCCAGTGAACGTGCTTGAGCGTGAGGTGAAGATCGTTGTAGGCGCTGAGGCGTTCCTGCAGAATATCGGCGACGGACGAACCGTCTGCGCTGCTCAGTCCCGGTACGGTGAACTCGGACATATGTTTTCCTCTCGTCTTGATGGGGATCGCCCTCCAGTGGGGCGGTCTCGCGCCATCGTCAATCGGATCGCGTGTCGGTCAGGTTCAGTGCGCGAGTGCTACTGGCTCCTCTGTCACCGGGTCGCCGTACATCATCGCGATTCGGCGCTTGACCTCTTCGGTTGTCAAAGTCGCACTTGCGACAGTGATTCCGATGCCGGTGGTGCTCTCGCCCTGTGTGGGCGGGATGTCGATCGTCGTCATCTTGCTCCCGGTGAAGAGTGTGCCGTGAGGGAGTCGGCTGAACCACCGACTCCGACGTCTGGGTGTTCTGCGCCTTCGAGCTCCAGTTATGGCGCTTTCAGGTGCTACAAAATCTATATCAGCCGATGTAGATAATTGGCAAGGCTACTTCGATTCGCGGGCGAAGGAAAGCGCATTGTGCAATCTTGTCGAAATCGGCTTTGATCTGCCATTTCATGCCTTTTCTGCTCGACGATTCTTGTTGTCAGTGGTCCTGGACACGCTTGAATCTATGTCCTGGGCGTCAGATTCACTGCGTGATGGTGCTAAGGTCGGGTGACGCCGATTGAGACAGCCGACACCGAACTAGGAGGTTCCAGTGACGTCGGAATCCCAGACCCGGGCGCTGCGCGGCGTGTACGGGATCTCAGTGATGTCTGAACTGTCCGGGGTAGGACCTCAGACGCTGCGCCTTTACGAGCGAAGGGGCTTGCTCACACCAACCCGCACCGATGGCGGTACGCGCCGGTACAGCGAGGCCGACCTGGATACGCTCGGACGAATCACCGCGCTGATCGACGACGGAGTCAATCTCGTCGGTATTCGTCTGATTCTGTCCCTCGAGGCCGAGAATGCAGTCTTAGCGGCTCGAATCAGCCAGTTGACCGCCGAGGGGGACTAGTGGTGCTGCTCGAGACGATGCCGTTCAGGATGGAGTTTCGGTGCGGGTAGGGTCGCCGAAGTCCGCGTCGGCGGAGATTTTGTTCCCTGCCGCTGCGATCTGTTCGAGCGCGGCGTCCAAAGCATCGACCAACCATTGATGCGACGCCTCCGCGAGGAGGCGATCCGGAGTGTCGGTGTTCTCGGATTGGAAGAACCGCACCAGCCATGATTCTCCGTTGTCGGGTCGATCGGAGAGTCCAGCCGCGGTATTGGTCGCCAGAAGGAACCGGTTGTATTCGAGGTCAACACGAATGGCGTACTCGCCGAACAGGTTCACCACGTTGGCCGGCCGATGAGTAGCGGCAGCGAGCGCAATGAGAGCGTCGTTGTAGGTTTCGGAGTACTTCATCGTGAGGGGCATGGTCGGCCTGTCTTTCTGGGCCGATGCAGCATTGCACGGCTATGTCGAGGAGATCAGTTCGCAGCCGCTGCTTGACGATGAACTGAAACCAATCCTAGCTCGAGTCTCCGAGCGCACTGACGCAAGCCCGTGGGGGTCAGTTGTTGCGCGCAAAGTTCGACTCACGCTCCGTGAGGAACTGATCGTCCGGAAGCGGTCCAGGTGGGGCAAGCGCAGTCAGGAACGACTCGGCCCACTGATGCACATCGTGTGTCATGACCTGTCGATGCAGCGCAGCCATACGTCGACGGCCTTCCTTCGGATCCTGATGAACCGCGGTCAGGATCGTATTCTTCACGCCGTCCAAATCGTGCGGGTTGACCAGATATGACTGTCGTAATTCCATTGCGGCACCGGTGAACTCGCTGAGAACGAGAGCACCTCCGAGGTCGCCACGACAGGCCACGTACTCCTTGGCCACCAGATTCATCCCGTCGCGCATCGGCGTCACGAGCATGACGTCGGCAGCGACGAACAGTGCGATCAGTTCTTCACGGTCGACCGGCTGATACAGGTAGTGAACGACGGGGCGGCCGATCTGACTGTGGTCACCGTTGATGCGGCCCACCTGCTCTTCGATGACGCTACGCAGGTCGATATAGTGCTGCACGCGTTCACGACTGGGCGTCGCGAGCTGCACCATCGTGTACTTCTCCGGATCCAGACGGTCCTCGTCGAGGAGTTCCTTCAAGGCTTGAAGCCGCAGGTCGATACCCTTGGTGTAGTCCAGCCGGTCGACTCCCAGCAAGATTTTCTCGGGATTTCCCAGCTCTTCCTTCAATTCGCGCGCGCGACGCAGGACCGAATCGCTTTTCGACTGGCGCTCGAGTTCGGCAGAATCGACGGAGATGGGAAAGGCGCCCACCTTGACGACGCGAGAATCGAAATCCACATGCCCGAGCGCACTTCGAACACCGACGCCCGCGGTCGTCGTCTTGAGGCCGAGAAGTTTGCGGGCCAAGAACAGGAAATTGTTTGCGCCACCAGGTAAGTGGAAGCCGATCAGATCGGCGCCCAGCATTCCCCTGACGATCTCCTTGCGCCACGGAAGCTGCATGAAGAGCTCGACCGGAGGGAACGGGATATGAAGAAAGAACCCGATCGTCAGATCCGGCCGCAGCTCGCGCAGCATCGCCGGCACAAGTTGCAACTGATAGTCCTGCACCCAGACAGTCGCTCCGTCCGCGGCGCAACGCGCGGTTTCCTCGGCGAACCGCTGGTTGACCGCGACGTAGGTGTGCCACCACGACCGCTCGAACGTCGGAGCCACCAGAACGTCGTGGTAGAGCGGCCACAACGTGTCGTTGGAGAACCCCTCGTAGTACTCGGCGAGGTCCTGAGAGGTCAGCTCGACGGGAAACAGACGAAGGCCGTCAACCACTATCGGATCGACCTTCTCGTCCGCGACCCCCGGCCAGCCGACCCAGGCGCCATCCCGCTGTCGCAGGATGGGTTCGAGCGCAGTGACGAGCCCACCCGGACTTCGCTTCCAGTTCTTGCTTCCGTCTTCGTCGGTTTCGAGATCGACCGGCAGTCGGTTTGCGACGACGACGAATTCGGAGAGCTTTTCGAGATCGGTACTCACGCCGACATCGGCTCCGCCAGGGTCTCGTCCAGGACGGAGGTCGAGGACAGGTACGCGACTGCATCGGCTGTCGAATCGGTGTACACGATGTCGGTGTCCATCTTCAGAAGAGACAGCGGACGCCTGACAGGGTGCGCTGCGACGAGCGTCCACGGCACTCCGAGCCTCCGTGCCTTGGCCGACAGAGTCTCGATGATGGAAAGACCTCCGACGGAGATGAACTGGACGTCCGAGCAGTCGAGTACGAACGGGTGTCGCTCACCGATCAGGTCGTCGACGCAGGCAGCGAAATCAGCTCGGGACCGGACGTCGATCTCGCCGCTGACCACGAGCGACTGAATGTTTTCGGCACAGGTCGTCGTGAAGGTGGGGGGACTGTCCGTACGCTCATCTGTAGTTCTCGAAAACTCGTTCATCGAAACTCCTGACGGATTGCTCGAAACGGTTCGTTCGAACGGTCTGGTTCGAAACGGTTTCGTTCGAAACCGGGAAACGGCACGGGAAGCAACGCACGAACCGTGCTCGTCTTCAACGGCTGGGTACTCAACCGTGCTGAGTGCCTACCTTACCGCATCGCGAAAACCCAGGTGAAAAGCGTTAGATCCGTACGGATTTCAAGGTCCCGTGAGCGTCGGCCCACGGGACCTTGGTCCCGATGGTTCAGACCTTCCGGGATCAGTCGGTGTCAGTCGCCGGGCCGGTGCTCGAGGCTCCGCCCTCGTCGGCCCACGTACGTTCGCCCGACGGATCGGTCTGAACGTCCTTGGGCGCGGTGTCGGAGCCGGTTCCCGGACCGTGGTCGGTGCCGGTGGTCTGCGGCTCGTCCGTCTGATCCGTGCGGTCGGTGGAATTCTGTTCACTCATGGTGTGCGTTTCCTTCGGGAAGTCGTTGTTCATGTACTTGTCGTTTCCTGCTCACCCGCGAGGGGTACTCAGTAGGGGGTAGTGCGTCACGTCGAGCCAGTACGTCACGTCGAGTCCATACCGGCAAAGTCAGCTGTCACCGAAGCAGGAGATTTCACGTGAACCATATGACCGTGACGACCGAACACCTGCGTGCACTGCTGGGCAGTGGCCCCCATTCGGAACTGGTAGCGGTCGGGGGCGAGATCGAGATCTACGTCCCCGATGAAGAAGGGTTCGGTCTCGAGGGTATCTCGCTTGTCACTCGCGAGCAGTTGGCCGAACGTCTACCGTCCTCACCCGACAACCCCGACGAAGGTGAACTACGTATCGCCGCAGAATCGTTGAGCGAGATGATCGCCGAACTCGGCGGTTGAACTCCGAAGTTCGGGGCAGCCGACGTCAGATCTGCGGGATCGGATCCGGAGGGTACGGGTTTGGTGGCGTCGGAGTCGGTGGCACGGGCGGCGGATTCATCGGATCGGGTGGTGTCGGCGCCGGTGGTGTCGGCGGCCCCGGGTCGGGGGCGGGGCCCGGATCCGGTGG
>NZ_JBXAFO010000024.1:0-90562 GCF_058793255.1 Rhodococcus sp. MPR-R1B
CCCTCGATCGGACCCAACCCCGCCCGCTCGTACCGCCGCAACAATTCGCAAAACCCATCCGCCCGCCGCAGCGCCGGCGTACGGGTGTCCTTGACCCCGTCCTTCTCCGGCGTCGGAGCCGACAGGCTCGACAACAACGTGATCAGACGCGCCCCGTTCACAGCATCCAGATCACCCTTCACCGACACACGCCCGTACAAACCTTTCGACGCGTAGAACTCGTTACGCTCCGAATCCTCACCGACCGGAACCCCGTCCTCACGCTTGCCGTACTGCTTCTCGATCCGCCGGATCGCCGCCCGCACCGCATCACAATCGGCGATGTTCTTCGACGCCAACCCCAACAGAATCCCGCGGGCCTTGTCCACATCCGCCGGCGTCATGTTCTTCGGCGGATGCTGACAAAACGACGCCACCTGCCGCGCCTTCAACGCATCCACGTCACCACGATGAAACGCATCCGCGACAACAGGTTCGAGCATCAACAACCGCGCCAACCCGACCAGCAGACTGCACTCACCGATCTCCAAATTCGTCGAACCATGCAACCACAGCGCGATCGCCCGAAAACCCTTCCCGCCAAGAACCTCACGGGAAAACATCTCCACGATCAACAACACCAACCGCGACTGCAACTCGTGCCGGGCGCGCACCAGATCGAGAACCTCACTCTTGAGGTCCTCGCCATCCAGCTGCCACGCTCCCCGACTGTCCATGCCGAAAGTTTAATCGAACATACTTTCGAGAACCAGAGACAAAACGGACGACTTATATCGCCAACGCGGCCCGATGCCCCTCGATGACGGCCGCGTGCGAACGCCTCGGAGACAAGGCGTCACCGATGCGAAATTTCTCGAAACAGCTTCCCTGCAAGGTGTTCCACAACTCGTCGACAGGTTCCTGCTGTGTCGCGAAGACCACCCAGTCGACTGCAACTTCCTCGGTCACACCCGTCGGAAGGTGAACCAAGCTCACGAGCGGCGTGGCCCCAGCACTCACCGAAGTCACCATCAGATCTGTCCGTTGACCGATCGACTTCTCGAACGCCCGGCGGTTCCACCCCTCGAAATCCAGGGTGATGCTCAGGTCCTGCGCGACCACCATGCCGTTGGTCGCGATCGTGACGGCACAGCCTCGATCAGCGAGGAACTCAGCCACCGACGTACCTTGATGGAATCCCAGTTCGTCGTAGACGAGCACCGTTCCACTCGGCAGAATCTTGCCGTCGAGAACGTCTCGAACACCCACCACACGCTCTGATCCACCCGCCCACGCCGGTCGCACAGGCCGCGCTCCGGTTGCAATCACGACCACCTCGGGCGCGCGCTCCTCCACGATCGCGAGATCGGCTCCAGCATCCAACTCGATCGTCACACCGCTTCGGCGACACTCAGATTCGAGATTCCGGACGAGGTCGGCGAGCTCACGGCGAGCCGGTACCACCGAGGCGGTAAGAATCTGTCCCCCAAGTCTTCGTTCACGCTCGAACAGCGTCACCGCATGACCTCGCTGGGCCGCTGTAGCCGCAGCTTGCAGGCCGGCCGGGCCACCACCGACCACCACCACCGTGCGGCCCCGTCGCCGCGGCATCGGCAGCGGTACCGATTCCCGACCGGCGCGCGGATTTTCGGTGCACCCCAACCAACGTCCCAGACCCATCCGCCCGACGCATTCCTGGTTGCAGGACAGGCAGGTTCGCACCTGTACCGATTGACCAGCACGCGCCTTGTTCACAAAATCCGGATCGGCGATCTGCCCGCGAACTACTCCCACCAGATCGCATACACCGTCCTCGAGTGCGGCTTCGGCATGCTCCGGCGTCTTGAAACGGCCGACTCCGACGACTGGAAGATCGACGACCTCCCTGATAGCAGACGGGACGAAGTTGGCGTAGCCGGTGGGTACAGCCATCGATGCTTCCACCAGATGCAGTGTTTCCGTGGCCATTCCGACGGTGGTGTTGATGTAGTCGACGTGACCGTCAGCTTCGATGAGTTGAGCGGTGGCTACTGCGTCGGACAGTTCGATGCCACCCCGCGTTCCTTCGTATCCACTCAGGCGCACACCGAGCACACGATCCGGGCCGATGGCCTTGCGCAGTACCCCGAGCACTTCGAGAAGGAAACGCGCACGATTCGCCACGCCCCCGCCGTAGCGATCGGTGCGCAGGTTGGTCGAGGGTGCGAGAAACGCGCGCACGATGGACGACTGCGACGCCTGCAATTCCACCCCGTCGAAGCCACCGGCAACGCAGTTGCGCGCAACAAGGGCGAACCCTGCGAGAATCTCGGCGATGTCCGCGTCGTCGACAGCCTTGGGCACCTCGCGGAACAACGGATCCGCAACGGCGCTCGGCGCCAACAGCGGCGATCGCGAATAGGTTCCAGCGCCCTGACCCCCATTGTGGTTGATCTGCGCGAGAATCGACGAACCATGCGCATGAACGGCGTCGGTGATCCGCCGGTATCCCTCGATCGCTTCCGGCCGATAGCCCGCAATCATCTTCTCGTACGGTCGATCCGAAGGATGCGTCGAGTGCTCCTCGGTGATGATCAGACCCGCACCGCCGCGTGCCCGCGCCTCGTAGTAGCTCGAGTGCTGCTCCGTCGGCAACCCGTTCTCCGCGTAATTGGTCAGGTGTGCGGAGAACACGACCCGATTGCGGAGTGTCAGGTTGCCCAGGCGCAGTGGCGCGAAGAGGCGCGGGTACGGCGTCATCAGACCTTGGAGTTTCCTTGATCGAGAGCGATATGACTTGCCGTGACGGTGCGGGAACCGTCACCGGCGAGCCACAGGACGGTATCGGCGATCTCGTCAGGTTCGGCGAAAGCGATGTCCGAGAGGATCGGAGTGAAGTTGGGAAGGTACTGCGGAAACTTTGCAAATACCTCGAGAGCGCCCTGGTCGACCCCCATCGGCGTATTCACTCCGTAAGGATGGATCGAGTTGACCCTGATCTTGTACTCCCCCAGTTCCTTTGCCGCGGCCTGCGTCAGACCGACGAGACCGAACTTGGCGCTCGCGTAGTGCGCCTGTCCGGGCAGCGCCTTGAGTCCGGCCACCGAACTGACCACGATGATCGATCCACCGCGCCCACCCTCGATGATCGCCGGCACCGAGGCCTTGAGGGTTTTCCAGACTCCGGTCAGGTTGATGTCGATCAGGGTTTCCCACTGCTCGTCCGACATTTCCCAGAATCGATTCCAGTTGCAGACCCCGGCGTTGGCGACCACGATGTCGAGACGTCCGAACTGTTCGACGCCGTCCTTGACCACCGCGGTGAGCGCTGCGCCGTCACGGACATCGACCTCACGGGCGAGGATCTTCCCGCCCTCCGCTTCCACCAGACGTATCGTCTCGGCAAAGTCCTCGGAAGTTGCTGCGTCGTAGGAATTGTCCGACGCCACCGACGCGCATACGTCGACCGCGATGATCGCTGCTCCCTCGCGCGCCATCTTGACCGCGTGCGCACGTCCTTGACCGCGCGCTGCGCCGGTGATGAAAGCAACGCGACCTTCGAGCGAACGAACTGAACCCTGTGTCATGAGATAGCCCTCTCTGCAGAATTGAAACTCGTTCTAGTAGTAAACCCTGCAAAGCGCCCTTCGCGGATGGATTCGAGAACAGTTCTCGGGGCAACCGAGTCGCCCACCTGAATGTCGGCCTCTTCCTTCAGCGTTTCGTTCGGCAGACGAGGCGAGCAGTCGATCACCACTTCGCACTCGAGCTGTGACCGCTCGCCGGTATGGACGTGTTCGACGCAGACGGCCCCTCGTGCGATTTCGGTGACACGTGACGCGAGCACCCTGGTGATCCCGGCCTGCTGGATGCGCGTGTTGGCGCCGACCAGATCCCCACTCGCGCCGAGCCTCGAACCGACGATGCTGTCGGGAGTCACAATCGAGACGGAGATGCCATGGGCCGCGAGTGCTTCTGCGAACGCCACCGCGATCGGTCCACCGAGGGGATCGATCAGCGCGACCGGACCCGGCCCCACGGTGCTCAACTTCTCGAAGGCTTCCGACGCATCCAACCACCGAACCGAATCGTCGACCGGATACGTCGGCGGCCTCGCAGCACTACCGGTGGCAACGACAACAAACTCGCCCCGGCTGCGTGCGTCACCCAGGCCTTGGGCGTCGAGCGCCGCCCCGGTCCGCATCGTCACGCCGCTACGACGGCATTCGTCCTCCAGCCACTGCGCGAGGAGTGCGAACCGGCTACGGCCGTCACCTCGCGCAAAAGTTCGGATCATGCCGCCGAACTGCGATGAACTCTCGACGAGTGTGACCGAGTGCCCCGCCACCGCCGAGATCCGTGCGGCTTCCATCCCAGCGGGGCCACCCCCCACGACCAGCACGGCTCCCGGTGTCGAAATCTGCTCTCGCTCATCGGGGTCCACCGTCTCGAAACCCGCGCTCGGATTCCCGACGCATGTCACGACAGGATTGCGAGGATCACGCACGAGGCACGTCTGATTGCAGAGCACACACGGCCGGGGACGATCGCCGCGCGCGGCTTTCACAACCAGGTCCGGGTCTGCGATCTGGGCCCGGGTCATCTCGACGAACTCACCTACTTCCAGCGCCGCGTGAGCGTCGGCGATGTCCACGACGCTCCCCTGCACGACAACAGGAATCGACAGAGCGGCCTTGATCTCACGGCACAGATCGAGGTTGAAGTTCGGCGGGCAGTGAAAATCGGGGCGGTACCGGTCAGACGAATAGAGTCCGCCACGAACGACGACAAGGAGATCGAGGAACGGAGACACTTCACGCGCGATACCGATGGCAAGATCGGGCGTCAGGCCCGCCCATGGAGCTTCCTCGTCACAGGACAACCGCAGGGAGACAACGTGATCCGACCCGACTTCCTCGCGCACTGCCGAGATGACCTCGCGAACAAGAGCAACGCGATCGCTACCGTATCGGTCTTGCCGAGTGTTGGTCAGACCCGAAAGGAATTGTCGCAGAATGCTTCGAGGACCGGCATCGAGTTCCACTCCGTCCATTCCCGAAGCGACGGCCAGCGCCGACGCCTCACGGAAGCCGGCTATCAACTGGTCGATTTCCGCCTGCCCCATTGCCATCGGCAACTCACGCGTCACCGGGTCGGCCACTCTGGACGGTCCCCACAGCACCGACTGGGAGTATGCGCTCGATCCCTGCATCCCGGTATGACCGAGCCCGGCCAGAACCAGCGTTCCGTACGGAGCACATGCAGCCGCGATCGACTGCCACCCCGGGCCACATTGCGACGCCAACGGCGCCCGCTCGTACGGCCAGTCGTTCTCCGATACCGAGGCCACTTCGGTGACGACGATCCCGGTTCCACCCTCGGCGCGGCGCTGGTAGTACGCACGGTGCCGATCGGAAAGCGAGCGTCCCACAGCAAGATTGGTCTCGTGCGGACCGAAAACAACCCTGGACCGGACGAGGCGTCCGGCCAGGGTCGTGTGTTCGTCGAGTGTCAACTCACAGCTCTATCGGAGCCGTAATCTCAGCTGGCACCCAATGTGCGTGTGAAGCCTTCCGGAATCACCAGGTCCGCCGGGCTCAGTTCGGTGATGGACGAGTGGCCGAGGCCCATCAGCCCCGAGTCGATGCCCATCCGCATGAGGTCGAGCACGTTCTCGACACCGGCCTGGCCGTTGGCCGAGAGGCCCCACAGGTAGGCGCGCCCGAGCATGACGGCCTTGGCTCCGAGTGCGAGCGCCTTGACGACGTCGCCGCCGCGTCGAATGCCGCCGTCGAGAACAACTTCCACCTGATCGCCCACGGCCTCGGCAATGCCCGGGAGCACACGGATCGGCGCCGGGGTGCCGTCGAGGTTGTTACCACCGTGGTTGGAGACCGAGATAGCGGAGACACCGGCGTCGACAGCTCGCTTGGCGTCGTCGATGCGCATGATGCCCTTGAGCATGAACGGTCCACCCCACTGCTCACGAAGCCAGGCGATGTCTTCCCACGTCGGAAGCGGAGTCTGCATCCACTCGCCGTATGCGCCGAAGAACGTCGGTGCAGGCTGGCCGGGAGCCGCGAGGTTGGGGGTGGTCAGGTCCGGGATCTTGCCGGTCTTGGCGAACTCGAGCAACCACTTCGGGCGCATGATTCCCTCGGGTGCGAACTGGAACATCGCCTTGAGGTCCATCTTTTCGGGGATGGACGGGCTGCCCCAGTCGCGACCGTACGAGAAGGACCAGTCGGTGGTGATGATCAGGCCCTTGGCGCCGGCAGCGCGAGCGCGCTCCATACGCTGCAGGAGCACGTCGCGGCTGCCGACCCAATACATCTGGAAGAAGACCTGCGGGTTGGCCGCGGCAACTTCTTCGATGGACTTGCTGGCAAAAGAACTCAGTCCGATGGCTGTTCCCCGTGCTGCAGCCGCACGGGCTACCGCTACTTCACCGTCGGGGTGCACTGCCTGCACACCGGTCGGTGAAATCATGACGGGCAACGAAATGTCCTGGCCCATAATGGTGGTGGACATCTCGCGCTTGTCCGACAGCCCGGCAGCGTGGGGAGCGAAACCCAATTCGCTGAATGCCGCGACGTTGTCGTCGACCGTCAGCCCTTTCTCGGATCCCGCCACCAACGCCGCGTACACGGACTTGGGCAACCTCTTCTTCGCACGGCGCTGTGCTTCTGCCACCGTCTCGAAGAAAGCATTCTTAGCCATTGAACTGACCTCTCTGGGGTGCAGCTTTCGCCGCACTGTCGGTATCGCGCAGTAGTTACTGCATTCCCGCAAGCGGGTTTTCGTCACAAATCTTGGCGGGCGGACGCATCATCAGTGTCAGTGGCACCGATGCGCGTGGGGTCTTACGTTGACCGGAACGGGAGTGGTCGACACTGGACTTCGGGACCTCGCCCGCCGACGCCAGTGCCATTTCACCGTTACCGATGACGCACTCGGGGTCAGGTCCGTCCATCGGCAGTCCGGTGAAGAACTTGGCCACCATGCAGCCGCCGCGGCAGGAGTCGTAGTGGTTGCACTTGCTGCAGGCGCCACCGGTTTGGGGCGAGCGCAGCTCCTCGAACAGGTCCGAGTGCTGCCAGACTTCCTGGAATCCACCGTCTTTCACGATGTTTCCGGCGAGGAACTGCTCGTGAATCGCGAAGGGGCATGCGTACACGTCACCGACCGGGTCGATCAGGCACACGACGCGGCCCGCGCCACAGAGATTGAGACCGGGCAGTGCATCGCCGAAGGCGGAGAGGTGGAAGAACGAGTCGCCCGTCAGGACGCCTTCGCCATTGGCGACCAGCCAGTTGTAGAGCTCACGCTGCTGCTCCGGACGCGGGTGCAGGTCGTCCCACACGTCGGCGCCGCGGCCCGAAGGACGCAGTCGAGTGATGCGCAGGGTCGCGTCGTACTCGTCCGCGAGAGCCTTGAACTCGTCGAGCTGACTGACGTTGTGCCGCGTGACGACCACCGAAATCTTGGCGTCCTTGAAGCCGGCTTCCTTCAGGTTCGCGAGAGCGCGCTCGGCCATCGCGAACGAACCAGGCCCGCGCACAGCGTCATTGACCTCAGCGGTGGCACCGTCGATGGAAATCTGCACGTCGACGTAGTCACTGGCTGCGAGGCGCGCCGCGACCTTCTTGTCGATCTTCACGCCGTTGGTGGAGAACTTCACACCAACCTGGTGGTCGGTCGCGTAGTCGACGAGCTCCCAGAAGTCGGAGCGTACCGTCGGCTCGCCGCCACCGATGTTGACGTAGAAAACCTGCATACGCTGCAGCTCGTCGATGATGGACTTGCACTGTTCGGTGCTCAGCTCGTTGGGGTCACGACGACCCGACGACGAAAGGCAGTGCACGCAGGACAGGTTGCAGGCGTAGGTGAGTTCCCACGTCAGGCAGATGGGGGCGTCGAGTCCGAGTTCGAACTGATCGACGAGGCGACCCACCTTGGCGGGCGGGGAGGGCTGTTCAAGAACTGAGGTCATGGCTGTGTCCTCGCGAAGAAATGAAGCGGGCGAACGTGCGGAAGGGCTGTTCCGCACGTGGGGGCGAGCGTCTGGCTCAGACAGGCACGATCATGTGCGAGTCGGCGAGAGTGCTCAGCGCGCGGGCATATTGGGGAGCCGCGTCATCTTCGATGCCTTGCGCACGTAGTGCGGACCGGACATCAGGATGGTCTGGCAACGCCTTGACCACCGCAACGATGGTCGTGTTCTTCAGGAACGACAGCTTGCGTGTTCCGAAGTGGTAGAGCAACGCCCCGAAAGGTTCGGGGCGAAGCGCTACCTGCGGGTGGAGTTTCCACCCCGCATCGAGATCCAAAGCAGACACGGTCAGTACACGCCGCACATGCCGTCGATGGAAACTTCCTCCACGAGGGACTCCTCGACGAGGTCGTTCTCGAGCGCCTTGTTGTCACGATCTGACATGGATTCCTCCTGCGGTCGCACTCCGTCTGGAAGTCTGTAGATCAGACTTCCAACCTGGGAGTTGGTGGTCACTAGTGGGACTTCACTGTGACTCGGTTCACCACTGTAATGGCATCGAGTGCAGAATGACACACATGGAGCGAAAAAAGTATGCGTAGCCGCAAGAAACCGTCCGCTCGGATAGGTCGTCGCCCCTCCACAACGAAGGAGGGAATCAGCACGATCGGGATCGAACTGTTTTCGACAGTCGGCTTCAACGAGGTGAGCGTCGACCAGATAGCCGACGCCGCCGGCATCGCGCGTCGGACCTTCTTTCGCTACTTCCCGTCCAAGAACGCCGTCCCCTGGGGAGACTTCGACGGACATCTCGACGAGATGCGCGAGCACCTGGATTCACTGCCCGCTGATATTCCGTTGGTCGACGCACTCGAATCCGCATTGTTGACGTTCAACACCTTCCCACCGGAAGAGACTGCGGTACATCGCAAACGGATGGAATTGATCCTCGAAGTTCCGACGCTTCAGGCATACTCTGTGGTGATGTACGAAGGTTGGCGGCAGGTGGTCGCCGACTACGTCGCACGCCGAATGAATCTCGAGCCGACCGATCACGGCCCACGCACGGTCGGCTATCTTCTGCTCGGGGTCGCGATGTCGGCGTACGAGCAGTGGCTCACCGACGATTCACTCGAGCTACCGGAACTCTTGAAAACAGGTACGCAGTCCCTGCGGACCGGTATCAGCACCTGAGAAAGCATCACCACCTGAGAAAGGCGATCATGTCCACCATCACGAACGAACCCGTCCTGGATTCCCTGGCGCCGTCGACGCCGGGCTTGTGGTCGTTCGGACATGTCACCGTCGAACGCGTCGAGTCCGGTCCGATCTCGCTCGATCGCCGAGGCGGTCGCCTCCACGTCAGGCACTCCCTCACTCCCGCCGATCTGAGTGAGCGACTCGTCGCCGGAGTCACCTCGTCGATCCAGGACGCGGAGTTCGGCCAGGACGAATTCGAGTTGACGATGGTCGGCCTGGTTCGCTCCACCGTGGACGGCGCTCTCGAATCCTGGACCACCTACTACCGGAACTCACTTGCCGAACTACTGGACGGCACTGCAGATTTCGCGCCGATTCACGACAAAGCCGAAGAGCTGGTCCGCGGTTCCGTGCTCGATCTGGGTTCCTGCTTCGGTTTCCTGCCCCTGCGGCTCGCGCGCGCCGGAATGGACGTGACCGCCACGGACATCCTGCCCGGAACGATGATCCTGCTCGACGCGGTTGCCCCCGAACTCGGCATCACGATCGACACGGTGATCTGCGACGCGGGTGAAGTACCGGCACCGGACAACAGCGCCGACACCGTCACCGCGATTCATCTCCTCGAACACGTCGACGACGCAGTCGGCGAGGCCGTGATCGCGCAAGCACTCCGGATCGCGCGTCAACGGGTCGTCCTTGCCGTCCCCTTCGAAGACGAAGCCACCGCGTGCCACGGCCACATCCGCACTTTCGATCTCGAGTCACTGCGTGCGGTCGGCCGGCAGAGCCGTGTGCCGTTCGAGGTATTCGAGCATCACGGCGGCTGGTTGGTGCTGGACGCATCGGCCGCCTGAAAAGAACTACCCTTCTTTCAGCGTATGGGCGACAAGCGCATTCGCGTGCCCATGACCCATACTGTGCTCCGACTTCAACCAGTTGACCAATTCCATGTGCTTCGTGAGGTCTGAGCTTCTGATCAGCTCTTGCCATTCACCGATCGGCCGACCGTACTTCTTCTCGATCGACGGAAAATACGACGCCGGGCCTTTCACGGGTTCAGTCATGACCGGAATCTACCTCCACCGCCCGACAATATTCGCGCACCGGCGGCGCCCGCATGTCCGCACCTGCGGAATCGCTGGGTAGATACGCGACCATCGCATTATGGTCGAAGAACACCCACCCGAGAGCACAGGAGTTCAGCGATGCGACTGTCCACACGAAATCAACTCACCGGCACCATAACCGAGGTCAACCTCGGCACCGTCATGGCGACGGTCAAGGTGAAGTTGGACGGCGGGAATCAGATTGTGACCTCGTCGATCACCCGCGATGCCGCACTGGATCTCGATCTTGAACCAGGCCAAGCCGCAACGGTATTCGTGAAGTCCACCGAGGTGACGATCGGCGTCGAGTAACTGGCGAGCGATGTGATCAGGGCCGGGTGAGATGCGTGGTCATCGTGTAGTCCTTGCTCGGCCCCGTCACGGTCCAGACGACAGTCCAGGTCGATCGATCTCCGGCAGTGACGTCGATTCGCCCGCGGTAGGTATCCGCACCGCACAGGTGCTCGACTTCCTCCCCCGGCGCCCAGTCGTGGAACTCTCTGCCGTCTTCGAATGTCACGGCCCACTCGAGGCCGCGCTCGGCAACGAACAGAGTTCGGAACACGGGTAATTCCAGGTCGCCGTCACGCAGCGTGCCGCTCTCGTACCAGCGCATCCGACCGTCACCGGCGTCGGAGATAGTGGTCTCGCCGAATACATGCTTGGTGGAACCGGAAAGGCGGTCGACGATGTCCCGCTCGAAGTGCCACTTTCCTACCAGCGCCCTCGGCTCGATTTTCGCGTCGTCGACCATGTGGCGATTCTAGTGACCCTGCATTGCCCGACGACACCGGAGACCGACTCGAACACACTGCGAGAGTATGTTCCGAGTACACCCGGAACACGCAGGAGATTTTCACAACCATGAACGATTCGGCCGCCCTTCACAAACGCGCAGTGTTCGCCGAGGATCTCGAGATCGGCCAAGTGATCCCATTGGGTTCGTATTCGGTGACCGAAGAGGAAATCGTCGAGTTCGCAACTCAGTGGGATCCCCAGTGGTTTCACGTCGACAAGGAAGCCGCCGAGTCCGGCGTCTTCGGCGGGTTGATCGCCAGCGGGCTGCACACCCTGTCGATCTGCCAGAAGTTGGTGGTCGCCAGTCTCTACGACCAGTGGAACGTGATCGCCGGGAAAACCATGCGCGACGTGAGCTTCCTCCGTCCGCTTCGCCCCGGTGACACCCTGAGCGGAAAGGTCACCGTCGACAACGTCGTGTTCGACAATCGCGCGCGAGGATTGGTGACCATCACAGCGAAATTGGTCGATGCACACGGCAATCGCGTTCTCGACGTGGTCACTGACGCCTACCTGCACTGCCGCTCGACTCGCGGACAGTGAATTATCGGTAAATTTCGCACCACACTGTTCGAATTGCCGTACTTTCAGTGACGTTGCGACGCAACAATACCCATCCCTGCAATCAGGAGTTCCTCACACATGAGCAGCCTCGGCGAGATCAATCCTCTCGGCATTCTTCAGATCCTCATCTACATGCTCTTCGGTGGGTCGTCCAGCACTCCCGAATAGACCCTAGCTTGCCATAGCCATAGTCAGCATCTAGGGTGCTGACTATGGCAATTACTAGTCAGGCATCAGTGGCGGCCGCGCCGTCGACCGACGCAGCGCGTCATCACACCGAATTCGACTCCAGTTGGCGGAGTTTCGACGGCATCCAGGGCGGACTCGCAATTGCACGGATGCTGCGGGTGGCGGCCGACGCGTCCGGAGCCGAACCGCTGGCAGTCACGGCGCATCTGGACCGCCCCGTTCCTCCTGGGCCGGCCGAGTTGACTGTCGGCGAGATGCGGGGCGGGCGGACCGTCAGTTGCCACGTCACGCTGACCGGTTCGGGATCCGCTCTCGTTCGGTTGGCCCGCGACATAGGAGCTACAACAATGTCCGCCCCTGTCGCCGAACCGGCTCCGGCCGACCCGTCAACCCTGCCGCCGCTGGAGATCCCGGTGGATTTTGTGCCGTTCGCCCAGCACCTCGACATCCGGCCGATCAATTCCGCGAGGCCGTTCGCCGGTGGCGACTCCCCTGAATTCGACGTCTGGATCCGCCTGCTCACAGACCTCGATTTCACGGCCCAAGAGCGCGCCGCGGTCCTTCTCGACGCGCTTCCGCCCGGACTGTTCGCGACACTGACGATGCCCGTGGCCATACCGACCATCGAGTTCACCGCGCATTTCACCCCGGAGCACCTCACGGCAGATCCCCGAACGCTGTCACCGTGGTATCGCCTACGCCACGGGACTGCCTGGGCGACGGACACTCTCTGTGTTGACGAATCCGAACTATTCGACTCGACCGGACGACTTGCTGCTCGGGCTCGCCAGCTTCGTCGAATTCTGAGTTGAGTTTCAGCTCTCCTACACCTGGAGGTCGCGACGACGGAACGCAACAAGCGATGCTGTCGAAAGCACCACTGCCACAACGATCATTGCCAGCAGTGGCAGAACTGTCACCGGCTCGGCAGGGGCACCCGGCACGTGAGTGTAGGGCGACAGATCCAGCACTACCTGCGGAAGCTTCAGCAACGTGCCGAGTTGCCCGAGCACGATGCATGCCGCCAAGATTCCCCAGGAGAGCGCCGACGCGTACGTCGGAAACAGTCCGAAAGCCAACGACACCAACCCCACGACTACGAGCACCGCAGGCAGATAGGCCAACGCGGCGCCAGTCATGCGAAGTGTGTTGCCGCCGATGTCGTCCGTGACGAGCCCGAAGGCAAATCCGGTGAAGGCACCCATCAAGACGTGCGCGAGGATCACGCCGCCCACAACCACACCCAGGTGGGAAAGCATCCACCTCCACCGCGACAAAGACGTTGCCAGCAACGGTTCGAGCCGTCCCGAAGTTTCCTCGCCCCGCATCCGGAGAAGACTCTGGACCGAATACGCCGCGATGACTATCGACGTGAGCCCCAGAGCAGTGGCCAAGTAGGAATCCACCAGATCCGATCCGCCGCCGCCAAGTTTCTCGAACATCTCCGCGGCCTGCTGCGACGATCCCACCATCGCGTCGATCTCGTTGCCCACAGCGCCGTACGCGAACCCGAGTATGACAACGGCAAAGATCCACCAGAACATCGTCATTCGCTGCATGCGCCACGCCAGGCCCCAAGCCGACGGTAGCCACGATGCCGCGACTGGCGGGCCGGGTCGGGGCTGAACGAGTCCCGCTCCCTGATCGCGATGGCCGATGAGAACAAAAGCCACCACCACGTGCACAGCCGCGAATCCGATCAGCAACAACAGGATCCACCAGGCGTCGTCGTCGAAAGGTCTGATCTGTTGTGCCCATCCGATCGGCGAGAGCCACGACAACCAGCCACTGACCACGCGAGTTCCGTCGTCGACGACCGTACTGTTCACGTCGCCGATCGCGCGCAGCATGAACGCAACGCCGATCGCGGCACCCGCCAGGCCGTTGGCCGTACGAGCACCGTCGGTGATCTGCGCCGTCACGGCTGCCACTCCGGCAAACGCGATTCCGGTCCCACCTATCGAGGCGCCCAACGCGAACGAACCGACGACAGGCAAACCGACGGCGATCGATCCCAGTGCAATTCCCAGTGCAAGAACGACGTTCGCACCGACCGTTACGATCAGTGCGGAGGTCAGGAGCGCTCGTCGACCTACCACCGCTGCACCGATCATCTCGGCTCGGCCGGTCTCCTCGTTCTGTCGCGTATGGCGAACCACCGCAAGGGTGCTCATCAATGCGGCCACCAACGCGAACACGAGCACCGACTGACTGGCGACTATCGCGCCCTGCGAATCACCGGACACGATCCCGTTGGTCGCCAGCGCGACCGGCGATACCGCGGAACTGACTGCGATGTTTCGTAATTCCTCGGGTGTCGAGTACAGCCCGGTCACACTGGCGACAACCAGCAGCATGAACAAGACGATGGAGATAACCCACACGGAGAGCTGAATTCGGTCCCGCCGCAAAGCCAGCCGAACCAGTCGGCGTGTGCCGGTGAATTGACTTGCCGAGGCCGGTACCGGTGAAGCGGCCTCGACAACAACGGTCACGGCCGTACTCCGGTCTCGGCTCGCAGGTGTACCGAAGTCTCCCTGGCCCGTTCGTCACCGTAGTGCCGCAAGAAAAGTTCTTCGAGAGTCGGCGGAGTGGAAGTGAGCGCCACGATTCCGAATCCGACCAAGTACGTCATGAGTGGTCCGAGTTGCGCGCTGTCGACTTCGCAGGTGACGTGGTTACCGTCGATCACGGCGTCGTGGACACCGCCCAGTCCGTCGAGTCCACCGATCGGACGCTGCGTCTCCGCCGCGACGGACGTGCGCGTGAGATGCCTGAGTTCGGACAGTGTTCCCTCTTCCACCGTCCGCCCGTCGCGGATGATGCTCACACGATCGCACAGCGCTTCGACCTCGGCGAGGATATGGCTCGACAGCAGTACCGTCTTTCCGGCGTGAGCCACCTCCTCGACGCAGTCCTGGAATACCGCCTCCATCAACGGGTCGAGCCCCGATGTGGGTTCGTCGAGGACGTAAAGGTCGACGTCGGACGAGAACGCGGCCACGAGTGCAACCTTCTGCCGGTTACCTTTCGAGTACGTGCGCGCCTTCTTGGTCGGGTCCAATTCGAAGCGATCGAGCAACTCGCTGCGGCGTTTTCGGTCCAGGCCACCGCGCAGGCCCGCCAACAGATCGATAGCCTCACCGCCGGTGAGGTTGGGCCACAGATTCACGTCGCCAGGCACATAGGCGAGACGTCGATGCAAAGTAACAGCGTCTCGCCACGGATCGCCGCCGAGAACGGTTGCGTCTCCGGAGTCCGAGCGGAGCAGGCCGAGGAGCACCCGAATAGTGGTGGACTTTCCGGAACCGTTCGGCCCCAGGAATCCGTGCACTTCACCCGTCGAGACGTCGAGGTCGAGGCCGTCCAGCGCGCGGGTGGTACCGAAGGTCTTGACGAGGCTTTTCACTGAAATTGCCGCACCCATGAATTTGACCGTACGCCGATTTCACAAATGTGTGAAGATAGAATAGACGGAAAGATCGAAGGGTTCCGATGACCGACACCAGCCACACCGTTGCACCGGACGAGAGCCGACACTATGTCGAGCGACTCTCACTCGTACTGAGCGACATGGGTTTTCCGCCGATGCCCGCCCGCGTCTGGGCCGCGTTGATGACCAGCGAGACACCCTCGTCCACGCCAGGAGATCTCGGATCTCGGTTGGGAGTGAGCCCCGCCGCCATTTCCGGAGCCGTCAGATACCTCCAGCAAGTCGGATTGATCGAGCGTGTGGCCGTCCCCGGATCGCGGCGTCAGCACTACTGCGTCAGCGTCGACATGTGGGCCGACGCGTTTGTCACGAAACAGTCCTCGCTCTACCAGGTCTCGGCAGTTGCGGACGAGGGCATACGAGTCCTCGGTGAAGGAACCACAGCCGGCGATCGAATGGCAGATCTGCGCGACTTCTTCGACTTCATGGCCGCGGAAATGCCGCGAATGCTCGCGGACTGGCGCTCCCGGCGAAAAGACCGGACACCTGGCAGGTAACTTCAGGTTTACCCGCAATTTCGGCGGGGTACCTCAATTCTCGTTCCAGCATGGTCAGGTGCGGTGTAATCGAGGAGTTGCTGATGAAGCTGTCGATCAGGGGCGCGAACACTTCACCGACTCCACCCTTCGCGCGTACCGCTTCACCCGAAACCTGTGAACGATCGATTTCCCTGAATCGCACCGCCGCCGAGGCATTCGCCGGTGATCACCATGCACTGTCGAAACTACTGGCCCGGTTGCACCCTCGCGTCGTTCTCTACTATCGCGCCAGACTCCTCGGGACGCCCGTCGCGACGTTCGCCGACGATCTCGCCCACCAATGCACCCTGGACGTCGTCACACGAATGTCCGACACGATCTCGGCCGACACACGCATCGAGACCTTCGCGTACGAGTTGGCCTCTCGACGAATTGCGTCAATTCCCCAGTCACGCAACATCGACGGACAATTCAAACGCCCGCGTCGCCTGACCGACGACCAACGTGAGGTTCTGGTACTACGAATCGCAGTGGGTCTGACTGCCGAGATGACCGCGTCGACTCTGCGCACAACTCGTTCGAGCGTGCTCCTCGTACAGCATCAAGCGCTGCGCGCCTGGACGGTCTCCGAGCGGAGCTAGATCAGACCTTGCTTACTCGCGGCGTAGACGGCCTCTGCTCGACGGCTCACCTCGAGTTTGCGCATGATGTTGCTGACGTGAAATTTGACGGTGGTCGGTGAGATGAACAATCTCTCACCGATCTTGATGTTGGACAAGCCGTTTGCGAGGAGTCTGAGCACTTCGAGTTCGCGATCGGTCAATCGTTCTTTCGACGACGACTGCCCGTTGAGCGATCGCACGACAGCTGACGCGCTGCGCGAATCGAACGCACTCTCACCCCGCGAGACCGCCCTGATCGCACGCACCAATTCGGTGGTGTCGACGTCTTTGACGACATAGCCGCGAGCACCCGCGTGCACCGCTCGCACCACCAGTTGATCGTCGAGAAACGTGGTGAGAACCAACAGTCCGAGGCCGGGATGCGCCGAGGACAGCTGGCCACACAGGGTCAGTCCCTCGTAGTCGGAACTGGCGGAGAGTTTGAGATCCATCAGGACGATGTCCGGGCCGACCTTGTCGACCACGGCGAGGGCCTCGGCGAGGGACGACGCCTCCCCCACGATCTCGAGATCGCTTTCGCGCTCGAGAACCGAGCGGAGCCCTTGCCGCAGAATTGCATGGTCGTCGACCAGGACGATTCGAACCAATCCCTGAACCGGCGATGCTCCGCGGGTGATGACGGGACGCGCAGTGGTCATGATTCCTCGCTCTCGATTTCAGTTGTGGAGCAAAGGTTTTCCATGCCCGAGTCGAACGGCAGTGGTAGTCGCACGAGAATCTGAATCCCACCGATCCGCGCGCGCCGTACTTCGAGCGCACCACCCAACTCGAGTGTTCGCGCCTGCATGTTCGCGAGACCGCGATGGCGGCCGTCGACGTCGTTGGTGGCTGCGAGTTTGAGGATCAGACGCATTCGCGCAGGGTCGCCGTCACCGTCGTCGGAGACCGACAGCAACACGGAGTCCGCCCGATAGGTCAGACGTAGCACCGCCCGATTCGCGTGAGCATGGACCGCTGCATTGAAGAGAGCTTCCCCAGCGATCCGGAGAAGAGCGTGTTCGGCATCGCCCGGAAGTTCGGTCGGGGTACCGCCGACGCGAACGCTCACCGCCAACTCGTCCGGCATGTGAACCACGCCGAGTTGCTCGAGCATCTCGGGCAACGACGTCCGGTCCGCGTCCGACGAATGATTGAGCGCATAGATCGCCGAACGAAGCTGCTCGACCGCCCTCCTGGTCAAATCCTTTGCCAAGTCCAGTCTTTCACTGCGTTCAGCCTCCGGGATGTCGCTCCGGCAGACCTCGATCTGCATGCCCGCCGACAACACCGCCTGTGTCACACTGTCGTGCAGTTCGCGGGCGATCCGGTGACGTTCGTCGTCGACCACTTGGTGCCGGTGCGCCACTCCGAGTTGACGCTGAGTGGACTCCAATTCGCTGTTGCGCACCGCAAGGTCGGCTGCAGTACGATTGGCCTCCGCATACGCATCTTCGGCACGCTCGAGCAGTAGTTGTCCGCGCTGATAGAGCGCCGAATTCTGCAGAGCCACAGCAGTCTGGCTGGCCAGAATGCTGAGCACGGCTCCGTCCGTCGTGTCGAGGGTTCGGTTGGCCGGCGTCCAGGCTGCAAAGGCACCTACCACGCCGCCACCGAGCACGATCGGCACAAACGCGTAGTGCGCGTCGATCACCGAGTTGGATTCGATTCTTCCGTACCGGATGTCGTCGAGGCATTCGACGACGTCCTCCGGAAGTGGCGGCCCCTCCACATTGTCGACCAGAAAAGGGGTGGCGTCCGGGCCGAGAACCAGTCGCCGTGGTCCGGCGTCGGGCAATGTTCCGTCAGCCAAGGCGAAGACTATCCAGTTGGCACTCAGATGCGCACGGGCAGCTTCCGCGACCGCGCAGACGAGGGTTTCCGGCCCCTCGACGGTGCGCACCAAAGCCCGCGAGATCAACTCCAAGGCATGCACGACGCGTTCGAGGCGCTCGGCCGCACCGCGATACTGCGGGTAGAACGAACTCTTACCCGATCGTAATCCGGTGAGCCGGGACAGGTCCGCGGTCATCGCCTGCACCAATTCACAGCGGCCCTCTTCACAGCGTCCATCTTCACAAGGCACCTCGGAACAACGCCACCATCTGTTCCTGCGTCGCTTCCCTGGGATTGGTGGACATGCAGGCGTCGAGCAACGCGAAGCTGGCGAGCCTACTCAGGTCTTCCTCGCGAACACCCAACTCCCCCAGTCCCTTCGGCACACCGACCTCCCGGGCGAGACGTTCGACACGGTCGGCCACCGCCAGCGCTGCTTCCTCCGGGGTGCCGCGCTGCTCGGGAAGACTCAGTGCCGCAGCGATGGCGACAAAGGGGGCGGCGTCCGTGGTGGAATTGAACCGGATGACGTGGGGCAAGAGAATTCCGTTGATGACGCCGTGCGGAAGGTCGAGCATGCCGCCCACCTGATGGCTCATGGCGTGCGCGGCTCCGAGTATCGCGTTGGTGAACGCCAACCCGGCCTCGAGGCTCGCCTGCGCCATCACCGATCGAGCTTCCATCTCCATCGGGTCCTGGATCGTGTGCACCAGATTCTCGGTCACGAGGCCGACAGCGCGGAGCGCGTGATGATCGGTCAACGGATTGTGCGCCAGTGAGACGAAGGCTTCGATTCCGTGCGTCAGTGCGTCCAATCCTGTTGCCGCATTGAGCCACTCGGGCATCGTCGTGAGCAACCGCGGATCGATGACCGTCACATCGGGAACCAGCGCCCGGCCGATGATGGTGATCTTGGTGCCGCGGGTCGTGTCCGTGACGATGCAGAACTGCGACACGTCCGCGCCCGTGCCGGACGTGGTGGGAACCATCACCAACGGCGGGATCGGTTTGGTCGCCTGATCTACCCCCTCGTAGTCGAGTATGTTGCCACCGTTGGCAGCGAGGACGGCTACACCCTTAGCCGCGTCGATGACGGAACCGCCGCCGAGCGCGATGATGACGTCACACTCACCTTCCTGGTACACCTCGAAACCGGCCGCGATCTCGAAGTCCTTGGGATTGGGCGTCAGCCCTGACCACACCGTCGCCGTCAATCCCTGCTCCGTGAGATGGTCTTCGAGTTCGCTGACCCATCCCGCGTCGATCAGACCGGGATCGGTGACCAGGAATGGTCGGAACCCGCCGAACCTCAGAGTCGCGTGTGCTGCCTCGACCAGGGAACCGATACCGAAGACGATCTCGGGGGCGTGAAATTTGACCAGTCGAGCAGCAGTGCCGCGGCGATGAACACCGTGGTTCACAGCATCCGGGTATGCCACGGACACGACCCCACTCTCCTCTCGCTGCTCTGAGATCTCCGGTCGGGATTTCGCATCCGTCGCTCTCAGCGCATCAACTCCCACGTGCACACACTGGTGTGATCCACCTTACAATCGCTGGCCCCGAGCCTACGCGGACAGCAGTCGGGGCACACCCACCGAAGGAGAGGCGCTTACCTACCCGTTCGGGCAGGTAAGGCGTCTCGGGAAAATGAATGGCGCGGCGAGAAGGTCCCGCTGTACTTTCGGTTGCGGCCAGAGTGGCCCGTAGAACCGATTCAGAAGGTGTTTATGACCCAGCCCGCGCCGAGCGCGCCTCCCGCCCCTGCACTGCCGGCAACCTCGAGGGTCACATGCTGATCCTCCAAACGTCGGACTGACAGCCGCGAGGCCCCCTCGGCCTGCTCCTACTGCTTTGTTCACTCAGCTAGGAGTTCTCCAGTGCCTCAATCACACAATTCCATCTCGAAAACCGACACCTTCTCGTGCATTCAGTGCGGACTCACAGTCATGACCTACGGCCCCGATGGTGATCGCCGAAACCACTGCCCCAGTTGCCTGCTTTCCCGACACCTGTTCGACCAGGTGGAAGGTGGACCGTCGGACTGCGGAATGCGGATGGCTCCCATTTCGATCGCAGTACTGCGCAGTGGCGATTGGATGATCATCCACCGCTGCGCACAGTGCCTCGAGCTCACCTCCAACCCCGTCAGCCGAGACGACAACCAGTTGTTGTTGATGAGAATGGCAGTGCGGCCGCTCGCGCAACCGCCCTTCCCGCTCGAAGCCTTCGGCGACTTGTGAGGGGGAATCAGATGCCACGTAGGAATCCCAGCACCCGCCCGCGGCGGGCACCGCAACGGGCCAAGCACGTACTGCACGGAATCGGCGGAGAACAAGGATCGAGCTTCCGTTGTCTCACATGCCGTTTGGACATCTCCACTGCGGCGCCGGGTACCGCTCATCGGAACCACTGCCCGAACTGTCTGGCCAGCCGCCACGTGGACGGTCGCGTTCCGGGCGACCGAGCACAACAGTGCCGAGGTGCCATGGCGGCGCTCTGCCTGTCGGTCCGGCAAGACGGTGAATGGATGCTCGTTCACCAGTGTGTCGAGTGCAATACGTTGAAAGTCAACAGGATTGCCGGCGACGACAACGTCTTGGTCCTGCTGCGCTTGGCGCTACGTCCGTTGGCAGACCCTCGCCTGCGCTCGCGCGCGTTGCTAGCGCTCTGATGATTCGTCCGGTGCAATCGTGCGGTTCTGCGCACGATTACACCGGACGAACACCACGAACACGATCCCGGCGAGCAAGCCGACCACAGTCGGTCCGAGGACCAGTCCCGAGTACAGCCACGGGGCAGGTTCTGCCGGAAAGAGGTCCATGAATATGGGTCCGGTGTACGTCGGTTCGGAAAACGGCTCCCGATAGGATCCTCCGGTGAGAATGTGCGGTGACGCCAACGACTTCCACCACCACTGAAACACGCCGAGCGCCACAACCCCACACACGGCGCCGAGCACTGTCAGCGCCGCGATCGGTCGCCAGATCGATCCCCTGATTTCGGACATGAGATCAAACTAGTTCACGACAGATCGCGCAGTGACATCGGTGAAGTGCACTGACATCAGCGAAGTGCGTGCCCCAGCTCGGCGGCCTTTGCCATCAGTTGCGCGGCATCTCGGGCAACAACAACCTCGTCGCAGATCTCCGAATACTCCGGCATCGCGCACGATGCCTGGTTCCAGTAACGCTGTGGTTCAGGCGTGATCCATGCCAGACGGTGGACCTTTCGGCGGAGTTCCTCGAGCTTGTCCGCCTGCGGGGGCAACCCGTTGCACCGACCGTCGCCCACGATGATGACAGACGTCCGTGAGTTCAAGGTGTTTCCGTGCTCGTCCAACAATTCTGTGAGCACCCGCCCGTAATCGCTGCTGGCTTCCAGATCCAGACCCGGGTGCGCGAGTACCGCGGCCAGTGCGCCGTCACCACTACTGGCGAGAAGGGTGTCGGTCACGTCGACCGGACGATCGACGAAGGCGAGGACTTCACAACGATCTGCTCGGCGATGCATTGCCTGAGCCAAGCGCAGAGTGAACGCGGTGATGGGGCGCACGGACAGCGACACGTCGGCGATGAGAAGTAGTCGAACACGATCGGGGCGAGGAGCTTTCACGACCAGATGGAAGGGAATTCCGTCGGTGCGCAGACTCGAACGCACCGTGCGTCGCATGTCGAGATGCCCACGAGAGCGCTCACGGGGCCGAGGTCTGGACGGTCCTCTCATCCGCCGAAGCACTTCGTGGCACGCGAGTTCGATGTCGTTGTGCGTTGCGCCCGCGGCAGATTCACTGTCGGGCGCATCGGGAGCGGTTTCGGCGAGTGCAGCTGCCGAGAGTGCTTGCACGAACGCTTCGACCGCCTCGACGAGCCGGTTCAATTGTGCTTGCGTCAACGGCCCGTCGTCGGAGACATCTGCATACGCTTTGCTCGGGTCGTAGGCATCCAACCAGGCGAGGATCGACGTCGGATCGTCCCAGGACAACGAGCCGACCACTGCTGCAGCAACACTGGTGCTCAAGTCGCCGACCACTGCCGATGCTGCACGGTCCACGTCGACCGTGTAACTGACTCCGCGTCGACCGGTCTCCGAACCGGTATCGACCGACAGTTCGGCATCGCTCGACGTCATCGACACATCGTCGTCGTCCTTGTGCGGGTTGAAGCCCTTCTCCGCTTCCGGAGTGTCGAAGTAGTCGCCGACCTCGGCCGCACGCTCGTTGTACTCGGCGTACCGACCAACTTCCTGATCCTCGTCGATCCCCAGCGCGGTAGGCAGACCGTCCGCCACCTCGGCGCGCGAACCCATCCGCTCGCCGTGCGCTTTGCCTGCGGCCGGCCGGAACAGCGCGTCGAACGCCCGATCGAAACCGGCCTGCTCGTGAGAGTACTTGGCGCACACTGCCCGAAGACATGCTCGCAACGTCTCACGATCCGAAGCGCCGACCATCGCGAGAACACGCCGAACCTCGATGACCTCGGCCGGTGACGCGGAAACTCCGGCCGCCCTCAGCAATCGGCCGAAACTCGCGGACACCACGTCGAGAACAAACGACGGTTGCCACACGGCAAGGCCACCGAGCGTCGTCATCGCGTCGAACGGATTCCGCTGCCGCCGCGGATTCCCTGTTGATGAGGGTCACGTCCACCCGTGCCCCGGAACACGGCCGTCGTCGTGTTGGCGGGTTTGCTTGCCACCGTGGCCCGCTCGATCGGCTCGCCACCGTCACGCGACGGTGATTCGAGACGCTTTCCGTCGAATCGTTCCTTGGCCAGCGTCACATCGGACGAGTACTTGAGCAACGCCGTGAGCAGGATGTCGCGCACCTTGGCGTCGGAAGCGGTGTCGAATCCGCCGGCCGCGAGCACTGTTGCCGCTCTGGCCGCGTCGATGACCTCCGAGATGGACGGACTCTTGCGCAGCGGGAGGTCACGCAGGATGCGAGCCAATTCGACAACCTCGGTGGCCGTAGCCGAATCCACCTCCGGCGCTCGGGCCGTGACGATCTCGCGTTCACGCTCCGACGTCGGATAGCCGAGATGGTAATGCAGACAACGACGCTTGAGCGCGGGTGAGAGCTCGCGGGTGTCGTTGGACGTCAGGATGACCCAGGGCTGCGAGCGGGCAACGAACGTACCGACCTCGGGAATGGTGATCTGCTGTTCGGCGAGAATCTCGAGGAGCAGTGCTTCCATCGATTCCTCGGTGCGATCTACCTCGTCGACCAGAAGCACTACCGGATCGGGTGAGAGGATTGCTTCGAGCAGCGGCCGTACGGACAGGAAGTTCTCGGAGTACAAACCGAAATCCTGATCGGCCAGAAACTTGGACGCTTCGGCGACGCTGTCGAATTCGGAAACCTGATCGCTGATCCGGTCGCGGAGCATCTGCACGTGCAGGAGTTGCTTCGCGTAGTCCCATTCGTACAGGGCGCGATTGTCGTCCAGCCCTTCGTAGCACTGCAATCGCACCAGTTTGCGGCCCCCGATCGCAGCCAGAGACTTCGCCAGTTCCGTCTTGCCGACACCGGCCGGACCTTCGAGCAGGAGCGGGCGCCCCAGCGCCGTCGCCAGATGAACGACTACCGCGAACTCGTCATCGGCAATGTAGTCCTGCTCTCGCAGAGCATCTTTCACTTCGATTCCGCTGGAGAAACTGCGACCGGACATGGAACACCTTTCATGGGGGGGCAAGCCCCTGTGCGCCTTTTTGGTAGTGCGGGCTACCAAAAAGGCCCACGGGGCCGAAGGCCCTGCTAGAAGTACGACTTGTTGATCGCGTGATCGACAACCGGGATCATCGACTCCACGGTGACCTCACGGGGATTGCCCGGGGTGCACCAGTCGTCCTGAATGTGCTCGGAGATGGCGCGCACAGTCTTCTCGTCACCCTTGATGACATCACCACGGCCCTCGTACTTCTTGGTGTTCATCTGGTTCTTCGCGTACGAGTCGGTGCGAACCTGACCGAAGTTGTCGGGGATACCGACGTCCTTGGCCAGACGGATGGCAGCCTCGACGGCAGCATCTGCGGCCTGAACCGTGGTGAGGTTGCGAGTGTCGACACCGAGTGCGCCGGCCAACTGGGCGTAGCGCTCGTAGCGCGAAGGCAGGTTGTACTCCCACACACGCGGCAACGCGATGGCGTTGTTCAGACCGTGGTGGCTGTCGAAGAAGGCACTGACCGCGTGCGAGATCGAGTGAACGATGCCGAGGCCACCGGAGTTGAAGGCCTGCCCGGCAATGTACTGCGCGTTCATCATTCCCTCGCGGGCCTTGAGGTTGCGAGGCTCGAAGACGGCCTCGCGCAGGTTCTTCGCGACCAACTCGACCGAGTAGATCGCGTTACCGAGCGAAGGCGCGAAATCGAGACGAGACACGAAAGGCTCACTGCCGTGCGCGAGTACGTCGAAGCCGCAGTACGCGGTGAAATGCTGAGGGCAGGTGTAGTAGAGCAGCGGATCGTCGATCGCCAGGGTGACGATGGTCGCCTCGTCGAAGCCCACCCACTTGTGCGGGTTGTTCATGTCCGACGTGTCGGTGATGACGTACGCCCACGACGTCTCGGAACCCGTTCCGGCCGTGGTGGATACGGCGATATGGGGCGGGTTCTCCTTGTTGGTGGACTTGGCGAAGCCCTCGAACTCGTTGATGTTGCGACCGTCGTGTGCGATCACGACGCGAGCGCCCTTGGCGGCGTCGTGGCTCGAACCACCGCCGATCGAGATGATCGAGTCGCACTTCTCCTTCTGGTAGAGAGCCGCGGCCTCCATGACGTTGTAGTCCTTGGGATTCGACTCGACCTTGTCGTAGAGCACGACCTCGACACCCTGGTACTCGATCTTGCCGACGAGTTCCTCGATGATGCCCGAACCGCGCAGACCGGTCGTCATCAGAAGGGTGCGCTTGAAGCCGAGGTTCTTGGCCTCCACCCCGATGATGTCGTGAGCGCCCACACCCATCAGGGCGCGAGGGAAGGGGTGGAACTCCTTGATGGGAAAGTCCCAGATCTGGTTGAGCTCGATAGCCATCGGTATCTCCTCAGGGATGTGCACGAATGTGACTGCGGGAGGGATTCGAGCCGAATCTTTGTGACCGGCGTCTCACCTGGTTCCCACTGTGTACCGACAAACAGCCCGTGCACAGACTTCGGCAGCTCAACCGCCCGGACGCCACTCACGAACCGCCCGTTCGGGCAGGTCGACGCCACCCCGGACTGCCAGGACGGCTGGATCAGACCGCCGTGGTTCCCGCTGATCGGGAACGTGTTGCTCGGCGACTACGATCCCCAGTAGCTTTTCATCACTGCTAACATTGAACTAGAACACGTTCTAGATGTTGCACTTCACTGACCTGCGCTTTACCCAGCTTCACGAGAGGACTAGCTTCGCGATGACGACAGTCGAGGTACCGCACAGCTCGCGATCGGCGGTACTCACCGTGTCCGGAGTCATCGAAGAGACTTCCGACGCCCGGTCGCTGGTGTTCGAGATTCCCGCAGAACTGAAGGACAAGTTCGACTACAAGCCAGGTCAATTCCTGACCCTGCGCATCCCGAGTGATCAGACCGGCTCGGTCGCACGCTGCTACTCGCTGGCCAGTTCACCCTTCACCGACGACGCCCCCAAGGTGACCGTCAAGCGAACCGTCGACGGCTACGGCTCCAACTGGTTGTGCGACAAGCTCCAGGTCGGCGACACCATCGAAGTGCTGCCGCCGTCAGGTGTCTTCACGCCCAAGTCGCTCGATCACGACTTCCTGCTCTTCGGTGCAGGCAGCGGAATCACTCCGGTGATCTCGATCCTCAAGTCCGCCCTCACGCAGGGCAGCGGCAACGTCGTGCTGATCTACGCGAACCGCGACGAGAAGTCCGTCATCTTCGGCGCCGAACTTCGCGAATTGGCAGCGCAACACCCCGGCCGCCTCACCGTTGTCCACTGGATCGAAACCGTGCAGGGACTCCCCGCCGTCTCACAGTTGGCGACACTGGCCAAGCCATTTGTCGCGTACGAGGCCTTCATGTGCGGTCCAGGCCCCTTCATGGACGCCGTCCACAAGGCACTGGCAGAGGCCGGCATGCCCCGCACGCAGGTTCACGCCGAGGTCTTCAATTCACTCGCGGGTGACCCGTTCCGTGACGTCGAGGTAGCCGAGGTCTCCGACGAAGAAGCAGCCGACGCCGCAACCGTCGAGGTCGAACTGGACGGTGAAACCCACACCCTCGTCTGGCCGCGCAAGCAGACGCTCGTCGACATCATGCTCGCCAAGGGCCTCGACGTGCCGTACTCCTGCCAGGAAGGCGAGTGCGGGTCGTGTGCCTGCACCGTCACCGAAGGCGAAGTTCAGATGGACAACTCCGAAATCCTCGACGCCGAGGACGTGGCGAACGGCTACATCCTCGGTTGCCAGGCGAAGCCGATCACCGATCACCTGAAGATCGAGTTCTGAACCCTGCTTCGATGCATGACGGCCCCTGATTCCCTGCGGAATCGGGGGCTTCGTCATGTTCGGAGTCTCCCGAGTCCCGCCGCGAAACCCACGCAGGCGCCGTTGTGGGCAACCGCCACAGGGCAAGAATCAGTACGAGGGTCACGATCAGGAAACCCTCACGAAGGACCAACCCGAACGGCAGCAGGAGCGGTGACGTCTCGATGAACTGCTGTCCCATACTCGGCCCGCAGTAGACGATGGCCAACCCCAGAGCGGCCGCACCGAACTGCAGCGGCGATCGAAGCCGAAAGAGAACCGTGACGGCAGCAGGCACGAGATACACCCAGTGGTGAATCCAGCTGATCGGCGAAAGAATCGGCGCGCTCAATCCGATCACCAACGCCGCATCGACCGCTCGCCCGACGCGATAGACATCTCGGGCGATCCATAGCGCTACCCCCGCGCACAGCACGGTCGACGGCATCGCCAGAGACGCTGTCCATGGGCCCAGCGCGGCAAGTCCGCCCTGCAGCGAACTGTTGCCGGCACTCGCGATCGCCTGCCCGCTCAAATCCACCCGGTCGCTGAGGTTCCAGACTACGTCCGACCAGAAGGTCCAGCTGACGGCCGGGTCCACCACTGCTGCGACGGCGGTCGCCGCGGCAAATCCGATCGAACTCCAGATCGCGAGTCGCCACTGCTTCGTGACGACGAAGTAGACGATGAAGAGAGCCGGAGTCAGCTTGATCGCGGCCGCGACGCCGATCAGCAGTCCTCGCGGAAACCACCGGCCGAATCTCGAATCCTCTCGGCGAGTCACATCGAGCAGTACGAGCGCCATCAGCACCAAGTTCACCTGGCCGAATGAGATGTGCGCACTGACGATGGGAGTCACCGACACGGCCAGGACCAATGCCGCCATGACGAGCGGCCGCTTGGGGACGCGAGCGGGAGTGAACCTCGCAACCGTCCACACCAACGCCGCGATGCACAATCCCGACCACAGCAGATAGGCAGTCCACCAGTCGAAGAGGACAGTCGGCCAGAGGAAGATCACCGCGAACGGGGTGTAGGTGAACGGCATACCCTCGTCGACGATCAACGGGCCGGACAGATTGCCCTCGTAGATGTTCGATCCCGCTGCGAACGCCTGGGCAGCGTAGCGGTAGACGAGAAAATCAACGGGTTCGACGGCTCGAACGGAGTACACGAGATAACACAGAGCTGCGACGCCGGCAGCGATCAGTGAACCGATCGTCACAATTCGAGACGCCTCGACACGGGTGGCGGGCATACCGAGAATCGTCCCACAACCTACCGAGCGGTACTTCGCTAGCGGGCCGCCCGGAAGTGCGCTCGCTCGTCTGCGGTCAGGTGTTCGCACGCGTAGCTCAGTGCCGTGCGTCCCATGTCTGCTGCATTCGTCGCGAGGAAACCGGTCAACAAATCCCGGTCCACCCGCTTGCCCACCTCGCGGAGCATCCAGCCCATCGCTTTCTGGGTCAGGTCTCGTCGATCACCCAGCACCCGCGCGGCAAGCTCGAGCGTGGTCGACCCGTCGCCGCGAGTGATGAATCCGTACGTCGTCAGCAGCGCCACCCGTCGTCGCCACAGGTCACCCGAATCGGAAAGCTCGAAGATCAGCCGGCGATCTCGGTCGTACAGCCAGCCGCCGAGGATCTGTCCGGCGGACGAATCCACGAGATCCCAATTGTTCACCCGCCCGTCCTCGACAGCGCTGAGATAGAAGTCGGCGATGCGGGAGCGACTCTCGTCGTCGAAAAATTTTGGGCGACTGACCTTTTCGAATCGAGCAACAAGGATCAACAGACCGGCCAAGCGATGCTCGTGGACGTCGCTGTCGAGAAGGAGGCGTACCTGAGGCAACTCGAGACCGACATGCTTCTTCACCACCGAACGCGTCTTCGGTACTCGCACGCCGATGAAGACGTCACCCTCTCCGTACTCCCCCGGCGCTGTCTTGAAGAACTTCTGTAGCTGGACGGCATCCGCGGGATCCGCGAGGTCGGCCAACTGTTCGATCACGTCCTGGGCACTCGATTGCGTCACCCCAGAACCTTCTCACGGGTCGTCTGTGCGGACTCTTCGATTCTCTCAGCGTCCTCACACCGTGTGCCCTGCTCGGCCACAGGTCGGCAGACGACACTCGAGGACAGTCAGTGAAAGGACCACCCATGATCACCGCCGCTATCGCATTCACCACTCTCACCCTCATGGCACTCTCGGGACATATCGCGGCCAGCGCTCCGCGCGGGCTCGTGGCAATCCGGACGAATAGTCACAAATCTTGATATTCGAGCCGCCACATCGCCTCTAACTGCAACGCGAATGCAATTGGCGGAGAGTTGATCTCGATCTGCCGCGGGCGTGTACTACAGGTGGACACACTCTCGTCTTTGGAGGTCTCGTCATGAAGTCGTGGAATCGAATGCAAGATGCCGTCGCGGTGGTTCTCGGCGTCTTTGCGGCTCTCTCGCCGATGTGGCTCGACACCACCGATCGGGCAATGTGGTCACTCGTCGTCCTGGGTGTCCTGGTTGCACTGTCGGGTCTGGCGCACATGGCACGTCCGGACATGGCCATGGCGGATTACGCGATGGGCGTTTTCGGCGTCTTGATGTTCATTTCACCCTGGGTCATGAGCTTCGACGCTCTACGCGGTGCGTCGTGGACGGCCTGGGTGGTCGGGGTCCTGACCGTTGTGGTCGCGGTGAGTGCGATGCCGGTGATGAGTGCGCGGATGCATCACGGGGGTCACGGCGGCGTAGCCGCACATTGACGGAGCGGCGTAGCCGCACATTGACGGAGCGGCGTAGCCGCCCATTGACAGAGCGGAGTAGCTGCCCGTTGATGAATGGCTGAATACAGGTTGGATCAGGCTTTGATCGCGCCCAACAACCGCCCGGCGTCGAAGGCTTCGGCGCTGGGCGGTAGCGCGCCCGGACGACCACTCACGAAAACCTCGACGGTTCCCGATCCTTCACCCGCGTCACCGAGCCCGTCGATCCGCCGCAGGGTCTGTCGTGCAACGGCTTCGGCACTGTCGAAGAGTGTGACGCCGGCGGGTAGCCGCGCTGCGATTTCGTCCGCGAGCAGTGGGTAGTGCGTGCAGCCGAGGACAACGCCGTTGACGTCGTCCGGCGTCCGGGCCACTGCGGATTCGATGGCTGCAAGTGCGGCTGCACGATCACCGAGGTCTATCGAATCGGCCAGGCCGTGGCACGGCACCCCGACGACTTTGGCGCCGTTGCCGAACTGTTCGATCAGATCGGCTTGGTACCGGCTGGCAGTCGTCGCGGCGGTAGCCCAGATCGCCACTGAATCGCACGCGGCGGCCGCGGGCTTGATCGCGGGCACCGTTCCGATGACCGGCACACCCGGTCCGACCAGTTCACGGACGTGTGGGAGAGCGGTGACGCTCGCGGTATTGCATGGAAGAACGATGACCTGAGCCCCACGATCGAGGCTCCGGCGCACCGCACCGAGTACCCGGTCGACGACCCACTCCTCGGGCTTGGGCCCCCAGGGGGCGCCGTCCGGATCGAGGGACAGCACAAGATCGAGATCCGGGCGCAGGCGTCTGAGCCACGCAGAGGTAGGGAGCAGGCCCAGTCCCGAGTCGATGAGTGCAACGATCACCGCACAAATCTATCGTCTCGGAACCGGTCCTGCCTCATCCGTTCAGGCCGGTGTGGACTCCAACACGTCCGAGATGGGCGTGCCGGCTGCGATCTTCGCGCGCATCTTCATCACAGCTCCCGCGCTACCGCCGCCGACGACAGCTGCCAGCACACCGTCGCGCTCGTAGTAGGCGACGAACTTTCGGCCGTCGTCCTTCACGATGTGAACGGTGTCCGTGGGTGCGACGGTCCCCAATGCCTGGATCTTGACGTCGTACTGATCGCTCCAGAAGTACGGAACCTGCGCCGGCGCATCCGGATCACCCGTTCCGGTGATCGCTCCCGCCAGGATCTTGGCCTGGTCCCCAGCATTGGTCCAGTGTTCGACACGCTTGCGTCGATCTCCGATCTGCCAGGACGCGACGTCGCCGACCGCCCAGACGTGTTCGGTGCTGGTGCGGCCGACGCCGTCGCAGAGCACTCCGTTGTCGAGTTCGATCCCCGAACCGTCGAGCCATTCCGTGACCGGCACCGAACCGACTCCGATCGCGACCACGTCGACCGGGATTTCCGAACCGTCACTCAAGGTCGCAGCGGCAACCGCTCCGTCGCCGGACAACGAGGTCAAGCCCGTACCGACTCGGACGTCGATGCCCTCGTTCCGATGCAGACGTTCGACGAGGGCGCCGACGGTGGGGCCGAGCACCGACGCCAGCGGCGTCGGCTGGGGTTCGAGCAACACGACGTCGACGCCGTGAGACTTCATGCTCGCGGCCAGTTCGCAGCCGATGAAGCCGGCCCCGACGATCAGCGCACGCTTACCGGGAGCAAGGTCGGCGCGGAGGGCCAACGCTTCCTCGATGGAGCGCAGAACGTGCACTCCGGACAACTCCGGAAGGCCGGCGATGCGACGCGGAGTCAGTCCGGTCGCGATGACCAACTCGTCGTAGTCCAGGGTGGATCCGTCGGCGAACGCCACCGACTTGGCGACCGTGTCCACCGAGGTTGCCGGCGAACCGAGCTTGAGATCGACCTTGTTCTCGACGTAGAACTCGGCCGGACGCAAGGTCGTCTCGTCCTTGTCGCCGCGGATCACTTCCTTCGACAACGGAGGCCTGTCGTAGGGCAGATGCGTTTCCCCACCCGCGAGCGTCAATTCACCTTCGAAACCCGCTCGTCGCAGTTCCTCGACGGTCCGCAGTCCCGACAAACCCGCACCCACGATCACTATCCGTGCCACCACGTACCACCCTGTCCGACCCACGTCACTTGCAGCGCTCACTATGAACGCCGTCACTATTTGCCTCCGACTCTGCCATACCAAATGCCGGAGTAGGTGTGGTGCATCCCGCATGGTCACCTACCAGTCACTACAGTTGGAGGTACTTCAGACGCACGCACTGACACATGAGCAGGGAGCCCCCATGACCAGCGATTCCAGTGAAAAGAACAGCGTCCGATTCGGCGCCGACGGTGGCGCGGAACTAGTCAGCACCCAGGGTAAGACGATCATCGCCGACGCCGTGGTCGCCAAGATCGCCGGTATCGCGACCCGCGAGATCAACGGCGTGTACGACGTCGGCGGGGGCACAGCGCGTGCGGTGGGGGCACTTCGCGACCGCATACCGGGCGCCCGCGTCAACCATGCCCAGGGCGTGGCGGTGGAGGTAGGCGAGAAACAAGCCGCCATCGACATCGGCATTGTCGCCGAGTACGGCGTCGCACTCCACGAACTGGCGGTAGGTATCCGCCGCAACGTCATTGCCGCAGTGGAAAGCATGACGGGTCTCGAGGTCACCGAGGTCAACATCACCGTCTTCGACGTCATGCTCTTCGAGGATGCAGAGAGCGGCGGCAGTACCGATCCGGAAGCCAAGCCGAGGGTTCAGTGAGTACCGCCGACGCCGGCCGCGAGATCGACGCGGCCGAGGTAGTCGCCGACGCGGTTCTTGCCATCCCGGAAGTGGCAGATCTGCACGGAGGACAGTTCGGCGAAGTGGGAACCTACCTCCCCGGACGCCGCATCACCGGCGTCGTCGTCGACGAAAACTCCTGTGCTGTACACATTTCCGTTCACTATCCGGCAGACGTTCGCAGCGTCGCCGAACGCGTACGAGCGGTGGTGGCGAGATTGGTCGACGTACCGGTGAACGTGACCGTCGGCGACCTGTCGACAGCGGGATATCTACCCGTTGATGCCGAAAATGCAGTCACCGAGCCTGCCACCGTCACAGACATTGCACCGAACATTCGAGAAGGGAACTGACATGAACAGCACCACCGTCGGACTGCTGGTCGGTCTGCTCCTCGCACTCGCCGGAATCATGGGTGGGTTCAGCGGTTTCGTCTTCGCAGTCCTGCTCGGCGCCGCCGGTATGGCGATCGGAGCACACCGCGACGGACATCTCGACCTCGGCGCGATCCTCCGAAGCCGTGGCCGTGGCTGAGCCGTCCGATCCCAGCGCAGCGGACGATCCTGGTCTACGCGGCTCCTTGGTCATCAAGGACCGTGCGATGGCCAAGATCGCCACGGCCGCAGCGGTGAACGTCCCGGGGGTGGTCCGCCAGTCCGGTGGCTTGACTCGCCTGACAGGACGCGACCTTCCGCGAGCCGACATCTCGATGGGTAGCGACGCCGTCGCCATCAATCTCTTCCTCGCCGTGTCCTGGCCGTGTTCGGTCACCGAGTTGACCGGCCGGGTGCGAACGGAAGTCGGACGCAGCGTCGAATCGCTGACCGGGCTTCCACTCCACGACATGAACGTGATGATCGCGGCAACCGAGGGTTCTGACGACTCCTGTGTTTCCGGCGTCGAGATCGCGGAGGGCCCGGCACAGCAGGCACTCTCGGATCCGATTCCGCCGCGTGTCCCCTCTGCGAACCCGGCGGCCGCAGTTTCGGCCGTCGTCATCGCGTGTGGTCTACTCGCACTCGCCTTCGTCGTCTCGCGCGAATGGTTCATCAACCGTGGAACTTTCGAATCGGCACCCTGGATCCGAAACTCCGTGGAGTGGACGTCTCGTCTGCACTGGCAACCGTGGCTACTTCCGGTGGCAATCGCTGCCGTTGTCGCGGGTGTTGTCCTGATAATGTCGGCGATCAAACGCCGTGCGAAAACCCATGTCCCACTCGGGAACCCGAGCGCATCGACGGTGTGGATGCGGCCGACTGACATTGCACGTCTGTGCAGTAGCCACGCAGCGGTCGTTCCCGGCGTCGGCTCGGCTCACACCAGCGTCGACCGTAAACACGTCAAGGTCCACATCGAATCGACCGGTGGCGATCGAGCTGAACTTGCCGCAGCCGTCGACGCGGCGGTTCGGCCTCATCTCGCGATACTGCAGCGGCCACTGCAACTTTCGGTTGTCGTGCGAGAAACTGTAGTACGACGAAAGGACGCCTCGTGAACCGTTGGATCTCCGTGGTCGATCGGATCATCGTCCTCATCGTCGGAATCGCACTCCTCGCGGCGGGCGCATACGCCATCGCGTGGGACGCGGGCGCGTCGCTGATTCGAACCTGGGTGTCACGCCTCGATCGGGAGGTCCTCTTCGGCCTTCCGGAGGAGCCGTGGTGGCACTGGGTACTGTCGGGCACCTTCGTCCTCTGTGTCTTCGCCGGTTTCGGGCTGTTGTACCTGAACCTTCGCCGGCGCCGTACAAGCGCAGTCACATTGCGGCACAACGAATCCGGTACCGACGTCAGCGTGGATCTCGGACCCGTCGCAGACGGCGTAGCGGCCGAGCTCGCTCAGCTGACCGGCGTGCGGAGCACCAAGAGCAAAGCGACGGTCGATCGCGGATTGCCGACGCTGTCGATTGTCGTCACTGCAGATCCGTCGATCGACGTCGCCGGATTCACCGCTTCGGCCGAACGTATCGCCGGCGCAACCAGGCGCAGCCTCGACGGCTCAACCGTCGCAGTACAGGTTCTGCTGCACCTCGACCGGGTGGAAGCCAACAAGTAAGCAAGAACCACGCAGGCACCCGATCACCGAACACTCGATCACAGGCCAACCGATGGAAGACACAGAAAAGGCGCTCACTCCCCGAAGGGAATGAGCGCCTTTTTCAGTGCTGTGAATCAGCTAGCGAGACAAGAGTCTCACTTGATGATCTTGGCAACCTTGCCGGCGCCGACCGTACGGCCGCCTTCGCGAATTGCGAAGCGCAGGCCCTCGTCCATGGCGACAGGCTGGATCAGCTTGACGGACATCTCGGTGTTGTCACCGGGCATGACCATCTCGGTGCCCTCAGGCAGCGTCACGACGCCCGTAACGTCCGTGGTACGGAAGTAGAACTGCGGGCGGTAGTTGTTGAAGAACGGGGTGTGGCGGCCGCCCTCGTCCTTCGACAGGATGTATGCCTGGCCCTCGAACTCCGTGTGGGGAGTCGTGGTGCCCGGCTTGACGACAACCTGTCCACGCTCGACATCTTCGCGCTTGATGCCACGAACGAGCAGTCCGACGTTGTCGCCGGCCTGGCCCGAGTCGAGCAGCTTGCGGAACATCTCGATACCCGTGACCGTGGTCTTGGTCGAGGTTTCCTTGATGCCGACGATCTCGACCTCTTCGTTGACGTTGACAACGCCACGCTCGATACGACCGGTGACAACGGTGCCACGGCCGGTGATCGTGAAGACGTCCTCGACGGGCATGAGGAAGGGCTTCTCGGTCTCACGAATCGGGTCCGGGATGGACTCGTCGACAGCAGCCATCAGGTCGAGAATGGACTGCGTCCACTTCGGGTCACCCTCGAGTGCCTTGAGTGCCGAGATCGGAATGACGGGGGCTTCCTCGTCGAATTCCTGAGCGGCCAGCAGTTCGCGGACCTCCATCTCGACGAGCTCGAGGATCTCGTCGTCGTCAACCATGTCGGCCTTGTTCAGGGCGACGAGGATGTAAGGAACGCCAACCTGGCGAGCGAGCAGGACATGCTCGCGCGTCTGGGGCATCGGGCCGTCGGTAGCTGCGACGACGAGGATAGCGCCGTCCATCTGAGCTGCGCCGGTGATCATGTTCTTGATGTAGTCGGCGTGACCCGGTGCATCGACGTGCGCGTAGTGGCGCTTTTCCGTCTGGTACTCAACATGCGAGATGTTGATCGTGATGCCACGAGCCTTTTCCTCGGGAGCCTTGTCGATCTGATCGAAGGCCGAAGCCTCGTTCAGGTCGGGGAATGCATCCGCGAGAACCTTGGTGATGGCCGCCGTCGTCGTGGTCTTGCCGTGGTCGACGTGACCAATGGTGCCGATGTTCACGTGCGGCTTCGTCCGCTCGAACTTCGCCTTCGCCACTTTGTGTCCTCCTGGACTGTTGTTGCTTGCCGTATGCAGCAGTGCGGTTGGTTGTTACTAGGTCGTGCTTCGTGCCGGAAGAAACCGAGGTTACTTGCCGGCGCGGGCTGGGGAGCTCGCTGTGCTTACTCGCCCGTCGCCTTGGCGATGATTTCCTTCGAGACGTTCGCGGGAACCTCTGCGTAGGAATCGAACACCATGGAGAAGTTCGCTCGGCCCTGGGTCTTCGACCGCAGGTCACCGATGTAACCGAACATCTCCGAGAGCGGAACCAGCGCCTTCACGACACGGGCACCACTGCGTTCCTCCATGGCCTGGATCTGGCCACGGCGGGAGTTGAGGTCGCCGATCACGTCGCCCATGTACTCCTCGGGCGTTGTGACCTCGACAGCCATGAGCGGCTCGAGAATGACGGGGCCGGCCTTGCGGGCGGCTTCCTTCAGTGCCTGCGAACCGGCAACCTTGAACGCCATTTCCGAGGAGTCGACGTCGTGGTAAGCACCATCGAGCAGCGACAGCTTCAGGTTCACGAGCGGGTAGCCGGCGAGAACACCGTACTGCATCGCGTCCTGCGCACCGGCATCCACGGAGGGGATGTACTCGCGCGGGATACGTCCGCCGGAGACCTTGTTCTCGAACTCGTAGGTAGCACCGTCTTCGCCCACGAAAGGCTCCAGAGCGATGATGACCTTTGCGAACTGGCCCGAGCCACCCGTCTGCTTCTTGTGGGTGTAGTCGTGCTTCTCGACCTTCTTGGTGATGGTCTCGCGGTACGCAACCTGCGGCTTACCGACGTTCGCCTCGACCTTGAACTCGCGACGCATGCGGTCGACGAGGATGTCGAGGTGGAGCTCGCCCATACCGCCGATGACGGTCTGACCGGTCTCTTCGTCGAGTTCGACCGAGAAGGTCGGGTCCTCTTCGGCGAGCTTCTGGATCGCGACGCCCAGCTTTTCCTGGTCGGACTTGGTCTTGGGCTCGATGGAGACCTGGATGACCGGCGCGGGGAACGACATCGACTCGAGGACGATGGGGCTCGCCTGATCGCACAAGGTGTCACCGGTGGTGGTGTCCTTGAGGCCGATCATTGCGTAGATGTGGCCGGCTACGGCCTCGTCTACCGGGTTCTCCTTGTTGGCGTGCATCTGGAAGAGCTTTCCGATGCGCTCCTTCTTGCCCTTGGTTGCGTTGAGCACCTGAGCACCCGGATCGATACGACCCGAGTACACGCGGACGAAGGTCAGCTTGCCGAAGAACGGGTGAGCAGCGATCTTGAAGGCGAGAGCCGAGAACGGCTCGTCCTTGCTCGGCTTGCGAGTGATCTCTACTTCTTCGTCACCGAGCTTGTGGCCGATGACCTCGCCGATGTCCAGCGGGTTCGGAAGGTAGTCGATGACAGCGTCGAGCATGGGCTGAACGCCCTTGTTCTTGAACGCGGAGCCACAGAGAACCGGGTACAGCTCGGAGGCGACCGTCATCTTGCGGATGGCGCCCTTGATCTCCTCGATGGTGAGCTCTTCGCCGCCGAAGTACTTCTCCATGAGAGCTTCGTCGGACTCTGCAACCGTCTCGAGCAGCTTCTCGCGGTACTCGGCAGCCTTCTCGACGAGATCCGCGGGGATCTCCTCGATGGTCGGAGCGGTTCCCGTCGGGACCACGCCGCGCCAGGTGATGGCCTTCATCTCGACCAGGTCGACGACGCCGTCGAAGTCGTCCTCAGCGCCGATGGGCAGCTGGAGAACGAGCGGCTTCGCGCCCAAGCGGTCGATGATGGTCTGGACTGTGAAGTAGAAGTCCGCGCCCATCTTGTCCATCTTGTTGACGAAGCAGATGCGCGGAACGTCGTACTTGGCAGCCTGACGCCAAACCTGCTCGGACTGCGGCTCGACACCCTCTTTACCGTCGAAGACAGCAACTGCGCCGTCGAGCACGCGCAGCGACCGCTCCACCTCGACCGTGAAGTCGACGTGGCCGGGGGTGTCGATGATGTTGATCTGGTTGTTGTTCCAGAAGCAAGTCACGGCGGCAGACGTGATCGTGATGCCGCGTTCCTTCTCCTGCTCCATCCAGTCCGTCGTCGACGCACCGTCGTGCGTCTCACCGATCTTGTAATTGACACCGGTGTAGAACAGGATGCGCTCGGTGGTGGTGGTCTTGCCGGCATCGATGTGCGCCATGATGCCGATGTTGCGGACCTTGTTCAGGTCAGTCAGCACTTCCTGTGCCACAGGTTTCTTCCCCGCTCGTTGCTTGGTTTTCGGGTGTCGGCCTTATCGGTGTGTTCCACCGTCAGGGCCATGGTCTTTCAATTATGTCTCTGCCGAGGCGAACCTGGCCACCTGCGTCCGGAATCCGTCGCGATGATCAGGCCGCCAACGGCGACAAGCGTCGGAGCCCCACCCGATGGCAGTTGCTCCGACGCTTTACATCACCAGCGGTAGTGGGCGAATGCCTTGTTGGCTTCGGCCATCTTGTGAGTGTCTTCGCGACGCTTCACAGCTGCACCGAGGCCATTGCTGGCATCGAGGAGCTCGTTGGCGAGACGCTCGACCATGGTCTTCTCACGACGTGCACGCGAGAAGGTGACCAGCCAGCGCAGTGCCAGCGTGGTGGAACGACCGGGGCGAACCTCGACCGGCACCTGGTAGGTAGCGCCACCGACGCGGCGGCTACGAACCTCGAGTGCAGGCTTGACGTTGTCCAGGGCGCGCTTGAGGGTGACGACCGGATCGGTGCCGGTCTTCTCGCGTGCCTGCTCGAGAGCCTGGTACACGATTCGCTCTGCGGTGGACTTCTTGCCGTCCAGCAGGATCTTGTTGACGAGCTGCGTCACCAACGGGGAACCGTAAACCGGGTCGTTGATGAGCGGGCGCTTCGGAGCGGGGCCCTTACGTGGCATTAGCTCTTCTCCTTCTTGGCGCCGTAGCGGCTGCGTGCCTGCTTGCGACCCTTGACACCCTGGGTGTCGAGGGAGCCGCGGATGATCTTGTAACGGACACCCGGGAGGTCCTTCACACGACCGCCACGGACGAGCACCATGGAGTGCTCCTGAAGGTTGTGACCTTCACCGGGGATGTACGCGGTGACCTCGACCGAAGTCGTGAGGCGAACACGTGCGACCTTACGGAGCGCGGAGTTCGGCTTCTTGGGGGTGGTGGTGTACACGCGAGTGCACACGCCACGACGCTGCGGGCTGCCCTTGAGGGCTGCCGTCTTGACCTTGGCGGTCTTGTCGCGGCGACCCTTGCGGACCAGCTGGTTGATGGTTGGCATTTACCGGCTTTCTTGTGACGAACAGACTGCTCGAGCGAACTCGGGCCGTTCGAAAACGTGGCTGTTCTGAAATTAGGGATCTAGCAGTTGGAGCAAGAGAGCTGCTGCTCCTCACCCACCTCAGAGTCTGTACTCAGCACTTTCATGCCGCGCACTGCCCCCGAGGTCGGGCGTGTCGCATACCCCCACACAGGCAGCCGGATGCTCGTTCATCAGCAGTTTCTGCTCGAACGCGCGCACGGCAATACCTAGCTAGGCACACAGATCGGCCCGGGCATGCCGGACACGACCCATAACGATACCTGTCGGCGCGCCACGAGGTCAAAGCGAGGCCACGGTGATAGTGACCTCACGCTCTGACCAGAGACTCTGGCTGCACACTCAGACCACGCAGCCGGACCGGTCGCGATCAGATGCTGCGGTTCAACGTCAACGCGCCGAGCTTTGCCGCAGCCTCGCACGGATCCGCGCCGCCTTGCGGCTCGGTGACCCACCAACCGAACACTCCCCCGGCCGGTGCGCTCGCGCTCACCCCGCAGCTCTGCGGATCGGCCGGCTGGCGAACCTGGTACCCGCCACTGCCGTTGATGTCGATTTTCGCCACCACGTATCCCAGGTGCTCGAATGCAGCGCGCTCGTGATCGAGGGTGCCCGTCTCGAACCAGTTGAAGGTGATCTTGATCGGACCCGCGGCTCCGATGCCGTCCCAACGGCAGATAGCGCCGAAGAACCCACGCCCGACGGCGTCGGCACCCACTGCGCCGGCGATCTGCTCGTCGGTGACGGCTTCGCATTCTTGGAGGACGTTCGCGAATTCCTGGCTGTCACTACCGCCGTAGCTGCCCTCCGCACGAGGAGTCCCGGTGACCACGGAGCCGCACCCCGTGAGTAGAACCAGCGACCCCGCCAAGGCGAGCCCGATCCTTACGCGCTTCACGGCGCCCTCGAACTTCACTGTGCCCTCGAAACTGTTTTTTCCATCAGATCCCGCGCCACCGTGCATGGATCCGCGGTCGGTGGCAGCAAACCGTAGGTGATCGACCAGTGCACGAAGTCTCCGCCGAACGCGATACCCAACTCGCACAACGAACCTGCCGTGGACGCGATGAAGCCCTGGTGTCCACCGATCGTGATGTCGTCGGCAGGACGTCCGAGCAGGTCGGACCCGGCCCGTTCGCGGCCGATCGGGCTACCGCGGTACCAGGAGAAACTGACGCTCGGGCCGTTCGAACCGGCGACTTCCCACTGGCAACCGACGCCGTTGCGCGTCGTCGTCGCAAAAGCGCCGAGATTGAAGGCGTTGACAACTTCCTCGTCGGTCACCGAGCCGCATTCGGCGAACATCGGGCCCGGATCCGTAGGTGCGAGTGCCTGCGAACCCGCACCGTCGCCCGGCTGATCGACGGACCCGTCGCCGGAGCTGCAGCCGACCACGGCCGAGAGCACGGCAGCCGAGACCAATACCGAAGTCCCGATCGAAGTGAGAGTGCGTGCGGCCATGGAGCCGACTGTACTTCTCGGTGGCCCCCGACACACGCCACGTGCGCGTCGAGAGCACCGGCGCCGGCCCCGCCGCTACCGATTCAGGGAGTTGCCACCGGTACCCGAACAAGCGTGGAATCCAATTGCGCCGCCCACTGTTTGACCACCTCGGTGCGTCGGCGCGAGTCGTCTGTCAAGACATCAGCCAGCCCCAGCCCGCGGGCCAGGTCCAGGGTCGCCTGTACCAAGCGGTGCGTCACCGGGTCGGAGTCGTCGACACCCAGACTCTCGACGGCCATGCGGTGCGCGATGCGCCCGAATCGTTCCTCGAGGGGCAGTACGCGGGCACGCAGGTCGGGGTCGGAGGCAGCGGCCGTCCACACCTGCAGCGCTGCTTTGAACAGAGTCCCGGTGTAGTACTCCACCAACCGCGAAATGATCGCCTCGGTTCGTCCGGCACCCACCGGAAGGTCGGTCGATTCCTTTCGTGCCTGATCCATCCGGGCGTCGAACATCACCTCGAGCGCCGCGGTGATGAGGTCCTCGCGGGTCGGGAAGTGATGCTGCATGGCGCCTCTGGACACCCCGGCACGCTGCGCGACGACGCTCATCGTCGTTGCGCTCCACCCGAGTTCGGCGAGACACTCCACAGTCACTTCGAGCAGGTGGGAGCGCGTGACTCGACTTCGGTCCTGCTTGGGCTCTCGAGTCATCGCGCCGCCATCCCTTCTACTTCTGTGTTCCAGCGCTTCTGTGTCCCAGCTGCGCAGTTTCTACTGCGCCCAGGCCGCTGGACGCTTCTGCAAGAAAGACATCATGCCCTCACGAGCCTCGTCAGAGGAAAACAGCCGAGCCGACTGCGCGATCATCTCCTCGCCGTCCCGGTCGAATCCAGCCAGGACCGAACGCGTCGTGATCCACTTCGATTCGGCAAGTCCCTGCGGTGAACATTGGCGCAAGGTGCCGAGCAGTTCGGTGATCGACTCCTCCGTGTCCTGCGACGCGGAGGTGACGAGTCCGATGGATTCGGCCTCGTGCTGGCCGAACTTCTCGCCGGTGAGCAGATAGCGGCTCGCAGATCGCTGGTCGAGCCTCGGTAGGACCGTGAGCGAGATGATGGACGCCGCCAAACCCAACCGTGATTCCGTCACCGCGAAGGTGCTCGCCGGTCCGGCGACGACGATGTCGCACGCCCCGACAAGACCCATGCCTCCGGCCCGGACGTGACCGTCGATCCGCCCGATCACCGGCTTGGGAAGCTCGAGAATGCTGCGCAAGAGTGTCAGCATCCCCCGTCCTCGCTCCTTGACGGCGTCCTCCGGTGATGCGGACGAACCGGAGGCCTCACTGAGATCGGCTCCCGCACAGAATGTTCCACCGGTGTGGGTGAGTACCACCGCTCGAACTGCCGGATCGGCGGCAGCCGACGTCAACCCAGCCTGCAACTCCGTGACCAACCGCGTCGAAATCGCGTTGCGGTTGTGGGGTGAGTCGAGAGTGATCGTGGCAGCACCGCCCGATACTTCGTACCGTACGTATGGCTTGTCCTGATCCGTCATGAGTCGCCTCTTCCTAGTAGGACCGTGGCAGACCGAGGGAATGCTGTGAGACGAAGTTGAGGATCATCTCGCGGCTCACCGGCGCGACGCGGGCGATACGAGCCGCACCGAGCATGGCGGCCAGTCCGTATTCCTTCGTCAGTCCTGCGCCGCCATGCGTCTGGATCGCCTGATCGAGCGCCTTGATGCTGGCTTCGGCGGCGGCGTACTTTGCCATGTTCGCGGCTTCGGCAGCACCGAAATCGTCACCGCTGTCGTAGAGCACCGCGGCCTTCTGCATCATCAGCTTGGCGAGCTCGAGTTCGATCTTCACCTGCGCGAGTGGATGCGAAATACCTTGGTGCGCACCGATCGGCGTCTTCCACACCGTGCGCTCGTTGGCGAACTTCACTGCGGCGTTCAGGGCGTAACGGCCCATGCCGATGGCCATCGACGCACCCAGGATGCGCTCGGGGTTGAGGCCGGCGAACAACTGCATCAAGGCGGCATCGGCTTCGCCGACCAGAGCGTCGGCCGGCAGACGGACGTCGTCGAGGAAGAGGATGAACTGGTGGTCCGGCTCGATGATGTCCATCTCCATCTGCGTCTTCACGAATCCGGGAGAATCCGTGGGGACGATGAACAGAGCAGGCTTGAGCTTGCCCGTCTTGGAGTCCTCGGTCCGCGCAACGACGAGGACCGCGTCAGCCTGATCGACACCCGAGATGTAGATCTTGTTGCCGCTCAGGATCCAGTCGTCGCCATCCCTGCGTGCCGTCGTGGTGATCTGATGAGAGTTGGAACCAGCGTCGGCCTCGGTGATTCCGAACGCCATGATCTTGGAGCCGTCGGCGAGGCTGGGTAGCCACTGCTGCTTCTGCTCCGCCGTGCCGTACTTGCCGATGATGGTGCCGCAGATGGCCGGGGATACGACAACCAGGAGCAGACCGGCACCCTGCGCCGCCAATTCCTCCTGCACCAGCGCGAGTTCGTAGATGCCTGCACCGCCGCCGCCGTATTCCTCAGGCAGGTTGACGCCCAGGAATCCGAGTTTGCCCGCCTCGTTCCACAATTCGGTGAGCGGCTCCCCCTTTCGCGCCTTGGGCAGCACGTAGTCGACGTAGTTGAAGCGCTCACCCAGTTTGGAAACGGATGCCCGCAGTTCCTTCTGCTCTTCGGTTTCGATGAAACTCATCATGCTTCCTCTTCTGTAGCGGGTTCTTCCACACGTGCGAGTACCGATCCGACCTCGACCTGCTGGCCGACGGCGACCGGAAGTTCCACCAGGACACCGGCAGTCGGCGCGGTGACGGTGTGTTCCATCTTCATGGCCTCCAGCCACAGAATCGGCTGGCCGGCGGTGACGGTGTCACCGAGTGCGGCACCGAGGCGGATGACCGATCCCGGCATCGGAGCGAGCAACGAACCGGCGGCGACTTCTGCCGACGGATCCACGAAGCGCGGTGCTGCCGTCAACGCGACGGGTCCGAGCGAGGAGTCGACAAAAATCTCACTCCCGTAGGCCGCAACGTCGAACGAGCGCTGTACTCCGCTCTGCTCGAGCACTACCCGGGTCGCAGTTGCCGATACCAGGCGCACGTCGTCGAAGCCTTCTGCACTCAGCACGCCGCTTCGGCTCAGGGAGTAGCGGACGTCGTACTCGCCCGACGCAGTGGAGTAGCTCTTGCTCTGCGGCTGCGACGGGAGGTTGCGCCACCCGCTGGGCAAGCGGCCGATGACGCGGGCCGACGCCCGGTTGTGCGCGGCATCGGCAAGTGCCGCCGCCAGCGCCGAGAGTCTTTCGGCGGCGGTATCGACCAAGGGCGTAGACAGCTTCTCGAGGTCGTGAGTCTCGAAGAAGGCAGTGTCGGTGTCTCCGGCAATGAAGGCGGGGTGGGCCAGGACGTTGACGAGCAGGTCGCGGTTGGTGCGCAGCCCGTGAATCCTGGTGCGCGCCAGCGTCGATGCGAGCAGCCGGGCAGCTGCGGTCCGCGTCGGCGCGTACGAGATGACCTTGGCCAACATCGGGTCGTAGTGGACGCCGACAACACTGCCGTCGACGACGCCGGAGTCGAGGCGAACGCCCTGCTCACGCAGAACACTGAATTCTTGCGGGTCACCGGGCAACTCGATGTGGTGGACGGTTCCGCTCTGCGGCTGCCAGTTCTTGGCGGGGTCCTCGGCGTACAGGCGCACTTCGATCGAATGCCCCCGGATCTCCGGCTGATCGTCCGGAAGTGCTTCACCTGAAGCGACCTGCAATTGCAGTTCCACCAGATCGAGTCCAGTGGTGCACTCGGTGACCGGATGCTCCACCTGCAAACGCGTGTTCATTTCCAGGAAGAAGAAGTCGCCTTTTTCGTCAGCCAGGAATTCAACGGTTCCTGCGCCTTCGTAACCGATGGCGTTGGCTGCGAGCCGCGAGGCGTCGAACAGCTTGTCGCGCATGGCGGGGATGCGTTGCACGAGCGGCGACGGTGCCTCTTCGACCACCTTCTGATGCCGACGCTGGATCGAGCACTCGCGCTCCCCCACCGCCCACACCGCACCGTGGCGGTCGGCCATGACCTGAACCTCGATGTGCCGACCGGTCTCGAGGTACCGCTCACAGAAGACTGTCGGGTCGCCGAAAGCGGACTGCGCCTCACGCCGCGCCGCTTCCAGTTCGCCGTCCAGCGCCGACAATTCACGAACGACACGCATTCCGCGTCCGCCGCCGCCCGCCGACGCCTTGATCAGCACCGGCAGATGAGCCTCGGTCACCGCGGCGGGATCGAGTTCGGAGAGCACCGGCACTCCGGCGGCGTCCATGATCTTCTTGGACTCGACCTTCGACCCCATGAGCTCGATGGATTCGACGGGCGGGCCGATCCACGTCAGTCCCGCGTCGATGACGCTGCGCGCGAACTCCGCGTTCTCGGAGAGGAATCCGTATCCGGGGTGAATCGCGTCGGCGCCCGAAGCCTTGGCGGCGGCGATGACGAGCTCACCCCGCAAGTAGGTCTCGGCGGGCGTGTTACCCGGCAGGCGAACCGAAGCATCGGCTTCGGCGACGTGCGGGCTGTCGGCATCTGCGTCGGAAAATACCGCGACCGTGCCGATTCCGTTCTTGCGGCAGGTTGCAAAGACACGGCGGGCGATTTCGCCACGATTGGCGACCAGTACTGAAGTGATTGTCACGGCGTGCCTCACATACGGAAGACGCCGAAGTTGTCGGTGCCTTCGATCGGGGCGGTGGCGATGGCCGACAGGCACATTCCCACCACGGTGCGGGTGTCTCGGGGATCGATGACGCCGTCGTCGTACAGACGACCCGACAGGAACATCGGGAGTGACTCGGCCTCGATCTGGTTCTCGATCATCGCGCGCATGCCGGCATCGGCCTGCTCGTCGAATACCTGGCCGCGCGCCTCGGCAGCAGCGCGTCCCACGATGGAGATGACGCCGGCGAGCTGCGCACCGCCCATGACGGCGGACTTGGAACTGGGCCACGCAAAGAGGAACCGCGGATCGAACGCGCGTCCGCACATACCGTAGTGACCGGCGCCGTAGGACGCTCCGAGCAGGATCGAGATGTGCGGAACCTTGGAGTTGGCAACCGCATTGATCATCATCGATCCGTGCTTGATCATGCCGCCCTCCTCGTATTCCTTACCCACCATGTACCCGGTGGTGTTGTGCAGGAACAGCAACGGCGTGTTGGAACGATTGGCGAGCTGGATGAACTGCGTGGCCTTCTGTGATTCCTCACTGAAGAGCACTCCACGTGCGTTCGCCAGGATGCCGATCGGGTAGCCGTTGAGCTCGGCCCACCCGGTCACGAGGGAGGAACCGTAGAGCGGCTTGAACTCGTCGAAGTCGGAACCGTCGACGATACGGGCGATGACCTCACGCGGATCGAACGGGATCTTAAGGTCGGCCGGAACGATGCCGAGCAACTCTTCCGGATCCTCGAGCGGTTCGATGATCTCCGCGCGCGGCGCCGGCCCCTTCTTGGTCCAGTTGAGCCGCTTGACGATCGAGCGCCCGATGCGGATCGCGTCCTGCTCGTCGGCGGCGAAGTAGTCGGCCAACCCGGACTTGCGAGCGTGCATTTCGGCGCCGCCGAGTGCCTCGTCGTCGGATTCCTCACCGGTGGCCATCTTGACCAGCGGCGGGCCTGCGAGGAACACCTTGGAGCGTTCCTTGATCATCACGACGTGGTCGGACATGCCCGGGATGTACGCACCGCCGGCCGTCGAGTTACCGAAGACCAGTGCAATGGTGGGGATTCCGGCTGCGGACAGCTGAGTGAGGTCACGGAACATACGCCCGCCCGGGATGAACACCTCTTTCTGCGTCGGCAAGTCTGCGCCACCGGACTCTACGAGGGAGATCACCGGGAGGCGGTTCTGCATGGCGATGTCGTTGGCCCGGAATCCCTTACGCAGCGTCCACGGATTGCTGGTGCCGCCGCGCACGGTGGGATCGTTGGCGACGATCAGGCATTCGACACCTTCGACGACGCCGATACCGACCACAGTGCTGGCGCCGACCGGGAAGTCACTCCCCCACGCAGCGAGGGGACACAGTTCGAGGAACGGTGAATCCTGATCGAGCAGGAGTTCGATCCGCTCGCGTGCCAGGAGCTTTCCCCGCTTGTGGTGCCGCTCGGTGTACTTCTCGCCGCCACCCGCCAACGCCTTGGCGTGCTCGACCTCGATCTCGGCGAGCTTGGTGTTCATGGTCGAAGTTGCGGTCTTGTACACCTCGGAATTGGTGTCCAGTGTTGACCGGATGACACTCATGACTGATACCCCAATCGCTTGGCCGCGAGGCCGGTGAGGATTTCGGTGGTTCCGCCACCGATTCCCAGAATTCGCATGTCCCGGTACTGCCTCTCCACTTCGCTTTCCTGCATGTATCCGAGGCCGCCGAACAGCTGAACGGCTTGGTTCGCAACCCATTCGCCCGTCTCGACTGCCGTGTTCTTGGCGAAGCACACCTCGGCGATCAGATCGCCGTCACCGGCCATGTGCCGTTCGATCACCGAGTGCGTGTACACCTTGGCGACGTCGATCTTGCGGGCCATCTCGGTGACGGTGTTCTGCACGGCCTGCCGGCTGATCAGGGGGCGACCGAAAGTCTCGCGGGCGCGACACCATTCGAGGGTCAGCTCCAGGCAACGCTCTGCACTGGCATACGCCTGCGCGGCGAGAGCGACACGTTCGGAAACAAATGCCTGGGCGATCTGTGCGAAGCCGCTGTTCTCTGCGCCAACCAGATTCTCCACCGGAACCCGAGCGTCGACAAAGGACAGTTCCGCGGTATCGGATGCGCGCCAGCCCATCTTCTCGAGTTTGCGCGAGACGGTGAATCCCGGTGTGCCCTTCTCGATCACGAGCAGTGAGACACCACCCGCACCAGGGCCACCGGTGCGGACGGCGGTGACAACGAAGTCGGCGCGAACACCAGAGGTGATGAACGTCTTGGCCCCGTTTACGACGTAGTGATCACCGTCGCGCTTGGCCGTTGTCGTCAGGTGGCCGACGTCGCTGCCACCGCCGGGTTCGGTGATGGCGAGCGAGCCGATCTTGTCGCCGCGCAGGGTCGGCTTGACCCACTTCTCGATCTGCGCCTCGTCGCCGGCCGCGATCAGGTGCGGCACCGCGATGCCGCAGGTGAAGAGCGATGCGAACAGCCCGCCCGATGCACCTGCCTGATGCATCTCCTCACAGATCACGATGGAGTCGACGGCGTCGCCGCCCTCACCACCGGCCGATTCGGGTGCGCTGGCCCCGAGGAGTCCGAGAGCGCCTGCCTTGCGGTGCAATTCGCGCGGAATCTCGCCGTCTCGCTCCCACTGCGTCAGATGCGGCAGAATCTCCTGGTTCACGAATCCGCGTACGGTCTCGCGAAGCGCAAGCCTTTCCGGTGTGGTCCACACGGTCACCGTGAATCCTCTTTCTCGTCAGTTACGGGGAGTAGCGAAATCGGGATGTCGATGTGGCGCGAACGCAGCCATTCACCAATTCCCTTGGCCTGCGGATCGAACCGCGCCTGCGAGGCGACACCCTGACCGAGAATTCCCTCGATCACGAAGTTGACGGCACGAAGGTGCGGAAGCTGGTAGCGAGTGACGTTCAGGTCTGCTGCTTCCGGTAGCAGTTCCTTGAGCATCTCGACGGTCAGTGTGTGCGCCAACCACTTCCACTGATCGTCCGTGCGAACCCAGACGCCGACGTTGGCATTTCCGCCCTTGTCGCCGCTACGGGCACCGGCGATCGTGCCGAGTGGTACTGAAAGCGACGTCTGTGGCGGCAACGGCTCCGGACGCTCCGGTTCGCCGACGGGTTCGAGGTCCTGCGTCAACGTGGACGGAGCGATGTCCACGCGCGTGCCGTCCGGCAGTACGGCCACGTGCGGCACCGATCCCGCGTCGACGTAGCCGGGGGTGAACACTCCGTACGGTTGGCCGTTGCTCGGCGGAGCCGTCAGCGAGAAGCCGGGGTAGCTGGCAAGTGCCATTTCCACCGCAACCGCGGAGAAAGGGCGACCGATCACCTTGGGGTCGGAATCGCGAACCACGCAGCGCAGCAACGCACTCGCGGTTTCCTCGGTGTCGGAATCCGGATGATCCGTGCGAGCGAGAGTCCAGACCAGTTCGGCGGGCTTCTTCGTCAGCCAGGATTCGAGCTGAGTCTTCGCCAGATCGGCCTTGGCCTCGATGTCGAGACCCGTGAGGATGAAGGTGGCCTCGTTACGGAACCCGGCCAGCGTGTTCAGGGAGACCTTGTACTGCGGCGGCGGAGCCTCGCCCGTGACGCCGCTGATCAACACCCGGTCCGGGCCTTCCTGGGTGAGCACTGCGTTGTCGATGCGGGTCGTCACGTCCGGGCCTGCATAGCGTCCACCGGTGATCTCGTACAGCAGCTGCGCCGTCACCGTGCCGACGCTCACCTCGCCGTCCGTTCCGGCGTGCTTGGTGATGACCGAGGTTCCGTCCGCGTTGATCTCGGCGATCGGGAAGCCAGGCCGGCCCAGATTGGGAATCTCTGTGAAGAACGCGTAGTTGCCGCCGGTGGCCTGGGTTCCGCACTCGATGACGTGGCCCGCCGCGACAGCACCGGCAAGCTGATCGAAATCATCTCGCTTCCAACCGAAATGGTGAGCGGCCGGACCGACGATCACCGACGCATCGGTGACCCGTCCGGTGACCACGACATCGGCGTCGGCCGACAATGCTTCGACGATGCCCCAGGCGCCGAGGTACGCATTGGCCGTCAGTGGGGAGCCGAGTCCGAGTTCGTCTGCCCGAGAGATCAAATCGTCGCCCTCGACGTGGGCGATCTTCGCGTTCAACCCCAGCTTGGTGTTGACCTCGCGCAACGCGTCGGCCAGTCCGGCGGGATTGAGACCGCCTGCATTCGCGACGATCTTCACCCCCTTGTCGAGCGCAAGGCCGAGCGTGTCCTCCACCTGCCGCAGGAACGTCTTCGCGTAGCCGAGCGACGGGTCCTTCATCCGATCCCGCCCGAGGATCAACATCGTCAGTTCGGCCAGGTAGTCGCCGGTCAGGTAGTCGAGTTCGCCGCCCTCGAGCATCTCGCGCATCGCCGAGACGCGGTCGCCGTAGAACCCGGAGCAGTTACCGATCCGTACCGAACTCATTTGCCCACCTTCGATGCTCGTCCCTCACCGCTGGATCCGACGGCGGCTCGTCCCTCACCGCTGGGTCCGGCAAAGGCCTGCGCGAACCCGAGCCACTCGTCCGCATCGGCACCCACGGCGACCAGATCGAGATCGGCGCGATTGGCACGCTGGGTGACCAGCAAGCAGAAGTCCAACGCCGGCCCGGTGACCTTCTGCGGCGCATCTTCCGGCCCCCAGGTCCAGAGCGACCCGTCCGGCGCGGTCAACTCAACCCGGAAATCGTCGGCGGGCGGCGTCTTCTCGTTGACCGAGTACGCGAAGTTTCGCGTCCGCACACCCAGGTGAGCGATGTTCTTGATGCGCGCCGTCGGAGCGCGTTCGACGCCGAGTGCGTCGGCAACGTCCTGCCCGTGCGCCCACGTCTCCATCAGTCGCGCGGTAGCCATGGAGACACCGCCCATGGGCGGGCCGTACCAGGGGAACTTGGTTCCGGCCGGGGCGGCGGTGAGCGCCTCGACGAGAGCGGTGCGCCCCGCTCGCCAATCGGCGAGCAACTCCGCCGGCTGGCGGGCCGCCTGTTCGGCAGCACCGTCGTCGACAAACCCTGCCGGGTTCACGAACGCCGCCTTCAACTGCTCCGCGAACCCGTCCGGGTCGGTGATCGCCAGGATCGCTGCACTGTCCGTCCAGTGCAGGTGCCCGATCTGATGTGCGATGGTCCACCCTTCCGCAGGCGTCATTGTCGCCCACTTCTCCTCGGGCAGATCCGCAACCAGGGCGTCGAGGCTCTCGCCTTCGGCCCGCAAGTCATCGATGAACGTCTGAAGTTCGGCCATGCGACCAGCATCACACCCACATCCATAAAAATCAAGCACGAATGATTGTTATTGCGAAATCCTGTGGTGAGAGACTGAGTTCAACTGCCATCGACAACCAGGAGCACCCATGAGCGACGCCGTACTGATCTCGCGAACCGGCGATGTGGTCACGTGGACCCTCAATCGCCCGGACACCCGCAATGCGATCTCCGAGATCGACATGATCGAGGCCCTCGAAGACGCAGTCACCGCGGTCAACCGAGATCAGAGTGTGCGCACGGTCATTCTGACGGGGGCCGGATCGGCCTTCTCCTCCGGCGGCAACGTCAAGCACATGCGAGACAAGGAGGGCATGTTCGGTGGCGCACCCGGCGAGATCCGCCAGGGCTACCGGCACGGCATCCAACGCATCCCGCTCGCGCTGTACACGTGTGAGGTGCCGACCATCGCGGCGGTCAACGGCCCGGCCATCGGAGCGGGCTGCGACCTCTCACTCATGTGCGACCTCCGCATCGCCTCGACCGCCGCAGTCTTCGCCGAGAGTTTCGTCAAGGTAGGACTCATCCCCGGCGACGGCGGAGCGTGGCTGCTCCCGCGCGCGATCGGCAACGCCCGCGCGGCCGAGATGGCGTTCACCGGTGAACCGATCGATGCTGCGAGAGCACTCGACTGGGGTCTGGTCTCGCAGGTGACCGAGCCCGAGGAATTGCTTTCCGCAGCGCACGCTTTGGCAGCTCGAGTAGCCGCCAATCCCCCGCAGGTACTCCGCATGACCAAAAAGCTCCTCCGCGAGGGCCAGCACCAGAGCCTCGAGAGCCTGCTCGAACTCTCGGCCGCCATGCAGTCGATCGCCCACCACACCCGAGATCACCACGAAGCCGTCGCCGCGATGCTCGAGCGTCGAAGTCCCGAGTTCACCGGAGAATGAAGGCGGGCAGTCAGCTACTGCCGGTCGGAGCAGTCCTCACCTCGATACTGTCGCTCCAGTTCGGAGCGGCATTCGCGACGACATTGTTCTCGCAGATCGGGCCGGCCGGAGCCACGACGCTGCGGCTGACGATCGCCGCGATCATCCTCGGCGTCATCGTCCGCCCGCGATGGAGCAGATGGTCGAACCGGCAGCGCAAAGGCATCTTCGCACTGGGCATCGCCCTCGCCGTGATGAACGGCGCCTTCTACCTCGCCCTCGACACGGTGCCCATCGGAACGGCCGTCACCATCGAGTTCCTCGGACCGCTCACCCTGGCCGCAGTTCTGTCTCGTCGGTGGGCCGACGGAGCATGGGTGCTGCTCGCCTTCGGCGGAGTGTTGCTGCTCGGGTTGGGCGATCACGGCGAATCCGGTTTGGACCCGATCGGGGTGATGTTCGCGTTGATCGCCGCTACTGCGTGGGCCGGATACATCGTGGCCGGTTCCCACCTGGCCGCGACGCTCCCGAGCGCCGACGGGTTGGCAGGCGCAAGCATCGTCGCGGCCGTATTGACGCTGCCCTTCGGCGTCGTCTCGGGAGGAAGTGAACTACTGGATCCGACGATGCTCGCCGCAGGCGCAGCCGTCGCCGTCCTCTCGTCCGTCATCCCGTACAGCTTGGAAATGTGGGCGCTGCGCTCTCTCGCCAAGAAAGTCTTTGCCGTCCTCATCGCCCTCGAACCCGCAGCGGCCGCACTGGCCGGAGTCCTCGTGATCGGGCAAACGCTCGACGCGTTCACACTCGTGGCCATCGCACTGGTGGTGGCCGCGGGCGTCGGCACAGTCGTCATGAATCGAAAACCCACAGCGAAGTAGTCCAGGTACCGTCAGAGCACGTCATTCCAACGCACAGGAGAACCATGACCAACCCGATCATCGCCACCGTTCTCGGTAACACCCCGCAGATCGACGAAAGTGCGTTCATCGCACCCAACGCCACCGTTGTCGGCGCGGTGACCATCGCTGCGGGAGCCAGCATCTGGTACGGCGCGGTTATCCGCGGCGACGCAGAATCGATCTCCATCGGCGCTGACACCAACATTCAGGACAACTGCACCGTGCACGCCGACCCGACGTTCCCCGCAGTGCTGGGCGAACGAATCTCGGTCGGCCACAACGCAGTGCTGCACGGGTGCACCGTCGAAGACGACGTTCTCGTCGGCATGGGTGCCGTGGTGCTCAACGGCGCACACATCGGCTCGGGGTCACTGATTGCAGCCGGCGCCGTCGTGTCTCAGGGGATGCAAATCCCGCCTGGATCACTGGTCGCCGGCGTGCCCGCCAAGGTCAAACGTGAACTCTCCGAAGGCGAAAAGGCCGGTATCACCGCCAACGGCGCCGGCTACATCATGCTCGCGAAGGCTCACCAGGACATCGAACAAGCCTGATCGAAACGACGCTCGCGGCCGGTAGCAGCAAGAGCAACGACTAGCCTCGGGGCCGCAACGTACTGTTCGGCAACTCGGGTGCCGGGAGCGCCGGACCGTCGTATCCCGGCACGACGCCGAAACGCCGGTCCGGGACGCTGCCGTCGAATCCGGAGGCAAGCTCGGCCTGCCACTTGCGTCGATACTCGACGATCTCTTCGTGGGTGCGGCCCATGAAGTTCCACCACATGATGACCTGCTCTCCCAACGGTTTACCGCCGAGAAGTAGCAGTCGAGCCGGTTCGGATCCCGGATTACGCAATGTCAGTTTGCCGAAACCCGGTGCTTGATAACCCAACTCGGCCCAGCCGACGGTGGTTCCGCGTAGCACTACCGATCCTTGATCGACGATTACGCCGTGCTCATGTGAACGATCGACATCGAGGGCGATCTCGGCGCCAGGATCCAAAATCACCTCGGCGCCCAACAATTCGGTGAATGTCGACACCGGAGATGTGTCACCGGCGAGCGAACCGAGGAACACACTGAGCGTGGCGCCGCCGGTGGTCACCGGCTCGGGCCGGTAGTGAACAAATGCGGGTGCGGTATCGCGCGCCGCATCCGGCAGCGCCACCCACAACTGCATCCCGTGCAGAACCTTGGTGTTCGGTGTCGACACCTCGGAGTGCGCGATCCCGCTCCCGGCCGTCATCAAATTCAGTTCGCCCGGCCGCACCATCGCGTGGGAACCGATGCTGTCACGGTGCTCGATCTCTCCGGTGAACAGCCAACTCACCGTCTGCAAACCGGTATGCGGATGCGGCGGCACATGCATGCCCGGTCCTGAGCCGACGTCATCCGGACCGTAATGATCTGCAAAACACCATCCCCCGATCAGCGAACGCTCGCGTTGCGGGAGGGTGCGTCGCACTCGCATGGCCCGCGGGCCGCCGAGCGGTACGTCGCGCGGAGTGAGGATCTGAATCTCGCTCTCCGCCGGATGGCCTTCGCATTCCTGCTCGACGGGCTGCGCTTCGAGGTTGCTCATATCGTCCATCCTGCCTCCAGTCATGACTGCGCGAGACGCAGACGCGTGCACAATTCGGCCAACAGTCGAAGTTCATCCGCGTCCAGGGCCGGTCCGACGTGGCGGCGAATACTTGCCGCATGACGGCGACCCACTGATTTCTGCAGCGCTGCACCCGCTTCGGTGAGTTGCACGATCGTCCCGCGGCGATCCTGTGGATCAACACTTCTCGTTACCAGACCTTCGCCCTCCAACCGTTCCACCAGGCGGCTGAGCGACGGCTGGCTCAGCAATATCTCCCGATTCAGGTCATGCAGGCGAAGGGAACTACTCGGCGCAAGACTAAGCGTGAACAGCACGTCGTACTCGCGCATCAACACCTGATCCCAGACGTCGTCGGCAGAGAGCCGCCGCAGCACCGACACCTGTGCGCGAAACAAGGCTTCCCAGGCGTCGGTGGCGAGTTCGGTGGTGCTGACCGGAACCTCAGGCAGTTGCTCGTCAGGCAGTGACACTGCTTGCCTCACGAGCCGTCTTCATCGACGCGTGAGTGGGCGGGTTGTCCGGCACATGTGCTGGCCGCCTGGCCGCGAACTCACGGCGCAGAACCGGAACAACTTCCTCACCGAGCAGATCGAGCTGCTCGAGCACCGTCTTCAGCGGCAGTCCGGCGTGATCCATCAGGAACAGCTGGCGCTGGTAGTCACCGAAGAAATCGGCAAAAGCCAAGGTCTTCTCGATGACCTGTTCAGGGGAACCGACGGTCAGCGGCGTCTGCTCGGTGAACTCTTCGAGTGAGGGCCCGTGGCCGTACACCGGAGCATTGTCGAAATACGGACGGAACTCCTTGACCGCGTCCTGACTGTTCTTGCGCATGAAGACCTGACCGCCGAGGCCGACGATCGCCTGATCCGCGGACCCGTGGCCGTAGTGCTCGTAACGCCGGCGGTAGAGATTGATCAGCTCGATGTAGTGCTCTTTCGGCCAGAAGATGTTGTTCGCGAAGAATCCGTCACCGTGATACGCCGCGATCTCCGCGATCTCGGGGCTGCGGATCGACCCGTGCCACACGAACGGAGCGATGCCGTCCAGCGGGCGCGGAGTGGACGTGAATCCCTGGAGTGGTGTGCGGTACTCCCCTTGCCAGTTCACGACCTCCTCGTCCCACAGCCTGCGAAGAAGTTGATAGTTCTCGAGCGCCAACGGGATTCCGGCGCGAATGTCCTTGCCGAACCACGGGTACACCGGCGCGGTGTTTCCGCGTCCCATCATCAGGTCGACGCGCCCCTCGGCGAGGTGCTGGAGCATCGCGTAATCCTCGGCGATCTTCACCGGGTCGTTGGTGGTGATCAGCGTCGTGGACGTGGACAACGTGATCTTCTCGGTCTGAGCAGCGATGTATCCGAGCATCGTCGTCGGAGACGACGGAACGAACGGCTTGTTGTGATGCTCGCCGGTCGCGAAGACGTCGAGACCGACTTCCTCTGCATGCTTGGCGATGGTCGTCATGGCCTTGATGCGATCGTGCTCGGTGGGCGTGACCCCGGTCGTTGGATCAGTGGTGACGTCGCCGACCGTGAAGATTCCGAACTGCATGGTTGCTCCTCCGCGAACTAGATCCATGCGTTTGCATGTAACTGATCAAACATTCAACCATCCCGCTGTATTCCACGGCCAAAAGATGAGGGCGGCACACAAGATGTGTGCCGCCCTCACCTGGACAAACGATCTACTGAAAAGCGGTCAGTGCATAACGATCGGCGTTGCCGTCTCGCCCTCGGCCACCGGCCTGGTGGTCTTGCTACGCGGCAGGAAGAACGCCGGGATGAGGGTCAGAACGATCAGCACAGTGGCAACGAGGAAGGTGTTGCCGAATGCGTCCGACGCCGCACTGAGAATCGAATTCGCAGCAGACTCCTGCGGACTTCCCGGCTCGGTCGGAATGTGCGACGCCGCACCGACCATCGTCGTATCGAGGCCGCGATCGAGAAGCTGGTTGGTCAAGACCACCGACATCACGGCGGTACCGATCGAACCTGCGGTCTGCTGAACGATGTTCATCAGGGTGGAGCCGCGAGCGATCTGCTCGTTGGAGAGCGTCACGATAGCTGCGGTCATCAGCGGCATCATGGTGCAACCCATACCGAGGCCCATGACGAACAAGGCACCCATCAGCAGCCACGTCGGGGAATCCGAGGCAACCTGTGTGAACACACCCAAGCCGATCAGAATCAACGGCAAACCGGTCAGGACGATCTTGCCCGGGCCGATCTTGTCGACCAGTCGACCAGCGATCGGCATGGTGACCATAGCGCCGAGACCCTGCGGAGCCATCAACAATCCGGCCGCGAGCGTGGTGTGACCGCCGACCTGGATGAAGTAGCTCGGGAACAGCAACCCGGCGCCCATGAACGCGACGATGAACAGCGACGTCGTGATGACGGCGGTGGTCAACTGACGGTTCTTGAACAGGTGCAGGTCGATCAGCGGGTGATCCTTGTTGAGCGCGTGGAACACGAAGGCGATGATCAGTGCCAGACCGATACCGGCCGACACCAGAACCCGAGCGGACGCAACCGTTCCCACCTCAGGGATGGACGACACACCGAACAGGAACAGCGCCAGGCCGGGCGACAGCAGGATCATGCCGAGGAAGTCGAAGGACTCCGAAGGCTTCGCCTTGTCGGACGGCAGAATGATGAACGCAGCAGCCAGAGCGATGATGCCGATCGGCAAGTTGATCAGGAAGATCCAGTGCCAGCTCGCGGCCTCGATCAGCCAACCACCGAGAATCGGGCCGCCGATAGGACCGAGCAGCATCGGGATACCGAGAACTGCCATGACACGACCGACACGGTCCGGACCGGCGGCCCGGGTCATGATCGTCATACCGAGCGGCATCAACATGCCGCCGCCGAGGCCCTGGAGCACACGGAAGCCGATGAGCGAGGTGATATCCCACGCCATCGCACAGGCGACCGAACCGAGCACGAAGAGCACCAGGGCCGTCATGTAGAGGCGCTTGGTGCCGAAACGGTCGGCAGCCCAACCGGTAACCGGAATGACTGTCGCCAAAGCGAGGGTGTAGGCCGTCATCGTCCACGCGACGGTGGCGTACGAAGTTTCGAAGTCCTCGGCAAAGGTGGTGAGCGCGACGCTCACCACGGTTACGTCGAGAATCGACATGATGGCGCCGAGCACCACCACGGAAGCGATCTTGAGGACCGCCCCGTCAAGTTTGTCGGACGCCGGTGCCGGCGCGTTCGGCGATGTCATCGCGAAGTCTCCTGGTTAAGTGCTCGCAGATAGTCACCCGCGAGAATGGGCTTGAGAGCCTCGAACAAACGAATCCGCTCTGGCTCAGGAACACGCGACGCGAATTCGCGAAGCTGGCCGCGCTTGCACTCGATGTGGTTGGTCGTCACCTTACGACCGGCCTCCGACAAGGAAACCCGCTTGACGCGTCGGTCCCGCTCGTCTTCACGGCGATCGACCAGACCCATGTTCACGAGCTGATCGATGTTCCGCCCCGTAGCTGCCACCGAGAGCCGAAGCTCGTCGGCAACCTCGTTGATCGGGATCGCCGCATCACGTTGTGCAAGTACGAACAGCACACGCACCTGAGAGAACGAGAGATCCAGTTCGATCAACGCATCGATCGACTCCGAATCACCGGCGCTCATCAGGCGAGTGAACAACTCGTCGAGTGCTCCATACAGGTCATCAGAATCGGAAGCGATCACCTGGCAAATGGTAGTGCGGTTGCAACTATTGCCCAAATGAAAACATGTTGCAACTTATTATTTGGTGACCACCATCACGTTGCGAAGAATCATTCCTGCAGCAAGATGGCCTTTCCGAGAACTTTGCCGCTTTCGAGATCAGCCAGGGCAACTGCTGCGTCGGCAAGCGGATACCGTGCCTTGACCAGCGGACGCAAGCCGTTTCGGACGTGTTCTACCAGCGATGCGTGTATCTCGGCTACCGCCTCGGGATTGGTACGCGTGAACTCACCCCATGCCGCGCCGACAATGCTGATATTGCGAAACAGCACCCGGTTCACCTTTATCTCGGGAATACCGCCGCCGGCGAATCCGATCACCACGAGTCGTCCTTCGGGTGCCAGAACCCGGACCGCGTCGTCGAACGCATCGCCGCCCACCGGATCCACCACGATCTGAGCGCCGACGCCGTCGGTCAGTTTCCGAATCCGCTCTCCCCATCCCGGAGCCAGCGCGACCACCTCGTCGGCACCGAGCTCACGCAAGAAGTCGTCGACGCCCTCGCGTCGTACCACGGCGATCACCCGGGCACCGTGCGCCTTGGCCAGCTGGATGGTTGCCGTTCCGACTCCGCCTGCAGCGCCGAGCACGACGACAGTCTCCCCCGCGACGATCTTCGCGCGACGAGCGAGCGCGAACTCCATCGTCTGATAGTTGATGATCAGCGAGGCCGCCTCGTCGAAGGCGAGTCCGTCCGGAATTCGGAGTACCTGCGCCGGGTTGACGGCAATCCGCTCTGCATACCCACCCAGATACGCGGCCGCGAGAACACGATCGCCCGGAGCGAAACCCGACCCTTCCGGCGCGGAGACCACGACGCCCGAGATCTCCGCGCCGGGAATGAACGGCGGTTCCGGGCGGATCTGATACTTGCCGTAGGTGATGAGCAGGTCCGGAAAGCAGACGCCACTTGCCTTCACATCGATGAGAACAAGACCTTCGGCTGCGGGCTCGGGAACCTCCTGCGCGACAATTCCTTCGGGACCGGACAGTTCCGTAACCACCATGGCGCGCACAGAAAGCTCCTCTTCGGGACATCTGAAGTCTGGACCGGTAACCCGGTTTTCTCGACTTTAACCCGGTACTCACGTCAGATCATCGTTCGCTCCCGATGTGCAGACGTTCGAGTCCGTCGAGAATCAGATCGAGACCGAAAGCGAATTCGGCGGCGTAGCTGTATCCCGGAGCAAGGACGTGCTTGGTGGTCAACTCGGCCAGGTGCGGATACTGACCGCTCTCGAACGAGCCCATGATCGCCTTCGCCAGTTCCGTCGTTTCCTGCGCTGTTTCGAACGGCAAGCTCACTTCTTGCAGCACGAAGCCGTAGATGTACGCATCCATGATCGAAAAGGCATGCGCAGCAAGGGCGACGGGAAAGTCGGCGGCGCGTAGCGTTCCGATGACGGCATCGTGGTGGCGCAGGGTCGCGGGACCAGGCGTCGTTCGGGACTCCATCAACGGAGTTGCCCACGGGTGCCTCCCCAACACTTCCCTTGTCGATACCGCTCGCACGTGAAGTTCCGTGCGCCACGGGCGTCCCGGCGTCGGCAGATCGATCTCCGCGAAGACCGCATCGACCATTCCGTCGAGCAGATCCCCTTTGTCCGAAACATGGTTGTACAGAGACATCGCTTCGACGCCCAGTTCGGTGCCCAGCTTCCGCATGGTCATCGAATCGATTCCGACGGAATCGGCAAGCGCGACAGCAGCGTGTACGACGTCGTCTCGGGTCAATCTTGCGCGCTTCTCCACGTTGACAGAACTTACACCGTAAGTGCAATACTTACGCTGTAAGTATTCGACGAACGGAGACTCGCATGCCGAAGGAACTGATGACCGCCGTCGTACAGGATCGCTACGGCGAGGCCGACGTTCTCTACGTCGACCACATTCCGCGCCCCACTGTCGCCGACAACGAAGTGCTGATACGCGTCGAGGCCGCGTCCGTCGACCGCGGGGCATGGCATCTCATGGCCGGACTGCCATATCCGTTGCGCCTCGCGGGTTTCGGGCTGCGCAGACCTAGGAACCGGGTACGCGGACTGGACGTATCCGGCCGAGTCGAGGCCGTCGGCAGTTCGGTGACCCGCGTGGCAGTCGGCCAGGAGGTATACGGGATCGCGGTCGGTTCGTTCGCGGAGTACGCACGCGCACTCGAGACGAAGATTGCCGCAAAACCTGCCCGGTTGTCGTTCGCACAAGCAGCAGCGGTGCCGGTCTCCGCCCTCACAGCGTTGCAAGCCGTGCGCGACCACGGCCGCGTGCAGGCGGGCCAATCCGTCCTCGTACTCGGCGCATCCGGTGGCGTCGGGATTTACGCGGTGCAGGTGGCAAAAGCCATGGGCGCTCACGTCACCGGCGTGTGCAGCACCTCGAAAACCGATACCGTCCGCTCCATCGGTGCCGACGAGGTTCTCGACTACCGCGTCGACGACGCCACCGACGGATCGCATCGGTACGACGTCATCATCGACACCGGCGGCAACCGCCGACTGCGAGATCTTCGACGGGCGCTCACACGCACTGGAACGCTGGTGATCGTCGGCGGCGAGAACGGCGGACGGTGGCTCGGCGGAACCGATCGCCAAATACGCGCACAGTGCTTGTCTCCGTTCATATCTCAGAAAATGGGCACCTTCATCGCTTCGGAGAACGCCGACGATCTGGAGGTCCTGACGCAGATGATCGACGCAGGTGACATCACCCCGGTGATCGACTCCGTTCATCCCCTTGCCGACACCGCCGTCGCCGTGGCACGAATGGTCGACGGCTCCGGCTGCGGAAAGCAGATAATCGCCACTCGCTGAAAAGCCTGACAGAATCGGCTCACTCCAGCGAACAGGAATCTCACGTGAACCCAGATCTCACGCTCGCGCAACAGCCGGACCGAGGACCGATCTTCGTCAAGTCCCGCCCGGTCCGCACCGGCGACATCGACGTCGCCAAGCAGGTCAGGCTCGACGCCGTCGCCCGCTACCTGCAGGACATCGGCAACGACAACATCGAGGCCGCGGGAGCCATCGACACCCATCCGCTCTGGATAGTGCGTCGTACCGTCGTCGACGTCGTACGCCCGGCGATCTGGCCGGAAGAGTTGACGATGACTCGCTGGTGCTCCGGCTTCTCCACGAGATGGGCGAACATGCGTGTGCGCTTCGACGGCAGCAACGGCGCGCTGATGGAAACCGAAGGCTTCTGGATCAACATCAGCGCCGAGTCGGGCATGCCCACGCGGATGAGTGACGACTTCATGCGGCCACTGGAGGAATCCACCGACGAGCATCGCCTGAAGTGGAAGCGGGTACTCGCCGAGAACGCACCGGAGGCGGACGGCGCGGGTGTTCTGGACACGCCGTTCGCTCTGCGCGCCACGGATATCGACCCGTTCGACCACGTCAACAACGCCGTCTACTGGCAGGCAGTCGAAGAGGTCCTCAGCGCTCGCACCGAACTACGGACAGTTCCGCATCGAGCACTGATCGAGTACCTCACCCCCATCGTTTCCAGCGACGACGTCGTCCTGCGCAGCCGCGTCGACGACAAGACCGTCACGGTCTGGTTCCTGGTCGGCGAAGCGCTCCGCGCAGTTGCGCAGGTGAGCGCCCTCTAACGCAGTTTCTGGGTCGCGACAGCCGCGACACCGAACACCAACGCAAGAAGAATCGCGGCCCAGAAACCGAAGAGCCACCACACCACGCCGAACACGACCACTGCCGGGGCAACGGTGATGAAAGCGATGGTGGGGCTTTCGCGTACCACCTCGAGTGCAGTTCGGGCATTAGTTCGATCGAGCTTCTTACCGGCCATCGAAAACCTCCTTCAAGGTCCTGACCATCCAGAGTAACCGGACTGACGGGCACAAAGCGGATACCGTGAACGCATGGCCGACCACCGCACCCTCGTCCTCATGCGACACGGCAAGTCCAGCTACCCCGAGGGCATCCGTGATCACGAGCGTCCGCTCGCCGAACGGGGCCTGCGCGAGGCCCGCATCGGCGGCGAATGGATCCGCGAAAACGTCCCGCCCGTCGACGCCGTTCTGTGCTCCACCTCCCGGCGGACCGTCGAAACCCTTGCCTCGACGGGAATCGAAGCTCCCGCCGGGTTCGAGAAGTCCATCTACGGCGGCTCACCCGCAGACGTCATTGCAGCTGCGCGAACCACGTCCGACCACGTCAAGACGCTCCTGATCGTCGGACACGAACCCGGAATTCCCTGGACTGCACTCGATCTCGCATCGAACGAAAACTCCGAAGCGGCGCAACGTATCCGCGACAAGTTCCCGACTTCGGCGATCGCCGTCCTCTCCGTACCGGTGCCGTGGACCGAACTCGACGACTCCGTCGCCACTCTGCTCGAGTTTCACGTGCCTCGTTAGATCAACCACACTGCTAAACCACCTCACGCAGTAGGCGGTCCGAAAGTGCAAGCGCGTCACGGTCGTACGTCGACGTGGACGCCAGCAATTCGTCGGCACCGGTTCGCTCGGCCAGATCGTGAAGCTGCTGCTTCACCTCGACGGGCGTCCCGTGCAGCGCCGAAGCCGTGAACGACTCGATGCGCCTGGCGTTTCGATCACTGCGCGGGGCGCGCCTGATCTCGTCCGGCGACACGAGCGGCGGAAACTCCCCTGTCCGTGACGATTCAGCGAGCGCGTACGCCTCCGGGATCAGCAACTCACGCGCCGCGTCGGTGGTATCGGCAACCGCCACTTCGAGTGAAACCACCACATAGGGTTCGGGATGAGCGTCGGTGGGCCGGAAGGCTCGGCGGTACTCGTCCAACGCATCCACCCGGTCGGTGCTACCGATTCCGAGTATCGGCCCGCCCACGACCACCGGAAGCCCCAGCTGCGCTGCCACTTTCAAGCCTGTGCGCGTGGCGAGCACGAAGATCGGGACTCCAGTCTGCGACGCCGGCCGTGCCGTCACTGCGGCGGAACCGTCCAGATAACGCCTCACCTCGTCCAGGTCCGACACAAACGTGTCCGGAGCGTCCTTGCTGCGTCGTAGTGCCTGACGTACGGGCTCTGTGAATCCCAGCGATCGGCCGAGGCCGAGATCGATTCGCCCCGGGTACAGAGCCTCCAGCATCAAGAACTGCTCGGCGACGATCAGCGGTTGGTGATTCGGCAGCATGACCCCACCGCTGCCGAGTCTGATATCGCGCGTATGCGCGCCGATCGCGGCAAGCAGTACTGCCGGCGACCCGCTCCCGATCCCGGGCACCGCGTGATGCTCGGCCACCCAGAACCGGTGGTAGCCGAGAGCGTCGGCGTGCGCGGCACGTTCGACGGAATGCGTCAGAGCTGCGGAGTCGGGGTATCCGCTCCTGGTTCGGGATCGGTCGAGCAGTGAGAGAAGCACCCTCGGAGCAACAAGGAATTCGGAAAGTTTCATCCGGACGCCGAACGAGGACCGTTTCTGACCGCAATACCCGCAACACTGGACCTGTCGCCGGAATTCACCATCACATGAAGGGCACGTCATGGACATCAAGCTCGAACTGGTCGCCATTCCCGTCACCGACATCGACCGCGCCAAGGACTTCTACGTCCGCCTCGGATTCAATGCCGACCACGATCACACGGTCAGCGAAGACCTGCGATTCGTCCAGCTGACCCCTCCCGGTTCGGCCTGCTCGATCTGCATCGGCAAGGGAATCACCGACGCCGAGCCCGGCTCGGTCGTCGGCATGCAGGTAGTGGTCAAGGACATCGAAGAGGCCGAGCGCGAGTTCAAGAGCCGCGGCATCGACATCAGCCCGATCGACGACCAGGCCTGGGGGCGGTTCATCTACTTCGCCGACCCCGACGGGAACAAGTGGGCCGTCCAGGAGATCGTCATCCCGGACCTCAGCGGCAGCAGCTCCTGAAAACGTCCCACTCCTGACATGAAAAATCCCCCCACCTCTTTCGAAGTGGGGGGATTTTCTACGAACTAACGCTTAGCGGTAGTCGTCACATGCGACTACCCGACTAGCGGTAGTCGTCACATGCGACTACCCGACTAGCGGTAGTCGTTGCTGAAGCCGTAGTCGTCCAGCGGAACTGCAGCACCGGTGTTCTGGCCGAAGCCGTCCGGGCTGTAGTACTGGTCGTCGTACGACGGCACTGCGTAAGCAGCGGCGCGTGCCTCTTCGGTGGGCTGAACCTGGATGTTGCGGTAACGGTTGATACCGGTACCGGCAGGGATCAGCTTGCCGATGATGACATTTTCCTTCAGACCGATCAGCTTGTCCGAGCGGCAGTTGATAGCCGCGTCGGTCAAGACACGAGTGGTCTCCTGGAACGATGCCGCGGACAGCCACGAATCCGTCGCGAGCGACGCCTTCGTGATACCCATGAGCACCGGACGGCCGGCTGCGGGCTCGCCACCCTCGGCGACAACGCGGCGGTTTGCCGACTCGAACTCGGCGCGCTCGGTGAGCGAACCGGGCAGGAACTCGGTGGCACCGGAATCGATGATCGTCACGCGACGAAGCATCTGGCGCACGATGACCTCGATGTGCTTGTCGTGGATCGACACACCCTGGCTCCGGTACACCTCCTGGACCTCGTTGACCAAGTGGATCTGAACCTGACGCGGACCCATGACTCGCAGGACCTCGTGGGGATCGGCAGCACCTTCCATGAGCTGCTGTCCGACCTCGACGTGGTCACCGTCAGCCAAGAGGCTTTCGCGACCGTCGGCGTGCTTGAAGACACGCAGACGCTGACGCTTGCTGAGCTTGTCGTAGACAACCTCTTCGCCGCCGTCGTCCGGAACGATGGTGATCTTGTAGAAACGATCGCCGTCTTCGAGCTGTACCCGACCGGTGACGTCCGCGATAGGAGCCTTGCCCTTGGGCACACGTGCCTCGAACAGCTCCTGGACACGCGGCAGACCGCCGGTGATGTCATCTCCTGCGACACCACCCTGGTGGAAGGTACGCATGGTCAGCTGGGTACCGGGCTCACCGATCGACTGTGCGGCGACGATACCGACAGCCTCACCGATGTCGACCAGCTTGCCGGTGGCCATCGAGCGGCCGTAGCAAGTGGCGCAAACGCCGGTGCCGGTGGTGCAGGTCAGGACCGAGCGGACCTTGACCGTCGTGATGCCGGCTTCGAGCAGAGCATCGATCGCGGGGTCACCGAGATCGTGGCCACGCTCGACGATGACGGTGCCGTTCGCGTCGACTGCATCGGCCGCCAAGGTGCGGGCGTACGTGCTGGTCTCCACGTGAGCATCGCGGATCATCGTGCCGTCGGCCTGCTTCTCGGCGATCGTGGTGACGATGCCGCGCTCTGTTCCACAGTCGACCTCGCGGACGATGACGTCCTGCGAAACGTCCACCAGACGACGGGTCAGGTAACCCGAGTCGGCGGTGCGGAGTGCGGTATCGGCCAGACCCTTACGAGCACCGTGCGTGTTGATGAAGTACTCGAGAACGGTCAGGCCTTCCTTGAAGGAAGACTTGATCGGACGCGGGATGAACTCACCCTTCGGGTTTGTCACCAGACCCTTCATACCGGCGAGCGAGCGAACCTGAGTCATGTTGCCGGCTGCGCCGGACTTCACGATCATCGGGATCGGGTTGCTGTCGGGGAAGTGAGCCTCCATGGCCTTGCCGACCTTGTCGGTCGCTTCCTGCCAAATGGTGACCAGAGCGCTGTTGCGCTCCTTCTTGTCCAGAGCACCACGCTGGTACTGCTTCTCGATCTTGTCGGCCTGAGCCTCGAAGTCCTCGATGATGGCAGGCTTCTCCGGCGGCACGAGCACGTCGGAAATCGAGACCGTGACACCCGAACGGGTGGCCCAGTAGAACCCGACGTCCTTGAGCTTGTCGACGGTCTGAGCAACCACGATCATCGGGTACCGCTCGGCGAGATCGTTGATGATCGTCGCCTGGCGCTTCTTCGGCATCTGCTCGTTGACGAACGGGTAGTCCGCCGGAAGCAGCTCGTTGAAGAGCACACGGCCGAGCGTCGTGGTGGCGGTCCAGCCGTCACCGTATTTCCAGCCCTCGGGGAACAGTTCGTTCTCGAGGTCGCGCGGCGGACGCTGCTGCGTCAGACGCACCTTGATCTGAGCCTGAACCGAGAGCGCGCCGCGGTCGACTGCCATCTGAGCCTCGGCGGGCGAGGAGTACACGCCCTGCTCTGCCTCGTCGTTGGTCGGAGCAACGAGCTCACCGGTGACACCCTCGTCGAGACGGGTCAGGTGGAACAGACCCGTGACCATGTCCAGACGCGGCATGGCGAGCGGGCGACCCGAAGCAGGCGAGAGGATGTTGTTCGAGGACAGCATCAGGATGCGTGCCTCGGCCTGAGCCTCTGCCGACAGCGGGAGGTGAACAGCCATCTGGTCACCGTCGAAGTCGGCGTTGAAGGCCTCACACACCAGCGGGTGGAGCTGAATGGCCTTGCCCTCGACGAGCTGCGGCTCGAATGCCTGGATACCCAGACGGTGCAGCGTAGGTGCACGGTTGAGCAGCACGGGGTGCTCGGCGATGACCTCTTCGAGGACGTCCCACACCTGGACGCGCTTGCGCTCGACCATGCGCTTGGCCGACTTGATGTTCTGCGCGTGGTTGAGATCGACCAGACGCTTCATCACGAACGGCTTGAACAGCTCGAGAGCCATCAGCTTGGGCAGACCACACTGGTGCAGCTTGAGCTGAGGACCGACGACGATCACGGAACGACCCGAGTAGTCGACGCGCTTACCGAGCAGGTTCTGACGGAAACGACCCTGCTTGCCCTTGAGCAGATCGCTCAGGGACTTCAGCGGGCGGTTACCCGGTCCGGTGACCGGACGTCCACGACGACCGTTGTCGAACAGGGCGTCGACCGACTCCTGCAGCATCCGCTTCTCGTTGTTGACGATGATCTCGGGAGCACCGAGGTCGATCAGTCGCTTGAGGCGGTTGTTGCGGTTGATGACGCGGCGGTACAGGTCGTTGAGGTCGGAAGTCGCGAAACGTCCACCGTCGAGCTGAACCATCGGGCGAAGCTCCGGCGGGATCACCGGAACAGCGTTGAGGACCATGCCCATCGGCGAGTTGCCGTTGGTCTGGAATGCCGCAACCACCTTGAGGCGCTTGAGTGCACGCAGCTTCTTCTGGCCCTTGCCGCTGCGGATGGTCTCACGGAGAGACTCTGCCTCGGCGTCGAGGTCGAAGTTCTGCATCAGGATCTGGATGGACTCTGCGCCCATCGCACCCGTGAAGTACTCGCCGTAACGGTCGACCAGCTCGCGGTACAGGAGCTCGTCGATGATGAGCTGCTTGACGCTCAGCTTGGTGAAGGTGGTCCAGATCTCGTCGAGACGATCCAGCTCACGCTGCGCGCGGTCACGGAGCTGACGCATTTCGCGCTCGCCGCCGTCCTTGACCTTGCGGCGGACATCGGACTTCGCGCCCTCTGCCTCGAGCTCGGCGATGTCGGCTTCGAGCTTCTGCGCACGTGCCTCGAGATCGGCGTCGCGCTGATCTGCGACGGTCTTCTTCTCGACCTGCATCTCGGCTTCGAGGGTCGACAGCTCGTTGTGACGGAGCTCCTCGTCGACGCCGACGATGACGTAGGCAGCGAAGTAGATGATCTTTTCGAGATCCTTCGGAGCCAGGTCGAGCAGGTAACCGAGACGGCTCGGAACACCCTTGAAGTACCAGATGTGCGTGACCGGTGCGGCCAGTTCGATGTGACCCATACGCTCACGACGAACCTTGGCGCGAGTGACCTCGACGCCACAGCGCTCACAGATGATGCCCTTGAAGCGGACACGCTTGTACTTACCGCAGTAGCACTCCCAGTCCCGGGTGGGGCCGAAGATCTTCTCGCAGAAGAGGCCGTCCTTCTCGGGCTTGAGCGTGCGGTAGTTGATGGTCTCCGGCTTCTTGACCTCGCCGTAGGACCAATTGCGGATGTCCTCTGCACTGGCCAAGCCAATGCGGAGTTCATCGAAGAAGTTGACGTCGAGCACGTAACTTCCTTTCCCCGTTGGGGTTACGGTTGCCGGTCACCCGGCAACCTGACTGCCAATTCAAATGTGAACTACGCCCCCGGGCCGCTCTTTCAAGAGCAACCCGGGGACCGAAACCTAGTTCGCGAGGTCGTCGACCGTCGCAGCTTCGTTCCTGGACAGGTTGATGCCCAGGTTCGCTGCGGCCCGCTCCAAGTCCTCGTCGTCGCCGTCCGCCATCGTGATGGCCGCGCCGTCCGAGGACAGCACCTCCACGTTGAGGCAGAGCGACTGGAGCTCCTTGAGGAGCACCTTGAACGACTCGGGGATGCCGGGTTCGGGGATGTTCTCGCCCTTGACGATGGCTTCGTACACCTTGACTCGACCGACCACGTCGTCCGACTTGATGGTCAGCAGTTCCTGCAGCGTGTAAGCCGCGCCGTAGGCCTGCATCGCCCAGCACTCCATCTCACCGAAGCGCTGGCCACCGAACTGGGCCTTACCACCGAGAGGCTGCTGCGTGATCATCGAGTACGGACCGGTCGAACGAGCGTGGATCTTGTCGTCGACCAAGTGGTGCAGCTTGATGATGTACATGTAACCGACCGAGACCGGGTACGGGAACGGCTCGCCGGAGCGGCCGTCGAACAAGGTGGCCTTTCCGTCGGGTCCGACCATCTGCTCGCCGTCACGGTTAGGCAGCGTCGCGCCGAGGAGACCGGTGAGCTCGTCTTCCTTCGCACCGTCGAACACCGGGGTGGCGATGTTCGAGTCGGCCGGAGCGGACAGCATCTCTTCCGGCAGGGTCGCAGCCCAGTCGGGACGAGTGCCGTCGGACGCGATCTGAATGTTCCAGCCGGTCTTGCCGATCCACCCGAGGTGGGTCTCCAAGACCTGACCGATGTTCATACGACGCGGGACACCGTGCGTGTTCAAGATGATGTCGACAGGCGTGCCGTCCGAGAGGAACGGCATGTCTTCCTGCGGCAGGATCTTGCCGATGACGCCCTTGTTACCGTGGCGGCCGGCGAGCTTGTCGCCGTCCTGGATCTTGCGCTTCTGTGCCACGTAGACGCGGACCAACTCGTTGACACCGGGAGGCAGATCGTCGTCTTCGTCACGTGAGAACACGCGGATTCCGATGACCTTGCCGGTCTCACCGTGAGGAACCTTGAGGGACGTGTCACGAACCTCGCGAGCCTTCTCACCGAAGATGGCGCGAAGGAGGCGCTCTTCGGGGGTCAGCTCGGTCTCGCCCTTCGGCGTGACCTTTCCGACCAGCACGTCGCCGTCACGAACCTCGGCACCGATACGGATGATGCCGCGCTCGTCGAGGTCGGCGAGGACCTCGTCGGAGACGTTCGGGATGTCGCGAGTGATTTCCTCGGCACCGAGCTTGGTGTCGCGGGCATCGATCTCGTGCTCCTCGATGTGAATCGAGGTCAGGACGTCCTCTTCCACGAGACGCTGCGACAGAATGATCGCGTCCTCGTAGTTGTGGCCTTCCCACGGCATGATCGCGACGAGCAAGTTCTTGCCCAGCGCCATCTCACCGTTCTCGGTGCAAGGGCCGTCGGCCAGAACCTGGCCGGCCTCGACACGCTGTCCCTCGTCCACGATCGGACGCTGGTTAGCGCACGTGCCCTGGTTGGAACGCGCGAACTTGCGCATCCGGTACGTCTTGCGGCTTCCGTCGTCAGCCATCACCGTGACGTAGTCCGCGGAGATCTCCTCCACGACACCGGTCTTCTCGGTGATGATGACGTCGCCGGCATCCACAGCTGCACGCAGCTCCATGCCGGTACCGACGAGAGGTGCCTCGCTGCGAACCAGCGGGACAGCCTGACGCTGCATGTTGGCGCCCATCAGGGCACGGTTTGCATCGTCGTGCTCGAGGAACGGAATCATCGCGGTTGCGACGGACACCATCTGACGCGGCGAAACGTCCATGTAGTCGATGTCGGAGGACGCGACGAACTCGACCTCGCCACCCTTACGGCGGACGAGAATCTTCGAGTCGGTGAAGCGACCCTCGCGGTCGATGGCCGAGTTGGCCTGCGCGACTACGTGGCGGTCTTCTTCGTCAGCGGTCAGGTAGTCGACCTCGTCGGTCACCTGTCCGTCGACGACGCGACGGTACGGGGTCTCGATGAAACCGAACGGGTTGACGCGGGCGTAGACCGACAGCGAACCGATCAGGCCGATGTTCGGGCCTTCCGGGGTCTCGATCGGGCACATGCGGCCGTAGTGCGACGGGTGAACGTCGCGAACCTCGAGGCCGGCGCGCTCACGGGACAGACCACCCGGGCCGAGGGCGGACAGACGACGCTTGTGCGTCAGCCCCGACAGCGGGTTGTTCTGGTCCATGAACTGCGACAGCTGGGAGGTTCCGAAGAACTCCCTGATCGCAGCGACGACGGGCCGGATGTTGATCAGCGTCTGAGGCGTGATTGCCTCGACGTCCTGCGTGGTCATGCGCTCACGAACCACACGCTCCATGCGGGACAGGCCCACGCGGATCTGGTTCTGGATGAGCTCGCCGACCGTACGCAGACGACGGTTGCCGAAGTGGTCGATGTCGTCGACCTCGACGGGAACCTCGACGCCGCCCGGAGCCGTCATCGAGGTGTCACCTGCGTGCAGACGCACGAGGTACTCGACGGTGGCGACGATGTCCTCTTCGGTGAGCGTGGATGCAACGATCGGCTGACCCGCGTTCAGGCCGAGCTTCTTGTTGATCTTGTAACGACCCACGCGAGCGAGGTCGTAGCGCTTGTCCTTGAAGAACAGGTTCTCCAGCAGGGTCTGCGCGCTCTCCTTGGTGGGGGGCTCGCCCGGACGCAGCTTGCGGTAGATGTCGAGCAACGCCTCATCGGTGCCGGCGGTGTTGTCCTTCTCCAGCGTGGCCATGAGGATCTCGGAGAAGCCGAAGCGCTCCGTGATCTGCTCGGTGGTCCAGCCGAGTGCCTTGAGCAGGACGGTGACAGGCTGACGACGCTTGCGGTCGATACGGACACCAACGGTGTCGCGCTTGTCGACGTCGAACTCGAGCCATGCGCCGCGACCCGGGATCACCTTGACGCTGTGCAGATCCTTCTCGGTGCTCTTGTCGACGCTCATGTCGAAGTACACACCGGGGGAACGCACGAGCTGCGAGACGACCACACGCTCGGTGCCGTTGATGATGAAGGTGCCCTTGTCGGTCATCATCGGGAAATCTCCCATGAAGACCGTCTGGCTCTTGATCTCACCAGTGTTGTTGTTGATGAACTCCGCGGTGACGAACAACGGCGCCGCGTAGGTCATGTCCTTGTCTTTGCACTCGTCCGTCGAGGCCTTGACCTCGTCGAATCGAGGGTCGGAGAAGGACAGCGACATAGTGCCGTTGAAATCCTCGATCGGAGAAAGCTCCGCGAGGATGTCCTCGAGACCACCGGACACTGCATTGTCGCCGAGTGCCGCTGCTCGTTCACGCCAACTCTGCGCGCCGATCAGCCACTCGAACGAATCTGTCTGTACGTCAAGAAGCCCGGGAACTTCGAGGGGTTCGCGAACTTTCGCGAACGAAACCCTCTTCGGGGCTCCGGGGATTCCGGAAACTGCCTTGGTCTGGCTAGAGACTGCCAAGATGCGTCCTTCCAGCACCTCACGCGGGCCGCTCCGTGCTGTTGCGACCGCCGCTGTATCTGCTTCGAATTTCGCTGGTTACAACCCGAACGAAACCCGTCGCAGAAAGCAAGAAGTACTTGACTTCGCAGCGGTTGAGACGAGGGGTGGACAGGAGGCAGCCAGCGCAACGTCCAAAAGTACACCCTTACTCTGGAAATGTCGAGTCGGGTGTAACTGAGGGTCGAATTCAGATACTGACGTGAGACTGCCGATCACTCGTCCGTGCATGTTCACCGATCAGAGTGGACCTTGCGGACCGCTCCGTCAAGGGCGAGAGCGCGTGTCGCAGCATTCGAACATTCGTGACGCGCATTCGAACACTGCCACCGGAAGTGTAGCCAGCAACGGCGTCACATACGAAAAATCTGGACCGACATCGTGCGTCGATCCAGATCTTCGCGCTGGTGCGCAGGTGCTACTGGTCGCGAATCTCCGAGATCAGCCAGTTTCCGTCCTGCTTCTCCAGACTCACGATGACCATTCCGGAGCGAGAGTCTGCCGCCACGCCGTTCTGCGTCGAGCTGACGTTCAGTTGGGCGAGCAACTGTGCTCGGTCCTTCTCGAGCCGTGTGATCCCGATCAGCGGGACGTCAGCGGTCGTTGCCGTCTGGGTTTGTTCGACGCCGGCCTTCTGCGTGTCCTTGTACTGCGTCAGCTGATCGCGCATCGACTGGTTCAGGCCCTGGACACCCTTGTCGAAATCGGCGTCGAACGTGTCGGGAGAGAACGTGAAGACTGCAGCCAACGCCGACGGCGTCACACGAAGAACCTCAGCCGTGGCGCCTTCGTCCACCCAGGCGATGTCGTCCGTCTTCGCGCCGACTTTGAAGAAGGCGATGCCGGCGAGGATCGCGACGATCACCGCTGCGGCCCCCAGGATCGCCACCAGGCGCCAACCGGGCTTGGATTGTGTAGGTGTTGTCGCCGACTCCCCCGCGCCCGTCTCCGGGGTAGCAGGGGCCTTGGGCTCGTCTGCGACGGTTTTCGCCGGTTTGGTCAGATCGGGGCCTGGTGTGGATTCCGGAGCGTAGGTTTCCGTCTTCGGCGGCTCGATGTCGCCGGACTCTGCCTTCGTGAGCGTCGGCTTCGCAACCTCCGGCTTCGCAACCTCCGGCTTCACAGCCTCCTGTGTTTCTTCTTCCGGCTGTTCGATCGTGGGCTCGACCGGATCCGAATCGGACGTCCCCGCGGGGACGTTGAGCGAGCGAGCGCTTCCGGCGATCTTCGGCCGACGGTTCTGCGGGGAGGACGGTCCGCCGGTACGACGTTTGGGTGGCATTACGCGCTTCTCCTTCGAGGGATGTCGGTGTGCAGGTTCGACGAACTACTGGCCACCGGAATCACCACCCTCGGTTGTCGGTGCAGGAGTACCGGACGCAGGTGCCTCGGTCCCCGAACCAGGGGCAGGCGTTGCATCAGGTGCAGGCGTGGAGCCGTCGGTGGCCGGCAGGGTGCCGGAGCCGAGATCGAGTCGCGATCCGATCGGATCAGCCGACTGAGCCTTCCAGACCCCGTCGATCTCGACCATGCCCAGCCGCATGCCGAGCTGATTCTTGACGAACTGGTTGCCCTGGGTCGTGGTGACTCGAACGACGACCAGTGCCGTGGCGGTCCGGTCATCGGTATTGAGCTCGGTCAGCGCGGACTGAACGACTTCGGTGTCAGCCTTCGAGCCCGAGTTACGCAACTCGTCGGTGATGGAATCCTGAACGGTCTGCAGATACGTCGTCATCTCGTCACCGGTCACCGAAGAACGCATGTTCTCGATCGACTGGTCGAGATTGGCCGAATCCGCGTTGTTGAGGTTGATCGCGACTTGCTGCGCACCGATAAGCGCGTCGTCACGCATCTCGGCGGTGGTGCGGTCGGTGGTGAGCGCCCGAACGTACGGGACGCCGAACACACCGAGCGCAACCACTGCCGCCAGAAGCAAGACACCGACCGCAATCAGAGACGCTGTCAGCCCCTTCGGTCTACCGGTTGTCGGCGCTCCCGATTCGACTTGCTCGGGCCCGCCGGACTGCGGGGAACTGTTTCTCTGAATCACACTCACTACCCTACTTACCTGTTTTGCCCAGCCTCTGGCCGCGAATCGTCAACTGCCACAACTCAGTAGCCTGAACTGCACAAACTCGACCACATTCGGATCGGTCTACTTCGGTGTCACTCCGAGCAACGGCGCCAACTGCGTCGCGATCGGGTTGAGGTTCAACTTGTCCGGATCGACCTTCGGCTTGAAGTCCCAAGGCTGGATCGTGTCGGGATCGGCGTACACCACGCGGTTGGCACTGCGGACGCCCGTCTCGCTGCCCAGCGGCGTCTCACACGACGCGGCGGTGTTGAGCGGGAAGTCCTGCTGGGTGTCGTCGAAATTGGGATTCTGACGCTTCATCTCGTCCAGGATCGCCATGGTGCCTTCGTAACCCACCGTGCACGAGAGCGGATTGTTGGTCTCCAGCACCAAGCCCTGATGGACCGTTCCGTCGCCGGGAGCAACCGTCGGTGCGGCAGCGGCCAGACCGGGAAGGAAGATCAGGAACGGCTGCAGCGCGATCGTTCGCGGCGCAAGCGTCTTGGTGGTCGCGGCAAGATTGGTCAGGTCAGTCGTCAGGCTCGGGCCCGCCTCGTTGATGAGGGCACCGATCTGATCGCTGGCCGGGATGCCGTTGTCGATCAAGCGACGGATGTCCGGATCACTGGTCCGCAACTGCGCGGTGACAGCATCGAGATCGGTACTGAACTGCTTGATCGCGGAGGACTGATCCGACTGCGTCGTCAATACCGTCTCACTGTTCCGAATCAGCGCGAGCGTCTGAGGCAGAGTGTCGAGCCCGGACTGCGAGAGACCGGACAGCGAATCGGCCAGGACCTGAATGTCCTCGCCCTTGCCGTTGAACGCTGCACCGAGTTCGACGGCGACGGTGTGGAGCGCGTCGACGGGCACGGACTTGACCAAGCCGTTGGCACTGGTCAGCACATCCTCGATCGGGATCGGAGTTGTGGTGTCCCCCACCGCGATCACCGAGCCGTCCTCGAGAAACGGTCCCTGGTCGGTATCGGGCTGAAGGTCGACATACTGCTCACCGATGGCGGAGCGGTTGGCCACGACGGCACGGGCCGACGCGGGAATCTCCGGAGCACTGTTGTCGATCTTCAGGTCGACCTGAATTCCGTCCTCGGTCAACGACATGTCGCCCACTCGCCCGACCGGCACGCCGCGATACGTCACCTCGGCGTTGGTGAAAATTCCACCGGACGTGGCCAATTCGGTCTTGACCGTGTACTGACCGAACCCCATGAGGTTGTCCAGGCGCACGTACTTGGCGCCGACGTAGATGAGACCCAGGAGCGCAACCACGACAAAGCCGACGAGCTGCCATCTGACCAGAGCTGATCTCACTGTCCATCACCGCCGATTCCGAACTGTTCCAGCATTCCCTGGATGGGGTTGAGTGGGTTCGCCGCGGGCGCCGGCGTTGCCGGGTCACCCGCTGTTGTGGCGGGAAGGCCGGCGACAACGGGAACCTGCGGCAGGATCGGAGCGATCGGCAGCAGTGACACTGTCGGCCACCCCGGTCGCGGCCCGTTGCCGTTGTAGTACGGGTTGGAGGGGTCGACCACCGGCTTGGGATTGCCGAACTTGGGCTGGCGGTATTCCGGTTCTCCCTGCCCGACACCGAGACCCGAGAGTGTATTGCCGATCTGCAGGTCGACACTCAGGAAGAGGTTGACGGAACCACCCTGTGCAATCTTCTCGACACCGTCCGGGAACGGGAACGTCGGAAGGAACGGAAGTGCCCCCACGAAGTCGTCACCGGAGTCTGCGAGCGCCTGCAGCGTCGGACGCAGAGCCTGAAGATCAGCGATCAGATCGTCCTTGGACTGTGTGAGGACGTCGGTTCCCACTGTTCCGAGTCGATCCACCTGAGCGAGCATCTGCGTCAGCTGCGGACGCTGCTCGTTGAGAACCTGTGTCGCAACGGGGAGTTCCTCGAGAATCTTCCCGATCTTCTCGTTCTGATCGTTGACGCGAGTCGAGAGCACATCCAGGCCGTCGAGCGCGCGTGTGATGTCGTCACGCTGCTCGTTGAGTCCACCGATGAGTGTGTTCGCCTGCTCCAGAAGACTTCTCGTCTTGCCTTCGCGACCGTCGAACGCGGCACCGAGTTCTTCGACGATGGGCTGCAACTGGCCCACACCGCCGCCGTTGAGCAGCAGCGACAATGCGCCGAGAACCTGCTCGATCTCCGTGGCGTGGCGAGTGCGATCCAGCGGAATGAGGTCACCGTCGGCCAGCTTCGCAGAGTCCGGTCCGGACGGCGGGGCCGACAGCTGGATGAACTTCTCGCCGAGCAGGTTGGTCTGCTCGACCGCGGCAATTGCGTTGGCGGGCAGATCAACCGACGAGTCGAGGATGATGCCGACGTCCGCGGTCCATCCGTCCGGTCCGACCGACACGTCGTCGACGCGACCGACGGGAACGCCGTCGACCTTCACAGCGGACTGCGGAACCAAGTCGAGCACGTCGTCGAACTGAATGGTCAAGTGCATCGGATCGGAACCCACATCAGGACCGCCGGGAAGCGGGACAGCGTAGATCCCCTCGGACGAGCAGGCTGTTGCCGAGATCAGGACGGCGCACAGTCCGGCGCCGACTATCAATGAACGCTTCACTCGCCCTCCCCGTTTCCACTGGTCAGTCGCGGTGACACGACGCCGGGCACAGTGCCCGGAACTACCTGCATCTGTCGTTCGGAACCGGCAAGGATGCCGAAGGGAAGGTTCAGGCCTGCAGCCTGATTGGCTGCGTCGGTCATCGCAGCGACGTTTGCGCACTGGTCGATAGCCGGTTGCATCTGCCTTCCCAATGCCTCGAACCGCGGATCACCGGGCAACAGCTTGCCGAGGTCCATCAACTTGCAGAGCACGCCGGCCGGGTTCTGAAGATCAGGGAACGCCAGACGTGAAGCCAGCACACCTGATTCGGCGTCGTACGAGTTGACCAAGTTGGAGATCGCCAACGGAAGCATGGTGAGCGTGTTGGCCAGGGCTTCCTTGTTGTTCGCCAATGTCTGTGTCGGTTCGACGAGACCTTCGGTTGTCTGGACCAACTGATCGCGGTTGTCGGCCACGAACTTCGCGACGTCGCCGAGAGCAATCGAGAGCTGGTTCAGAGCGGCACCGAGATCGTCGCGCTCACCTGCCAGGAATCCGGTCAGGTCCGACAACTGCGTGTTGAACTGGCGCACCTGCTGATCGTTGGCCGCGAGAGCGCCCACAAAAGTATCCAGGTTCTTGATGGTGAGCGAGATGTTGTCACGCGAATCGTTGAGCGTCCGTGCGGCATCCGAGAGGTTGGTGATGCTGTCTCCCAACGCTTCACCGTTGCCCTCGAGGTTGGCCGCACCTGTCTCGACGAAATCGGACAGTGCTCCGTTCTTGTTGGCACCTTCAGGACCGAGAGCCGACGCGAGTTCGTCGATGCTGGAGTACAACTGGTCGACCTCGACAGGCGTCGCCGTCTTCTCGATCGGAATTACTGCACCGCTGGCCATCTTGTCGCCGCCGGTGAAGACCGGTGTCAGCTGGATGTAGCGGTCGGCAACCACCGACGGCGTGATCTGAGCGGCACTGGCACCCGCGGGAATGTCGATCCCACGATCGACACGCAGCTCGACCTTGACCTGATCTCCCTGGGGTTCGACGGATTCGACGGTGCCGACCTTGACACCGAGAACACGAACGTCGGAGCCGTCGTAGATACCCACCGACTTGTCGAAGTAGGCGGTGATCTTGGTGGTACCGGCGCGAGTGAACACCCACCACAGCGCGCCACCGATTACGAGTAACCCGATCAGAACAGCGGCGATGATCGCGACCGAGCGCTTCTTGGAGCCGCTTCCGGCTTCGGCAGTATCAGCCATCAGTTGCCTCCCAACGTACGAACGGGGTCACGGTAGCCCGGAATGTCCGGCAGACCCGGCGGAAGGAGGTTCACGACGACCTGGTCGAACCAACGGCCGTTGCCGACCACGTTGGCGTACAAGCGAATGAAGGGTTCGTAGAGCTTCAGTGCCTTGTCCAAGTTCTCGTTGTTGGCCTTCAAGATGTCGATGACGCCGTTGAGCTGCGTCAGCGCCGGCCCGATTGCCGCCTCGTTGTCACGAACGAGACCGGTGAGCTGCTGAGAGACGCGCTGAGTTCCGGTGAGCAGCTGCGAAATCGCTTGCTGGCGATTGTTGAGTTCCTGCACCAAAAGTCCGCCGTCTCGGATCAGCTGGGTGAATTCCTTGTTGCGGTCAGCAAGAATCTGCGACGTCTTCCCGGTGGCGGCGAAGAGCTTCTGCAAGTCCTGATCGCGGCTCGCGATCGTCTGCGACAGCCGACTGACACCGTCGAGCGAAGCGCGGACATCGCCAGGTGTCTCGGAAAATGCCTGGGACAACGTCTCCATGCTCTTCGCCAACTGGTCGGTGTCGATGTCGCCGACTGTGTCCGCCGCGGCCGAGAAGGCCTGAACGACGTCGTACGGAGAGGTGGTGCGCTCTAGCGGAATCCGATCCTTGGGATCGAGGTTGTCGGTTCCGCGCGGATCTAGTGCGAGGTACTTCTGTCCCAGAATGGTCTTGATCTGAATGGACGCAGAGGTTTGATCTCCCACCCACGCGTCACTGACCTTGAAGTCGACGAGAACACGGTCACCGTCGAGATCGACAGAAGTGACCTTGCCGACCTTCACGCCGGCGATACGAACCTCGTTACCAGGCTTGAGACCCGCGGCTTCGGAGAACTCGGCGGAATAGGACGAGCCTGCTCCCACGAACGGAAGCGAATCGAGGAAGAACGCGGACAAAGTGGCCAGCAGCACCACGAAGATACCGATGGCTCCGGCCATTGCCGGACTGCGACGTTTACTCATCGACCTTGCAACTCCCTCATACCGTCTTGAGTGCATCGCGTGGCCGCGTTGGTGTAAATCGGCTGATTGACCGTCGGCAGGCCGGTGGGCAGATTCAGCGACGCAGACTGTCCTGGACCGGCAACGATGTCGATTCCACACAGATAGAACTGGAACCAGGAACCGTAGCTCGCTACGCGTGCGAGCTTCTCGAGCTTGACCGGCAAGGTCTCGAGCACCGCGTTGACGTCGTCACTCCGACGATTGAGTGTGGTCGCCAATGTGTTGAGCGCCGTGATCGAGCCCTGAATCGACGGCCGCGTCGGCTCGAGCAGGTCTGCCGTCGCGTCGGTCAGGCCGGCGAGTGAGGTGACGGCCGAACCGACCACCCCACGCTCGTTGGCCAACCCGGTGACGAGTTGCTGGGTGTTGACGATAAGTGAATCGAGGTTCTTGTCGTTCGCGTTGACGGTGTCGAGAACGTCGTTGAGGTTCTTGATCACCGCGCCGATGACCGCGTCCTTGTCCGCGACGGTGTTGGTCAGGCTCGCGGTGTTGCGCACGAGCTCACTGATGGTGCCCGATTCGCCTTGGAAGACCTGGATGATCTGGTACGACAGCTTGTTGACGTCGTCCGCGCTCAGGGTGGTGAACAGCGGCTTGAAGCCGTTGAAGAGTGTCGTGAGGTTGACTGCCGGGCGCGTCTGAGACAGCGGCAGGGTATCGCCGCCGGTGATCTTCTTGCCTTGGCTGCCTTCACCTTGCGAGAGCGAGATGTACCGCTGCCCCACCAGGTTGCGGAACCGGATGGTGGCGATGGAACTGGCCGGCAACCAATCACGATCGGACACCGAGAACTGGACCTCGGCCTGGTTGTCGTTGACGATGGCAATCTTCTCGACCTGGCCGACACGAACACCGGCAATGCGGACCTCGTCGCCCTCGTTCAACGAAGTGACGTCGGAGAAGACGGCGTTGAACTTGGTGCCGCCACCGCCGCCGAGGTTGGCGATACTGGCTGCCAGCAGTCCTGTCGCCAGGACCGTCACCACAACGAAGATGATGAGCTTTGTCAGCGGAGCTGCGAGTCCTCTCATTGGACGCTCACCTCCGCACCTGCGAATGCCGGAGCGCTGACCATCGTGGTCCACGCCGGAACATCGTCCGGCGCAACACCGTTGGCCTGTCCGTAGATCACCTTCAACGTATCCTCTTCGAGTTTCGAGCCCGCGTAGCCGGCCTGCTGAGCCGGACCGCTGTTGTTGGTCGAGAACAACTGAGGTCCGGAGCCCTCGGGTGCAGGCAGGAATTCCATGGTGGCGGGACCTGGATTGCGGGAAGGAACCTGGTAGGAACCGTCACCGTACGAACCGCCGGGGTACTGCGGGAACGGACGGCCGGGCTCGGTGACGTTGTCGTAGCAAACCGGGCCGCGGTTGTCGACGAGCCGTGGCTCGTCTTGGTTGGGCAGGTAGCGACCCTTGGGGTTCACGATCTGAATACTCGCACGCACACCAGGATTGGGCGCGTCGGTGGACAGGATCTTGGCAGCTTCCGGAGCGGTGTCCGAGAAGCCCTTGAACGTGCACCCGAAGGTCGGAGAGTACTGGGCCAGAAGCTGGAGAGCTTCCTTCGAATCCGCAGCGAGCGTGATGATCGAGGACGAGTTCGCTTCGAGGAAGGCTGCGGTGTCAGACGATGTCACGGTGAGCGACGCCAGCAGTGTCCGCAACTGGTCCTGCTTCTGCACCACCGTGTTACCCGTGGTCCGCAGATTGTCGAGAGCGTTGATCAGATCGGGCGCAGCGTCCGAGTACGTCTGGGAGAAGTCCGCGAACTTGCGCAGATCCTCTTGCACCGCGGGCAGTTCGGTATTGACGCCGCGGAAGATCTCCTCGAGACGATCGACCGTCAGACCGAGCTCGGCGCCGCGTCCCGTCAGACCCTGCGCGAGAGAACCGAGAGTGTTCGCCAGATCCTGCGGCGGAATCGCCTGCAGAAGTGGGAGCAGTCCGTCCAGAACGTCGCCGACCTCGACAGCATTGCCGCTCTTGTCCTGGTGGATCACCGTTCCCGCGGAAATCGGGGTCGCGGTGGTTCCCTCCGGAATGATCAGGGAGACGTAGCGCTCACCGAAAAGCGTCTTCGGGAGCAGACGCGCCGTGACGTTGGACGGAATGAGATCAGCCTTGTCCGGCTCGATCGCGAGGACCGAGGTGACCTGGCCGTCTTTCGTCGACGCGGATCGCACCTCGCCGACCAGCAGCCCACGGACCTTGACGTCCGCGTTGGGTGGCAACGCATTTCCGACTGTGTCGGTCACGAGGTCGATCTTCACGACGTCCTTGAACGTCTTGTTGAATGTTCCGATGGTGAAGGCCAGGAACAATGCCAACACCACGAAGAACACGAGTCCGAGCACACGGCGGCGCAGGACTGACGGAGCCTCGATCATCCGGCCACCCTCACTGTCGTCGTGGTGCCCCAGATTGCGAGGCTGAGGAAGAAGTCGAGAACGGCGATCGTCACGATTGCGGCGCGAACAGCGCGGCCGACGGCCACGCCGACACCTGCGGGACCACCTGAGGCATGGAACCCGTAGTAGCAGTGGATCAGGATCAGCACGAAGGCGAATACCAGGACTTTCGCAAACGAATACAGCACGTCCTGCGGTGGCAGGAACAGGTTGAAGTAGTGGTCGTAGGAACCCGTCGACTGCCCGTTGAAGACCGTGCTGATCACTCTCGAGGCGAGGTACGCCGCAAGCAGACCCACGATGTACAGCGGGATGACGGCGACGAAGCCGGCGATCATGCGCGTCGTGACCAGGAACGGCACCGACGGAACTGCCATGACCTCGAGCGCGTCGATCTCTTCGGAGATACGCATGGCACCGAGTTGGGCGGTGAAGCCACAACCAACCGTGGCCGAGAGCGCAAGAGCCGCAACGATCGGAGCGATCTCACGGGTGTTGACGTATGCGGAGAGGAAGCCGGTCAGGACCGAGCTACCCAACTGCTCCAGAGCGGCGAAGCCCTGGAGGCCGACGACGACACCGGTGAATCCGGACATCATCGCGATGACGCCGATGGTTCCGCCGATCACTGCGAGCGCACCGCTACCGAAGGTCACTTCGGCGAGTAGTCGAAGCGTCTCCTTCCGATACCGATGCAGGGTGCGCGGGGTCCACGCGATGGCGCGCGCGTAGAACGACATCTGCTCGCCCGCGCGGTCCAACGCGTTCACTGGAATTCTGGCTACTTTGCGACTCTTCAGCAGGAACTGATCGCCGCGGCCTCGTGCGATGGTCATTTAGGTCAAGATCCCTTCGCCGGCACGATCTGGAGGTACACCATCGTCAGAATCAGATTGGCGAAGAACAACAGCAGGAACGTGATGACGACGGCCTGGTTCACCGCCTCACCGACGCCCTTCGGGCCACCGGACGGGTGGAGTCCCTTGTACGCGGAGATCACACCAGCGATGACACCGAACACCGCGGCTTTGATCTCACCGCTCCAAATGTCCGGTAGCTGCGCAAAAGCTGAGAACGACGAGATGTAGGCACCGGGGTTACCGCCCTGCAGGATCACGTTGAAGAAGTAACCACCCGCGATACCGACGACGGACACCAGTCCGTTGAGCAGAACAGCGATCAGCACCATCGCGAGTACACGCGGAACCACCAGGCGCTGAATCGGATTGATTCCGAGGACTTCCATCGCGTCGATCTCTTCACGGATGGTTCGAGAACCGAGATCGGCCGTCACGGCCGATCCGGCCGCACCGGCGACCAGCAACGCTGTCACCAGGGGGCTACCCTGCTGGATCACCGCCAGGACGCTGGCAGCGCCAGTGAACGATTCTGCACCCAACTGCTTGATCAGCGAACCGGTCTGCAGTGAGACGACGGCGCCGAAAGGGATGGCTACCAATGCCGTCGGCAAAATTGTCACGCTGGCGATGAACCAGGCCTGCTCGATGAACTCACGGAACTGAAATGGACGCCGGAACGTATTCCTGACGACGTCGACAAACAGTTCGACGATGTTTCCGGCCTGAGTTAATGCTCCGTTGACCGGACTCAGAACCGAGTTGCGGGTAACCCCCATCCGATATGCCTACCCTTGCCCGTGTGTCGTGTTTCCGTAGGGATCGCCCTCGTATGCAGGAATGACCTGCGTGTCTTGCGAGTTGTCGTTCCACTCCCCCTGATAGCCGCTCGCTTCGGCGTACTGGGGATCGTACTGCCCAGTTCCGTCAACCTCGTCGAGGCTGTCCTGAATCGCCGCCTGTGCGTTAGCTGGGAGGGTGTGCATGATCTGACGGACGCGCTCCTGGCGACGACGAACAGCCTGACGCTCCGGGTTTCCGGGGGTGGCCTTCATCTGCGGCACGATGCCCTCGACGTCGTCGACACCACCGGCGTGGTGACCGGCGTCGACGAGCGCCTGCTCGTGCGCCATCTGAGCCTCGTCCTTCTCCTCCGACATACCGATCGGACCGATCATCGTTCCGTTGAGGAACTGCTTGACGACGGGCTCGTCCGAGGTGAGCAGCACCTCACGAGGACCGAACATCACCAACTGACGACGGAAGAGCATGCCGATGTTGTCCGGCACCGTGCGTGCGAGGTTGATGTTGTGCGAGACGATCAGAATCGTCGCGTCCGACTGGGCGTTGATGTCGATCAGCGTTTGGCTGATGTACGTCGTACGCACCGGATCCAGACCGGAGTCGGGCTCGTCGACGAGGATGATCTCGGGATCGAGAACGAGTGCACGCGCCAGACCGGCACGCTTGCGCATACCGCCGGAGATCTCACCGGGAAGCTTGTCCTCGGCGCCGACCAGACCCGTGAGGTCCAACTTCTCCATCACGATCTTGCGGATATCGGATTCCGACTTCTTGGTGTGCTCACGAAGCGGGAAGGCGATGTTGTCGTACAAGTTCATCGAGCCGAACAGTGCGCCGTCCTGGAAGAGAACGCCGAACAGCTTGCGGATCTCGTAGAGCTCCTTGGAGGAGCACTGCAGGATGTCCGTGCCGTCGATGACGATGGAGCCTTGTTCAGGGCGGAGCAGTCCGATCAGGGACTTCAGGAACACCGACTTACCGGTACCCGAAGGCCCGAGCAGTGCGCTGACCTCACCCGCGGGAAGTGTCAACGACACGTCCTGCCAAATCCTCTGCGACCCGAAAGACTTTGTCAGTCCTTGTACCGCTACCTCGACTCCCACCATTACCTCCGCGACGTCCGTTGCATGCATGCACCCGTGTGGGTTGGGTCACTCTATCGCATGGGAGTGGTACCCGTGACTGCGAATACTACTAACGAGTAGGGAAGAAGCATAATTCAGATCACAGCCTAGTTCGGACACCCCTCCCACCTGCATGAATTCCGGCATATCACCCGCGAAAAAAGTTCAAAAAAAGAGGGCCACTCCCCGTGGGGAGTGGCCCTCTTCGTTACTACTCGCGAAGAGCAGCGGGAAAACCGTCTTACTTGATGACGATCTTTGCGCCGGCAGCTTCGAGCTTTTCCTTGGCAGCCTCTGCGGCGTCCTTGGCAACCTTCTCGAGGATGGCCTTCGGAGCGCTCTCGACGAGGTCCTTGGCTTCCTTCAGGCCGAGGCCGGAAACGACCTCACGGACGACCTTGATGACCTGGATCTTCTTGTCGCCAGCCGACTCGAGGACGACGTCGAACTCGTCCTGCTCTTCAGCAGCTTCTGCGCCGGCAGCCGGTGCGCCTGCAGCGGCGACGGCGACGGGAGCAGCAGCGGTGACCTCGAAGGTCTCCTCGAATGCCTTAACGAACTCCGAGAGCTCGAGGAGGGTGAGCTCCTTGAACTGGTCCAACAACTCTTCGGTGCTGAGCTTCGCCATTGTGGCGGTCCTTCCTGTAAGTCCCATGTCGCTGATCCGCGACCGGGCGGGGTTATAGCAGTGATGCGCGGGTGCGGATCAGCTTTCGGCTTCGGCCTCGGCCGGAGCCTCGGTGGCAGCCTCTGCGGGGGCCTCTGCGGCTCCGCCTTCTGCAGCCTTCTTCTCCTGCAGGGCAGCGGCCAGACGGGCCATCTGCGAAGCGGGAGCATTGAACAGGCCTGCGGCCTTTGCCAAGTTGCCCTTCATCGCGCCGGCAAGCTTTGCCAACAGGATTTCGCGGGATTCGAGATCCGCGATCTTGTTGACCTCTTCCACGGACAGCGCAGCGCCGTCCATGTAGCCGCCCTTGATGATGAGCGCCTTGTTGTCCTTAGCGAAGTTCTTCAGAGCCTTCGCAGCGTCGACCGGTTCGCCCTTGATGAATGCAATGGCGGTCGGACCAACGAACAGGTCATCAAGGCCCTCGATGCCAGCCTCTGCGGCGGCACGCTTGACCAGGGTGTTCTTGGCGACGGAGTAGGTGGCACCTTCTCCGAGAGCGCGTCGCAGTGTCGTGATGTTGCCAACCGAAAGGCCACGGTATTCCGTGACCACAGCGGCGGTCGAACCCTTGAACTGCTCGGTGATTTCCGCAACTGCGGAAACCTTCTCAGGCTTTGCCATACTTCGCCTCCTCTCGTGACAGTCGTTGTCCCACTCAGGAACCGCTGCACCTCATCGGGGTGAACCCGAGAAGACACAGTCCGCGACATGCAAAACGCCCCGGCGCAAGCGCACGGGGCGTACAGAGGAAACATGAAGAAGAGGCTTACGAATCAGCGTAACGATGCAAAGCGAGGCAGTGCATAACCAGGCAAACTGTAGAACCACTACATCAAGCTATCCCCCTACCTCGTTCACCTACGTGGGCCGCCGGGCACTCCCGGACTTTCAACCACACCCATCACTGAGTGCAATCACCAACGGTCTTGGGTAGAACATGATTTTGGGGTGAAGTTCATATCCAGCACTGAACTCCGCGTCGAAGACTACCTGACTGCTCGCTGCACAACCAAATCGGGTTCGTCACGCACCCGATTCCTTCAAGCACCGATAGCCCTGGCGATCTTGTGTTCGATTGCTGCCCGAGCTCGGTCCGGCAACACCAGCAGTCCATCGAGTTCCTTGTGGGCCTTCCGGTACGCACTCTGACGTTCCTGTGGCGTCGCGCCCTCGTCCATGGCCAGTCGCAGCAGACGTTGCGCCCTTACCAGGCGTTCTTGTTCGTCGAGGGTGAATCCGCTCCGTCGGCGGCGCTTCGCCTCAGCTTCCGCGATTTCGAAGGCGATCGAGTAAGCGTGCACCGCCTCGCGGTACTCGGTTTGTGCCTGCTGATTGCCGATCATCGTCTCCGGATTGCCTGGGCGAAGCAGATCGGCACGATATTTGGCTCGATGAAAATCGGCGGTCAAAGGCTCGCGCATGTCCGTCATCATCGGGGTGTCGAGCAGTGTGACCGGATCGAGTTCGTACGAGAACCATCGGGCGTCGACCGCATCGTGCTGCTCGATTGCCTTGGCCAGCTCTCGGCGCTGTGTTTCTTCGTCGGCGTGATGTTGTGCGTTGGCTTGCGCGATGGCGACCTTGGTCTGCTGCTTGAGCCGGAAGCGCTCTTGCCGGCGCTCGATCCGCCTTTCGTTGGCAACCGCGACACCTTTCAGCGCCCCACCGATGGTGCCGCCGAAAACGAAGATCAGCCACCAAAAGTTTCCGAGGAACTGGAACGCTTCGTGCATACCCCGATGATGCCACCGTTAGATCGATACCACCGTTGGACCGATACCACCGATGGACCGATACCACCGGCAGGGATCGCACTCTCCCGAAACGGCAAGAAGGCCGGCAGGGAGTGATCCCTGCCGGCCTTCTTGTTCGTATGCGGACTGCTTACGCGTCTGCAGCATCCTCGAGGAGGTTGCGAGTACGGTTCGGATCCACCGGGATGCCCGGACCGGTGGTGGTCGAGACCGTGATCTTCTTCACGTAGCGACCCTTGGCCGACGAGGGCTTCGCACGCAGGATCTCGTCCAGGGCTGCGCCGTAGTTCTCCACCAGCTTCTCATCGTCGAACGATGCCTTGCCGATGACGAAGTGCAGGTTGGCCTGCTTGTCGACGCGGAAGTTGATCTTTCCGCCCTTGATGTCGTTGACAGCCTTGGTGACATCCGCCGTAACGGTGCCCGTCTTCGGGTTCGGCATCAGGCCACGCGGTCCGAGGACACGGGCGATGCGGCCGACCTTGGCCATCTGATCAGGAGTCGCGATTGCGGCGTCGAAATCGACCCATCCACCCTGGATGCGCTCGATCAGGTCTTCTGCACCGACTACGTCAGCGCCTGCAGCCTCGGCTTCTGCTGCCTTCTCGCCAACAGCGAACACGATGACGCGAGCGGTCTTACCGGTGCCGTGGGGCAGGTTGACCGTTCCGCGGACCATCTGGTCAGCCTTACGGGGGTCGACGCCCAGACGAACTGCAACCTCAACGGTTGCATCCATCTTGGTGGACGACGTCTCCTTGGCGAGCTTTGCAGCCTGAAGCGGGCTGTAGAGCTTGTCTGCGTCGATCTTCTCAGCGGCGGCGAGGTACGCCTTGCTGCGCTTTGCCATTTGTTCTGTCCTTACTTGTCACTGCAGCGAATTACCTGTGCAGTGGTGAATGGTTCAGTTGTGGTCGGGGCCTGGCCGGCCCTCCCACGTAATGCTGTGGAGCGGACTATCAGCCCTGGACCGTGATGCCCATGGAACGAGCGGTGCCGGCGATGATCTTCGCGGCCTGCTCGATGTCATTGGCATTGAGGTCTTCAGCCTTGGTCTTCGCGATTTCGCGCACCTGATCCATGGTCACCGAGGCAACCTTGGTCTTGTGCGGTTCGCCGGAGCCCTTGGCGACGCCGGCTGCCTTGAGGAGCAGCTTGGCGGCGGGAGGGGTCTTCAGCTTGAAATCGAAGGTCCGGTCTTCGTAGACCGAGATCTCGACCGGCACAACGTTGCCGCGCTGGGACTCAGTCGCCGCGTTGTAGGCCTTGCAGAACTCCATGATGTTCACGCCGTGCTGACCGAGTGCGGGACCCACGGGAGGTGCAGGGTTAGCCTGACCTGCCTGGATCTGCAGCTTGATGAGCCCGGCGAGCTTCTTCTTCTTTGGGGGCATCTCTAGTTCCTAGTTTCTAGCTTGGGTGTGTGTCTTGCGTCGAACAAATTGCAAGTTTTGGGGTGGTCAGATCTTCGCGACCTGGTTGAAGTTGAGCTCAACCGGGGTTTCACGACCGAAGATCGACACGAGAACCTTGAGCTTCTGCTGCTCGCCGTTGACCTCGCTGATGCTGGCCGGAAGGGTTGCGAACGGGCCGTCCATGACGGTGACCGACTCGCCGACCTCGAAGTCGACCTCGATGAGGGGCTTGCCGAAGGACTCGGACGGTGCCTCGCCTGCTGCGACGGCGGCCGCTGCAGCCTGCTGCTTCTTCTGCTCCTGCTGCGGGAGCAGGAACTTGACGACCTCGTTGAGGGTCAGCGGCGAGGGACGCGACGTGGCACCGACAAAACCGGTGACACCAGGCGTGTTGCGCACGGCGCCCCACGACTCGTCGTTGAGCTCCATGCGAACGAGGATGTATCCGGGCAGAACCTTGCGGTTGACCTGCTTGCGCTGGCCGTTCTTGATCTCGGTGACCTCTTCGGTGGGAACTTCCACCTGGAAGATGTAGTCGCCGACATCGAGGTTCTGAACGCGAGTCTCGAGGTTGGTCTTGACCTTGTTCTCGTAACCGGCGTACGAGTGGATGACGTACCAGTCACCCGGGGCGCGGCGCAGCGCAGCCTTGAGTTCGGCAACGGGATCCTCGACCTCGAGCTCGGCGGCGGGAGCGGCCTCGTCGGAGTTCTCGGCATCGTCGGAGATGACGTCCTCGGTCGCTGCAGCGTCTGCATCAGTGCCTTCGGCAACGTCTGCATCGGTGCCTTCGGCAACCACGACGTCTACTTCGGCTGCCGCCTCGGCAGAAACACGCTCTTCGGCCAAAGCCTCATTCGTGTCGTTCTCGGGGGTGCTCACTGGGGCACTCGCTTCCTCTCGTTACTCGGACCCGGGTCGGGTCTTGTCGCGCTCGCAGGCAAAGACGCCCGACTGCTACGGCGATCAGCCGAACAGCCAGGTGACACCCTTGATCACAGCGATATCGACGCCGCTGATGAAAGCGACCATGAAGACCACGAACGTCAGCACGACGCTGGTGTAGGTGATCATCTGCTTGCGGTTCGGCCAGATGACCTTACGGAGTTCTGCGATGACCTCGCGGAAGAATTTGCGCAGGCGCTTGAAGATGTTGTCCTTCTTCGCCTTGGGCTTCTTGCCGGGGTTCGTTGCAGTCGGCTTGGCCGAAGATGTCCGGGATGCCGTCCGGGCCGGAGTCTTCACGGTGGACGCGCTGACCGAGGCGCCGCGTGCAGCGCGCTTGCCGGTCGGCTTGTTGGAAACCCCACTGGATGCGGAGGGAGCCTTCTCGGCACCGTCCTTGTCCAACGAAAGATCGGAACGCGTAGTCGCGTCAGCTGCAGTGTCGTCGACACCGGTCGAATCGGCAGACAGTGAAGTCTCCGCATCCGAAGTGTCGGCGTCGCGCTTGGCGCGCTCCTCGCTCACGTCGTTCCTCTCAGTCGCTGGCATCCGGGGGCAGGGGCGACAGGACTTGAACCTGCAACCTGCGGTTTTGGAGACCGCTGCTCTGCCAGTTGAGCTACGCCCCTTTGGTTGACCTCGACAGGTAGACCCTGCCTGAATCAACCGTTCTGCGATCACACAACATACGCGCTACCCGAGGTGAATGTCTTGCAACATTCAGGGCAGCGCGCAGCGCTGAGGAATCCCAGAAATCTCAGTGTACTTCAAAGCCCCGGAACAAACACAATCCGCCCTGCGATCAGGCTAGACGGACCGTGGCAGTGGCACGACCGAAGATCTTCTTACCTTCGGACTTGGCCACAATTGCCAGTACTGCGGTCTTGCTTTCTTCGTCGATCGACTTCACCTTGGCGGTGAACTCGATCTCGGCAGCCTTGTCGGCTGCCACGATCACCGGGCTCGTGAACCGTACGTTGTACTCGGTCACTGCGCCCGGATCTCCCAGCCATTCGGTGACGTAGCCGGCACCGATGCCCATGGAGAGCATGCCGTGCGCGACGACGTCCGGCAAGCCGGCAAGTCGTGCGACCTCGTCACTGAAGTGAATCGGATTGGGATCTCCCGAAACACCCGCGTAGTTGGCGAGGTTTCCACGCGTCAGGGTGACGGACTTCTCGGGGAGAAGTTCGCCGACACTCACGTCGGAAAATTTACGAAGCGACATGCATCATCACGTCCTTGACTGCGTGGGCGATGTTCTCGTCCACTTCCCCACCCGTTCGAGCAACAAGCGTCGTCCACGTGGTGACGACGGCTTCGTCGTTCTGATCGGTGATGATGTTCTTGGTCACGATGATGTCGCTACCTGCGGCCTGCCTGAACGAATCCAGGAAGACGTCGCAGAAGAGTCGGTCACCGACCTGCATGGGCTTGTGCAGCACCAAGCGCTGATCGGTCTGAAGAATCTGACTCAGGTCGTAGCCTGTGACGATCTCTTCGAACAGACGTCGCTGAGCAATGGCACCCACGATGGCGACGAACGTGATGGGAGCGATCAGGCCGTCGTATCCGAGGCCCTTGGCTGCCGACTCGTCGTAGTGCGCGGGATGGGCGTCCTGGACGGCGCGAGCGAACTCGCGCACCTTCTCGCGTCCGACCTCGTAGAAGTCTTCGACACGATAGTGGTGACCGACCATCTGGACGGCATGAGCGGCCGGGTCCGTAGGGACCTCGGCCGCTGCCTGGTTCTCTTGCAAATCTGTCACGCGGTGAGACTCTCTTCTAGCTAGGACCCGAAGACGCAGGCCCAGAGAGGGTCTTCCGCGAAAATCGTCGTCCTGTTAAGGACTTACTACTTCGACTCGCGATGCGACTGGTGGGTTCCGCAGTTGGGGCAGAACTTCTTGAGCTCCAGGCGATCGGGGTCGTTGCGCCGATTCTTCTTGGTGATGTAGTTGCGGTGCTTGCATACCTCGCAGGCCAAGGTGATCTTGGGCCGAACGTCGGTCGAGGAGGCCACGGGATGCCTTCTTTCGGGTGTATCTGATTACGAGCAATCAGGGTGGATCATGCATATTGTGTAGCGGTGACCGGACTTGAACCGGCGACGCAACGATTATGAGTCGTTTGCTCTACCAACTGAGCTACACCGCCTCGGTGTCGAGTGTCGCGCGGAAAGCACGGCACCACAATCCAGCGAGCCCCCTAACGGAATCGAACCGTTGACCTTTTCCTTACCATGGAAACGCTCTACCGACTGAGCTAAGGGGGCGTGGCTCAGGAGCGCGTTGCCGCTCTCTTGAAGCCTCCGAAAGATTACACACGAACGAGCGCCAGCACCAAATCCGCTGGTCATCGGGGCAAAAATGGTGCCGGAGCCCATTGTTGCACCGATCGGGGCCGCTGGCGAGGGCTTTGCGGGAACCAGTCTCGACCCTGCACTCCCCTGAAACCATCCCCCGGTGCCCATC